>NZ_JBIAMB010000015.1:0-243207 GCF_042873895.1 Streptomyces sp. NPDC004435 | reverse complement strand
ACCATCGCCGCCGAAGGCGCCCCCGCCGACGTCATGACCGCCGCACTCGTCGAAGACGTCTTCGGCCTCGCCTGCCGCATCATCGACGACCCCGAAACCGGCACCCCCCTCATGATCCCCGCCGCACCCAAAAGGTTCGCGCCCGAGGACGGTGAGGGGCGCGGCCGGTCGTCCGAAGCCGTGATGGCCGAACCCCGTTAGGACGGACAGCCCATGATGCTCTGTACGAGGCTGACGAACGCGAACATCATCACCATGGACCCGGACCATCCGGTCGCCCACGACCTGGGCATCTGGAGCGGCCGCGTCGTCGGTGTGGACGAGGCCGTGACCTCGCTGCCCGCGCGGGAGGTCATCGACCTCCAAGGAGCCACCGTGCTGCCGGGGTTCATCGACAGCCACGTACACCTCTCGTGGGCGGGCCTGAAGGCGCGCACCCCCAGCATCGCCGGGCTCACCCGCGTCGAGGACGTCCTGCGGGCCGTGGAGGACGCGGTCTCGCGCGGGGGCCCGCCCGGCGCCTGGGTCAGCATCGGCGGATACGACCAGCGGGCCCTCGGCCGGCACCTGACCGCCGGCGAACTGGACCGGGTCGGCCACGGCCGCCGGATCTTCCTCATGCACGACTCCGGCCACGCCTGCGTCGTCAACACCGCGGTGCTCGACCTGCTCCCGGGCGACGTCCCCCACGAGGACGGCCTCCTGGTGGAGGGCGCCATGGGTGCCGTACGGAAGCTGCGGCTGCCGTACTCCCAGGCCGAGCTCGCCGACGCCATCGAGCACGCGGGCCGCGCCTGCCTCGCGGAGGGCATCACGGCCTGCGCCGAGGCCGGCATCGGCGGCGGGCTGCTCGGGCACAGCGCCGTCGAGCTCGGCGCGTACCAGCTCCTGCGCGACGAGGGCCGGCTGCCCCTGCGGGTCCAGCTCATGCCCGGCGGCGACACCCTCAAGCCGTCCCGCGCCCACGCGCACGACGGCATACCGCGGGCGCTCGACCTCGGGCTGCGCACCGGCTTCGGCGACGACTGGCTCTCCGTCGGCGCGCTCAAGATCTACACCGACGGCGGCATGATGGCCCGGACCGCCGCCCTCACCGAGCCGTACGAGGGGATGGAGCACACCGGTCAGCTCCAGGACGACCCCGAGCGGCTCACCGACCTCATCGTCGACGGCCACCTCGGCGGCTGGCAGCTCGCCGTGCACGCCATCGGCGACCGCGCGGCCGACCTCGCCCTCGACGCCCTGGAACAGGCGCAGAAGGCACGTCCCCGCCCCGACGCCCGTCACCGCATCGAGCACGCCGGGCTGATCCGTCCCGACCAGCTCCCGCGCTTCGCCCGGCTCGGCGTCAGCGCCGTGGTCCAGCCCAACTTCCTGCGCTACTTCGGCGACGACTACGCCACGATCATGGGGGAGCGCCGGGCGCCCTGGATGTACCGGGGTCGCGGCTTCCTCGACCACGGGGTGACCCTCGTCGGCAGCTCCGACCGGCCCGTCACGGACGGCTCCCCGCTGCGCGCGATCCAGTTCATGGTCGAGCGCGCCTCCGTCTCCGGCCGGCCGATCGGGCCGGACGAGGCCATCACCGTGGACGAGGCGCTGCACGCCTACACCGTCGCCGGCGCGTACGCCTGTCGCTGGGACGACACCGCGGGCGTCCTCGCCCCGGGGAGGCGCGCCGACCTCGTGGTGCTGGGTGACGATCCGCGGCGCGTCGACCCCTCCCGGATCGGTGGGATCGAGGTCGTGTCGACCTTCGTCGACGGACGCGAGACGACGGGGGAGGCCAAGCCGTGAGCGACCGCGGAAACGTTCCGGAGCGCTTCGCCGCTCTGTGGGAGACCCCCACCGCTCCGCCGCGCTGGGTCATCTGGCACACCGGCGCGGACGAGACCATGGTCTTCGACCGCCACGCCAACCTCCCGGTCGACGTCGACGACCGGCTCCTCCCGGAAGTCCTGCGCCGCATGCGGACGGCGGGCGCCCCGGAGACCGACGACTACCCGGGCGGCCCCTGCGGGTAGCACCCGCGGGGACCCCCGGCCCCATGCCGACGGCCCCTCACCGGACGATCTCTTCCGTCCGGTGAGGGGCCGCGTGGTCGTCCGCGCGGGGTCGGCCGTGGGACACGGCCCGCCCCGCGCGACCGGTGTCAGATGTCGCCGTCCGCCGAGGCGTCGAGGATCCGGGGCAGGGCCGAGAGCAGGGCGTCGGCCTGCTCCTCCTCCAGGGTCAGGGCGGGGGCCAGCCGGACGACGGCGGGGCCCGCCGCGTTCACCAGGAACCCGGCGGCCTGCGCCGCTCGCCGGCACCGCTCGGCGACCGGCTCCGCGAGGACGACGCCCAGGAGCAGCCCCGCCCCCCGCACCTCACGGACCAGGGGATGCCCCAGTGCCTCGATGCCGTGCCGCAGCCGGGCCCCGACCCGGGCGACCCGGGGGAGGAGCCCTTCCTTCTCGATGGTGTCCAGGACGGCGAGCCCGGCCGCGCAGGCCAGGGGATTGCCGCCGAAGGTGGAGCCGTGCTGACCGGGGGTCAGCAGGCCGGCGGCCGGGCCGAAGGCGACCGCGACGCCGATCGGCAGCCCGCCGCCGAGGCCCTTGGCCAGCACGACCACGTCCGGGTCCACCGCGGGGTCCGCCTGATGCGCGAACCAGCGGCCGGTCCGTCCGATGCCGGTCTGCACCTCGTCGAGGACGAGGAGACTGCCCGTGGCACGGGTGATCTCGCGGGCGGCCCGCAGATAGCCCTCGGGCGCCGGGAGGACCCCGCCCTCGCCCTGGACCGGTTCGAGCACCAGGGCCGCCGTCCGCTCCGTGACGGCCGCGCGGAGCGCCGCCACGTCACCGAAGGGGACGTGGGTCACCTCGCCCGGCAGCGGCAGGAAGGGGGCGCGCTTGGCCGGCTGGCCGGTGAGCGCGAGCGCCCCCATGGTGCGCCCGTGGAATCCGCCCTCGGCCGCGACCAGATGGGGACGCCCCGTCCTGCGGGCGATCTTGAAGGCGGCCTCGACCGCCTCGGTCCCCGAGTTCGCGAAGAACACCCTCCCCCCGCGGTCCGGCCCGCCGCCCAGCAGCTCCAGGAGCCGCTCCGCGAGCGCGACGGGCGGCTCGGAGACGAACAGGTTCGACACGTGCCCGAGCCGGGCGGCCTGGTCGTGGACGGCCGCGACGAACGCCGGATGGGCGTGCCCGAGGGCGTTGACGGCGATCCCGCCGGTGAAGTCGGTGTACGCGCGCCCGGACTCGTCCCACACCGTGCTGCCCTCGCCCCTGACGAGGGCCAGCGGGGGAGTGCCGTAGGTGTCCATCAGGGCCGCGCGCCACCGGTCGGCGAGCGGCGGCGTCGTGGTGTCGGGGGTCATGCGCGGTCCTCCTCGGAGCGGGGCCCGGCCGGCCCTGTCGTCTCGTCCGGCACGACCGTCGTGCCGGGGGCGTTCTCGGACGTGATGCCGTGGAGGAGCGCGTGCGGCACCCGGCCGTCGATGACCTGCGCCCTGCCCACGCCCGCCCGTACGGCCCGCAGGCAGCCCTCCATCTTCGGGAGCATGCCGCTCGCGAGGCCCGGCAGCAGCCCGGCCAGCTCGGCGGCGGTCAGCCGCCCGATGACCTCGGTGCTGTGCGGCCAGTCCGCGTACAGCCCCTGGACGTCGGTGAGCACCACGAGCCGGTCGGCGCCCAGGGCGATCGCGAGCGCCGAGGCCGCGAGATCGGCGTTGACGTTGTAGATCTGGCGGTCGTCGCCGCGCGCGACCGGGGAGACGACCGGGATGCGGCCCTGATGCAGTAAGGCCCTCACGGTGTCCGGGGCCACGGACACGACCTCGCCCACCAGACCGATGTCCACGAGGCGTCCGTCGACCTCGGCCCGGCGCCGCACGGCGGTGAGCGTGTGCGCGTCCTCGCCCGACATGCCCACGGCGAGCGGGCCGTGGGCGTTGATCACGCCGACGAGCTCGCGCTGGATGCGGCCCGTCAGGACCATCCGGACGACGTCCATGGTCTCCGGCGTCGTCACCCGCAGCCCCGCCTCGAAGCGGGACTCCAGGCCGAGCCGGTCGAGCATGGCGCTGATCTGGGGGCCGCCCCCGTGCACCACGACCGGCCGCAGACCGGCCCGCCACAGCTCCACGACATCGCGGGCGAACGCCTCCAGGAGCGATCCGTCCACCATGGCGTTGCCGCCGAACTTGACGACGACCGTGCGGCCCCTGAGCTCCTCGCGCCAGGACGGCGCCGCGGTCGGAGGCGCGGCCTGCGCGACCGGGCGGGCGACTGTCGTACCCATCTGTGTCCCCCTCCCGCTCACGAGCTGTAGGCGCTGTTCTCGTGGACGTACTCGGCCGTGAGGTCGTTGGTCCAGACGACCGCCGACGCTTCACCGGCGCGCAGGTCGACCGTGACGGTGATCCGGCGTCCGGAGAGGACCGCCTTCTCGCGGGGCTCGCCCGCCGCGCCGTCCCGGCACACCCAGACGCCGTTGATCGCCACGTCCAGCCGGTCGGGGTCGAAGACGGCGTCCGTCGTGCCGATCGCCGAGAGCACCCGGCCCCAGTTGGGGTCCTCCCCGTGCAGCGCGCACTTGAGGAGGTTGTTCCGGGCGATAGAGCGGCCGACGGTGACGGCGTCGTCCTCGGTGGCGGCGCCGACCACCTCGATCTCGATCTCCTTCGACGCCCCTTCGGCGTCCGCGACGAGCTGCCGCGCCAGGTCGGCGCAGACGGCGTGCACGGCCTCGGCGAACTCACCCGGGTCCGGGACCTCGCCCGAGGCGCCCGAGGCGAGCAGCAGGACGGTGTCGTTGGTGGACATGCAGCCGTCCGAGTCCACCCGGTCGAAGGTGGTGCGTACGGCGGAGCGCAGCGCGGAGTCGAGCAGCGCGTCGTCCGCGTCGGCGTCCGTGGTGAGGACGACGAGCATGGTGGCGAGTCCGGGTGCGAGCATGCCCGCGCCCTTCGCCATGCCGCCGACCGTCCATCCGGACCGCGCGACGGCGGCGGTCTTGTGCACCGAGTCCGTCGTCATGATGGCCCGGGCGGCCGCCCCGCCGCCGAGCGGCGACAGCGCGTCCGCCGCGGTGGCTATGCCGGCCTCGACGCGGTCCATGGGCAGCCGGACGCCGATCAGGCCGGTGGAGCAGACGGCGACCTCGTCCGGGCCCACGCCCACCGCGTCCGCCGTACGCTCCGCCATGGTCCTGGTGTCGAGCGCGCCCGCCTCGCCGGTGCAGGCGTTGGCCCCACCGGAGTTGAGGACGACGGCGGAGACCCGCCGGTCGGCGAGGACGCGCCGGGACCAGCGGACCGGCGCCGCCTGTACGCGGTTGGAGGTGAACACTCCGGCGGCGGCGCGGGACGGTCCCCGGTTCACCACCAGGGCGAGATCGGGGGCGGCGGACTCCTTGATCCCGGCGGCCACGCCGCTCGCGAGGAACCCCTGGGCAGCGGTGACGGTCACAGTGCCTCTCCGTTCGCTTCTGTGCCCGCGTGGTGCGGGGTCCTTGGCCTCGTCGTCGTCCCCCGCCTCTCGGACGGGGGGAGGTGTCCGTTCACGGGGCCACTCCGTCCGTGGGCAGGCCCAGGTGCTCCGGCAGGCCGAGGGCGACGTTCATGCACTGCACCGCGCCGCCGGCCGTGCCCTTGGTCAGGTTGTCGATCGCGCTCACACAGATCAGGCGGCGCGCCTCCGGGTCCACGGCCACCTGGAGCTGGGCGGTGTTGGAGCCGAGGACCGAGGCGGTGGAGGGCCAGCGTCCGGGCGGGAGCACGCGGACGAACGGCTCGTCGGCGTAGACCGCCTCGTAGACGGCGCGCACCTCCTCCTCGCTCGGGTGGGCGGCGCCGGGCCGGAGCCGGGCCGAGCAGGTGGCGAGGATGCCGCGCGGCATGGGGGCGAGCGTGGGCGTGAAGGACACGGTCACGTGCTCGCCGGCCACCAGCGAGAGGTTCTGGGTGAGTTCGGGGGTGTGCCGGTGGCCGCCGCCGACCCCGTACGGCGTCATCGACCCCATCACCTCGGCGCCGAGCAGATGGGGGCGGAGCGCCCGCCCGGCGCCCGAGGTGCCGCTGGCCGCGACGATCACGGCCTCGGGTTCCACCAGGCGGTGCGTGAAGGCGGGGAGCAGTGCCAGGGTGACGGCGGTGGGGAAGCAGCCGGGGACGGCGACGCGGGTGGCGCCCTTGAGTTCGTCGCGGGCGCCCGGGAGTTCGGGGAGTCCGTACGGCCAGGTGCCCGCGTGCGCGGAGCCGTAGAACCGCTGCCAGGCGGCCGGATCGCGCAGGCGGAAGTCGGCGCCGCAGTCGATGACGAGGGTGCCGGGCGTCAACTCGGCCGCCAGGGCGCTTGATTGTCCGTGCGGCAGGGCGAGGAAGACCACGTCGTGCCCGGAGAGGTGCTCCGCCGTGGTGTCCTTCAGCACCCGGTCGGCGAGGCTGTTCGCTTGCGGGTGTGCTTCCCCGAGTGTCCGGCCCGCGCTGCTGTGCGCGGTGACGGTGCCGATCTCCACCTCGGGGTGCGAGCTGAGCAGACGCAGGATCTCTCCGCCGGCGTAGCCACTGGCTCCGGCCACCGCGACCCGTAGGGCCATGTTCGTCCGTCTCCTGTTGTCGAAATGCGGTTGGAAGGGGGGATGTGTCGTCAGGCGTCGCGCGGGACACGGCCGAGCAGCAGGTCGCGCAGGAGGGCGTCGGTCGTACAGACCACGCCGCTGCGCGCGGCCCAGCGCAGGGCCATGGCGTGCTCCTCGGCGGAGAAGTCCGCCACGGCGTCGGCGACGACGAAGGGCTGGATGTCGTTCATGAAGGCGTCCGCCGCGGTCAGCAGGACGCCGAGGTGGGCGTAGACGCCGCAGACGACGAGCTGGTCGCGGCCCTCCTCGCGGAGCACGCGGCCGAGGTGGCTGCGGAGGAAGGCGTTGGGGCGCAGGTTGGGCAGCACGTGCTCGCCGGTGCGGGGGACGAGCGGCGCGACGAAGGCGGACTCCTCGGGGTCGTCCCCGATGCCGGGACCCCACACGTCGGCCACGAGGCCGCGCCGGCCCGGTGACTGGCCGGCGGGTTCGGCCGTGAAGACGACCGGCATGCCGAGCGTGCCCGCGAGCTCCCGCAGCGCGGCGATGTTCTCGACCAGTTCCACGACCGGCGAGCGGCCCGCGGGGAAGGCCCGGACGAAGTGGTGCTGCATGTCGTGGACGAGCAGCGCGGCCCGGGCGGGGTCGACGGTCCAGGAGGCGCACGAGTGGGGGAGGGCGGCCCGGTCCGGCATGGGATAGGACTCGATGACAGGCAAGCCCATGAAGGGTCCCTCCCCGGCGAACCGGCTCGTGATCGAGCCTGCGGAACTGAACTGAACTGAACTGAACTGAACTGGTCTGGGTGGCAGGCGCACGGGCGGTGCGCCGGCCGGCGAGCGGACGAGGCGGAGCGGTCCGGTCAGGGGTGGGAGCGCGTACGGGAGTGCTGGTGGCACGGACACGGCTCCGAGAGCAACTGCATGATCCGCTCGCCCGCCTCCGTGGCGTTTCGGGCCGGCGCGGGGAAGAGCAGACGGAGGTCGCAGTGGCCGCCCGGGTACTCGCAGCGCAGCGTGATCGAGCGGCTGTCCAGGGCGTACGGCAGCGCCCGGGCGACGACGGGGGGAACCCGGTGCCCGGCCAGGTCGAGGAGCTGACGCGTCGTGTCGCCGTGCGCGTCCACGAGATGCGTCAGCAGACCGGCCTCCTCGACGGCGAGAGGGTCGGCCTCCGCCCGGGCCAGCTCCCCGGGCGCGACGTCCACCGTCCCCGACGGGGTGCCCAGCCGGACGTGGGTGGCCTCCAGGCGCAGATCGCCGCCGTCCGCCGCGGCGAGGCGGCCGACGACGGTCACCCTCGCCCGGACGCGGCTGCGGACCGGGGTCGGGGCGATGTCGGTGAACTCCAGCACGGCCGCCTGGCCGGCGACGGGCGCCTCGGCGGGGTGGAGCGGCGAAGTGCCGTCCTGGAGCCGGAGGATGACCGTTCCGTCGGGGCCGACGGCGTGCATGCCGATCAGGTCGTACTCCTGCCCGGCGGTCCTGAGGGACAGCGAGACCGCGCGCGCCAGGACGGTGCGCACGTGCTCCGCCGCGTTCGGCCCGGTGGGGACGACGGTGCCATGCGTGCTCAACGGGACTCCCTGCGGACAAGACGGATCGGTGGGACCTCGGCCCGCCGGCCCGTGACGAGCCGACGAATTGAGGTAAGGCTAACCTTAGTTTGTGTCCGTGAGCTGCCTAGCGGCTGAGGTGTGACGTGACGTACATCACATCACCGTCAAGGCGTGCGCCACGACGGGCCGTTCGCCCCGCTGACGCGCAGTCAGGCGAACAGGCGGGAGTGGGACGCGCGGCGCGCCGTCGTCAGCAGCGCGCGGATGCGGGGGCCGACCTGGTCGACGTCCGCGAGCGGCGTGGGGAACGGCAGCCGCACGTCGTGCTGGCCGGCCTCGCGTTCGAGGCGGAGGGTGATGCCGTAGCGGTCGATCGCGAGCGGCAGGGCGCGCACGAGATCGCGCTTGAGCCCCGAGGAGGCGAGGCGGAGCAGCCGGGTGACCAGATCGGGGTGGTCGGCGACGAGGTGGTGGAGCATCGCCGCCTCGCACCCCGCGAGGGGATCCGGGTCCGCCGCCGTCAACTGGCTCAGGGGGACGTAGGTGCGCCCCTCGGCGTCCTCCAGGACCGCCTGCCCGAGGAACATGCACGTGCTCGCGCTCGACTCCGCGCCGTAGGCGGAGGCGACGAGCCCGGTGAGGGTCACACGGGCGCGCACGCGGTCGCGCACGGGCGTGGGTGCGATGTCGGTGAGCTCGACGCGGAGGGGGATGCGCGGAGCCCCGTCCCGCTCCAGGTCGCCGGTGGGCTCGTGGAGGTGGATGCGGCCCATCGCGGGCGTGCCGTCGACGGTGTGGACCTCGTGCCGGTGGCCGTCGGTCACCACGGTCATGGAGCGGGCCACCGTGATGATCGACCGCATCCGCTCGGCAGGGGTCGGCCGCGTGTCACGGGCAGTGCGAAGCCGCATGGGTGCTCCAGGGGAGTGGGGGCGAGTACCAACTTAGGTAAGCCTAACTTAACCTACGCGCCGGAGGTGAGGGGACCGGAGAATCCGGTGCGACGCGCTCACCCCGACGCCGGCGCCGCGCCCCGGGAACCGCCGTACGCCCTGCCGTTCCGGCCGCTGTCCCCTCTCTCCCCGACCGCCCCGGTCGGATGGGAGCCGGTACGACGCGGGGCCCGGCCGCAGGTGCGGCCGGGCCCTCGTGGGGTCTCCGTCAGGGTCCGGCGAGTACGCCGAGGAGCCGGGCGACCTCGGCGGCCACCGCCTCGCGGGCCGGCCCGAGGTATCTGCGGGGGTCGGCGACGCCCGGGGTCTCCGCCAGCCGTTCCCGGATCGTGCGGGTGAAGAGCCGGTTCAGGTGCGTGGAGATGTTCACCTTCGTCATGCCGGCGGCGACGGCCTTCACCAGGTCCTCGTCGCCGACGCCCGAGGAGCCGTGCAGGACGAGGGGTATGGCGAGGGTGTTCCGGAGGCGGGTGATGAGATCCAGGTCGAGGACCGCGTCGCGGGTGAGCATGGCGTGCGAGCTGCCCACGGCGACGGCCAGCGCGTCGACGGCCGTCGCGGCGGCGAAGGCGCGGGCCTCCTCGGGGTCCGTGCGGACGCCGGGGGCGTGGGCGCCGTCCTTGCCGCCGACCTCGCCGAGTTCGGCCTCGACCCAGACGTCGGCGCGGTGGCAGTGGTCGGTGATCATGCGGGTGGCGGCCACGTTGGCCCCGTACGGGAGCCGGGACGCGTCGAACATCACCGAGCTGAAGCCGAGCGCGACGGCCTCGTGGACGAGTTCGGCCGACTCGGCGTGGTCCAGATGCACGGCGACGGGCACGGAGGCGGTGCCGGCGAGGGACAGCGACGCGGCCGCGATCGGGGCGAGCGCGCCGTGGTAGCGGACGGTGTTCTCGCTGATCTGCAGGACGACGGGGAGCCCGGCCCGTTCGGCTCCGGCGACGATGGCCTCGGCGTGCTCGATCTGCACGACGTTGAAGGCGCCGACGCCGCGGTTGCCGGCGGACGCGGGACCGATGATGTCATCGGTGGGGACGAGGGGCATGAGGGTTCTCCACAGAGCGGTGGGGCGCCGTCCCGTGGACGGCGTCGTCCGCGGCGGGTGCCGGCACAGTCGCCGCCGGTACCCGCCGGCCAGGGGGTTGAGCGCCGCGCTTACGCGGGGGAGTCCTGGAGGATGACGGAGCGCGTCAGGTTCCTGGGCGTGTCCGGGTTCTGACCGCTCGCCAGGGCGAGGTGGACGGCCAGCCGCTGGGCGATGACCAGATCGGCGAGGGGGTCGAGGGCGTCGTCCGTGTCGCCGGAGGCGGAGACGAAGTGGCCGCCGACCCGGGCGACGTCGTCGGCGAGCCCCTGCGGCGCGGTGCCGAAGAGCCAGGCGACGCGCCCGGGGCGGGTGATGCTGATGGGCCCGTGCCGGTACTCCATGGCGGGGTACGCCTCGGTCCACGCGCCCGCCGCCTCACGCATCTTCAGGGCGGCCTCCTGGGCGAGTCCGTAGGTCCAGCCGGTGCCGAGGAAGGTGAACTGGCCGGCGCCGGTCAGCTCCGGACCGAGGGGGAGGTCGAGGGCCCGCCGGGCGTCCCGTACCGCCCGCTCGACCGGACCGACCCCCGGGGGCGGGGTGCCCTCCGCCTCCAGGTGGGCGCGGAGCAGGACCAGCACCGTGGTGGCGAACCGCGTCTGGACCACCGACTCCTCGTCGGCGAAGTCGAGCACCACCACCGCGTCGGCGGCGGTCATCACGGGGGTGTCCGGGTCCGCGGTGATCGCGCTCGTGGGCACCGTTCCCCGCACCCGGCCCAGCAGGTCGAGGACCTCGGTGGTCGTGCCGGACCGGCTGATGGCGAGGATCCGGTCGTAACGGCGCCCGTGCGGGAACTCGGAGGCGGCGAAGGCGTCGGTCTCGCCGTGGCCGGCCGCCTCCCGCAGCTGCGCGTAGGCGTGGGCCATGAACCAGGACGTGCCGCAGCCCACCACGGCCACGCGCTCGCCACGCCGCGGCAGCGCGGCGGCGTGGCCGGAGACGGCGTCGACCGTCCGCCGCCAGACCGCCGGCTGGGAGTCGATCTCGATGGACGTGCGGGAGGTTTCGGAGGTGGTCACGCGGGTTCCTTCTTCTCAAGGGCCCTCGACGGAGGAGCTGATGCTGTCCCATGCTGTGCTACGCGCATCAGTGAAGTCAAGAGTTGATTGAAATAGCTGCGCTTCGAGCATTAATGAGCAAGGGAAGGGTGAGGGGTCCTCGGTCAGGGGCGGCTCCGAACCGTCGGGGACAGGCTCTCGACCCGCACCTGCCGCCGGAAGCGCTCGTACACTCCCGCGTCGACGTCCCCCGCCACCGGGCACGGCACCGCCGCCGCCGACACGGCCACGGCCTCCCGCAGGGTGTCGGCCCAAGGGGTGCCGGCCGCCAGACCCGCCGCCAGCGCCGCCACACAGGCGTCGCCCGCCCCGGTGGGGTTGCCCGAGAGCCGCTCGGGGGGAACCGCCGCCCAGGCCCCTTCGGCCGTGAGGGCGTGCAGTCCCTCGGGCCCGGCGGACGCGACCACCGCGCGGGCGCCCAGGGCGCGCACCGCCGCGGCGGCGCTGGGCAGGTCCGGTCGGCCCGTGGCCGCGGCGAGCTCGTCCGCGTTGGGCTTGACGACATCGGGGCCCGCTGCCAGGGCGCGCGTCAGCGCCGGCCCGCTGGTGTCGAGCACGGTGGCCGCCCCGGCCTCCGCCGCCGCGCGGATCAGCTGTGCGTAGGCGTCGCCGGGCAGGCCCGGCGGGACGCTGCCGCTCAGCACGACCACGCGCACGCCGGGGAGGAGCGTCGCGTAGTGGTGGCGGAAGGCGGTCCACTCGGCCGCGGTGACCCTCGGCCCCTGCCCGTTGAAGACGGTGGCGTCGCCGTCCTCGCGGGAGACGACGGCGAGGGTGCGCCGCGACTCACCGGCCACCTCGGCGAACTCGTCGCGGATCCCGGCGGCGCGGAGCCCGTCCCGGATCAGGCGGCCGGTAGGTCCGCCGGCGAGGCCGGTGGCGATCGGGGCGTGTCCGAGGAAGGAGAGCACGCGGGCCACGTTGACCCCCTTGCCGCCCGCGCGTTCGCGTGCGGCCTCGACGCGGTGCGAGGAGCGGGGCGTCAGGCGTTCGACGTGCCAGGTGACGTCCAGGGCGGCGTTGAGCGTGACGGTGAGGATCATGACACCACCGCTCCGGCCGGTGCGGCGGGAGCGGTGAACCCGGCCGCCTCCCAGGCGAGGAGGCCCGCGCCGAGGCAGCCGGCCCGGTCCCCGAGCGCGGCCCGCAGCAGGACCGGGTGGTGCTGGAAGGTCAGGCGTGCGGCGAGCGCGGCCTCCACCGGATCGAGCAGGAGCCGCCCGGCCTCGGCGAGCCCGCCCCCGACCACCACCGTCCGGGGCGCGAAGAGGGAGACGGCGGTCGCCAGCGCGCACGCCAGGGCCTCGGCCGCCCGGTTCCACACCGCCCGGGCCACGGGGTCGCCCCGCTCCGTCAGGGCCGCGACGTCGGCCGCGCCCGCCACCCGCCGTCCGGTGCGGGCGGTGTAGGCGGCCGCGACGGCGGACGCGGAGGCCACCGTCTCCAGGCACCCCCTTCCGCCGCACGCGCACGGTTCACCGCCGGGCTCGACGACGACATGGCCGAGCTCTCCGGCGTACCCGCCGGCCCGGACCGGCCTGCCGTCGCTGACGACGGCGGCGGCGATGCCGGTGCCGATCGCCACGAAGAGGGTGTCGCGGGCGCCTCGCGCGGCCCCGAGGACCCCCTCGGCCGCCCCCCCGGCGCGTACGTCGTGGCCCAGCGTCACGGACTGCCCGGTGCGTTCCCGCAGGAGCGCAGCCAGGGGCAGGTCGCGCCAGCCGAGGTTGGCCGACCACACGGCCCGCTGGAGGTCGTCGTCGACGATCCCGGGGACCACGACCCCGGTGTGACGCAGGGGGAGGCCGAGCTCCGCCGCGGTCCGGCCGAGCTCCTCCAGGGCGTCGGCGACGGCGTCGACCACGGCCCCGTGCCCCTCGGCGCGGGGGGTCGGCCGGCGCACCGAGCCGAGCGGCCGCATCCCGGAGTCGAAGACGGCCCCCTTCATGCCGGTGCCGCCCACGTCGAGCCCGAGGACGCACCCCCGGTCGTCCAGCGCGCGGGAGCGGGGCCCGGCGGAGTGCGCCGGGGGTGAGGGGCGGGTACTTCGGGTCATGACACTCTCACCCTCGTATGCGTGATTCTGCGTGTTTACCGCTCATATTGAGCTTGTCAGAACAGTAAGGCTGATCGAAGTATCGGCGGGGGTGGCCCCGGAGTCCAGAGGCCGAGGCGCGTGGAAGCCGTCGGTGGACGGGGAACCGGCGGCCCGCCGGTGTGCGCGGACCGCGCGGTTACGATCGATTTCGCGCATCCCGTGAGGGAGCGAACGAGTCCGGGACCCAGAAGGATGTGGCACGTGTCCAAGCAGGAGCGATGGAGCAGGCTGCTGGAGCTGCTCGCGGCCGACGGCAAGCTCGACGTGGAGGAGGCCGCCGTCGCGGTCGCCGTGTCGCCCGCCACCATCCGGCGCGACCTCGACGAGCTGGCCGAGCAGAAGCTCCTGGTCCGGACGCGCGGCGGGGCGATGGCGCACGGCGTCTCGTACGAGCTTCCGCTGCGCTACAAGTCCTCGCGGCGCACGTCGGAGAAGCAGCGGATCGCGACGGCGGTGGTCGAGCTCCTGGCGGAGGGGGACGTCGTCGGGCTCAACGGCGGCACCACCACGACGGAGGTGGCCCGCGCGCTGGCACTGCGCGCGGGCAACGGCGCGGGGGAGCGGCACGAGGCCCGCACGGGTCCGCAGTACACCGTGGTGACCAACGCGCTCAACATCGCCGGCGAGCTGGCGGTGCGCCCGCAGTTCAAGATCGTCGTCACCGGGGGAGTGGCCCGGCCGCAGACGTACGAGCTGGTGGGCCCGCTCACCGAGGGGGTGCTGAACCAGGTGGTGCTCGACATCGCGGTCCTCGGTGTCGACGGCGTGGATCCGCAGCTCGGAGTGATGACCCGGCACGAGGACGAGGCCGGCATCAGCCGGCTCTTCGCCGAGCGGGCCCGGAAGGTCGTCCTCGCGACGGACTCGACCAAGGTGGGCCAGCGGGCGTTCGCCCGCATCTGCGGTCTCGACCGCGTCGACGTGCTCGTCACCGACGCGGGCCTGGCCCCCGACATGGCCGCGCGCTTCGCCGAGGCGGGGATCGAGGTCGTCACCGTCTGACCCTTCCGTCGAGCGGCCCTTCCCCCGGCCGGCCGCCCGCCCGCTCCGCCCACGTGCCCGCCTCCCGTCACCGACGGGAGGCGGGCACGCGGCTTTTCCGCCGCGGGATTCTCCGGATGCCCCCCCGAGGGGCCGATGCCTGCGCCCCCGAGAGGCCGACGCCGGACCCCCGAGGGGCCGATGTCCGGGCTCCCGGGGTTCGCATCTTTCAGGTAACGACCCTTGTGTCCGACTCTTCGTGTTGTCTACTTTGCCCACAGCGCATGCTCGTAACTGCGTGAAACTCGCAAAGAACATTCAGATCCTTGCGCCAAGCGAGCTTGCTGTAAATCGACCCCGGGGCCTGTCGTCGTGACCGGCCGAGAAGACACGAAGGCGGAACTGACGATGAAGAAGCGCGTGTTCGTGGCGGCCTGCACCCTCGGTGTGCTCACCCTCACGGCCTGCGGAGGCGGAGGCGGCGGCGCGTCGGACGGCGGGGACGTGACCCTGAAGCTCGTCGCCGCCGACTACGGCGACAAGGCGTCCAACAGCTCGACCGCCTACTGGAACGACGTGGCGGAACGCTTCACCGCGGCCAACCCGACCATCAAGGTCGACGTCCGGGTCGTCAACTGGAACGACATCGACGCCCAGGTCAAGACGATGATCCAGAGCGGCAACGTGCCGGACGTCCTCCAGACCGGCGGCTACGCCGACAAGGTCGCCGACGACCTCCTCTACAAGGCCGACGAGGTCCTCTCGGAGAAGACCCGCGCCAACCTCATCGACAGCTTCGCGAAGGCCGGAGAGGTCGACGGCACCCGGTACGGAATCCCGTTCGTCTCCTCCGCGCGCGCCCTCTTCTACAACAAGGCGGTCTTCGCGAAGGCCGGCGTCACCGAGGCGCCCAGGACCTGGGCCGAACTGAAGGCCGCCGCGGAGAAGATCAAGGCCGAGGTGCCCGGCGTCACCCCGTACGCGCTCCCGCTCGGCCCCGAGGAGGCCCAGGGCGAGTCCCTCATCTGGGAGCTCGGCAGCGGCGGCGGCTTCACCGACGCGCAGGGCGCGTACACCCTGAACAGCCCGGCCAACATAGAGGCGTTCGACTGGCTCAGGACCAACCTGGTCGAGCCCGGCCTCACCTACGCCAACCCCGCCACCACCGACCGCAAGACGGCCTTCGCCGACTTCGCGGCCGGCAAGACCGCCATGCTCAACGGCCACCCCTCGCTCATCCAGATGTCGAAGGACGGCAAGGTCGACTACGGCGTCGCACCCATCCCCGGCAGGGACGGAGCGCTCGCGTCCACGCTCGGCGTGGCCGACTGGATGATGGCGTTCAAGGACAACGGGCACAAGGAGGAGATCAGGAAGTTCCTCGACTTCGCGTACTCCAAGGAGAACACGCTGAAGTTCGACGAGACGTACAACCTCATGCCGGTCACCGAGGACACCCTCCAGGAGATGACCTCCAACGGCAGGCACAAGGACCTGGAGCCCTTCTTCGCCCTGCTGCCGAAGGCCGTCTTCTACCCGCTGGGCGACACCACCTGGGACGCCGTGTCCGCCGAGATCAAGAAGAGCGGCGGCACCGCCGTGAACGACCCCGCGAAGGTGCTGGGCGAGCTGCAGAAGAAGGCCGAGGCGGCGGCCGCCGACCAGTAGGCCCCGCCCCCTCGCAGGCTCCGCACCTCACGGAAGGCACCCCTCGTGTCCCCCACAACGCCCCCCGCCCGCCCCGGCCGCAAGCGCGGCCGGGGCGGCCTCGCCCGGCTCGGGCCACTGCCCTGGATCGGGCCCGCCGTCCTCCTCATCGTGCTCGTCGTCCTCTGGCCCGTCTTCGAGATGGTCCGCACGTCGTTCCTGAGGATCAGCAGCAGCGGATTCGTCCGCGGCCCGGCCGGCTTCGACAAGTACCGGCAGCTCTTCGACGAGCCCGCGCTGCCCTCGGTCGTCCTCGCCACCGTCGTGTGGACGCTCGTCGTCGTCACCGCCACCATGGTGCTCTCGCTCGCGCTGGCACAGCTGTTCAACCAGCGGTTCCCCGGCCGCCGTCTCACCCGCTGGGCCCTGATCGCGCCCTGGGCCGCCTCGGTCGTGATGACCGCGATCGGCTTCAAATGGATGCTCGACCGCACGGCCGGCGTCCTCAACACGCTGATGACCGACCTCGGGATCGTCGACGGCCCGAAGGACTGGCTCGGTGACCCCGCGACCGCCTGGCCGTGGATGATGTTCGTCGCCGTGTTCGTGTCGCTGCCCTTCACCACGTACACCCTGCTCGCCGGGCTCCAGACCGTCCCCGCCGAGGTCTACGAAGCCGCCAGGGTCGACGGAACCACCCCCTGGCAGACGTACCTGCGGATCACCCTCCCGCTGCTGCGCCCGGCGCTGCTCGTCGGCATGGTGATCAACCTGATCAACGTCTTCAACTCGTTCCCGATCATCTGGTCCATGACCCGCGGCGGCCCGGACAGCGACACCGCCACCACCACGGTCTTCATGTACCAGCTCAAGAACGCCGACATCGGCCAGTCGGCGGCGATGTCCGTCGTCAACTTCGCCCTCGTCGTGCTGATGGTCGTCCTCTTCCTCAAGGCCACCCGCTGGAACCAGGAGGAGAGCTGATGTCACAGCAGACCCTCGACCGCGCCGACCGCGCGGCACACCCCGCCCCCGAGCCCGGCACAGCGCGCCGGCGATCCCCCCGGGTCCCGCGCCTGCCGCGCCCGCGCGTACTGCTCGTCGCGGCCGTCGCGTGGATGCTCGCCGCCGTGTTCCTGCTCCCGTACGTGGAGATGGTGGTCACCGCGCTCCGGCCGGCGGACGAACTCCGCGACGCCGGCTACCTGCCGAGCGCCTTCGCGTGGGGCAACTTCGTCGACGTCTGGCGCGAGTCGCACCTCGGGGACAACCTGCGCGTCACGCTGCTCGTCTCCGCCGGATCCACCCTGCTCGTCCTGCTGGTCGCGATCCCCGCCGCGTACTACACCGCGCGGATCAGGTTCCGCGGCCGGGGGCTCTTCCTGCTCCTGGTGCTCGTCACCCAGATGTTCCAGCCGACGTCCCTGCTGGTCGGTCTCTACCGCGAGTTCTACCAGCTCGGCATGCTCAACTCCGTCTGGACCCTGATCCTCTGCAACGCGGCCTTCAACCTGGCCTTCGCGATCTGGATCCTCACCGCGTACTTCTCCTCCATCCCCGAGGCGCTGGAGGAGGCGGCCATGATCGACGGCCTGGGCCGGGGCGGCGCCCTGCTGCGCGTCACCCTTCCGCTGGCGATGCCCGGAGTCGTGACCGCGATGATCTTCACCTTCATCGCCGCGTGGAACGAGTTCGTGATGGGCCTGACGCTCTCGACCGTTCCCGAGAGCCAGCCGCTGACCGTCGGCATCAACAGCTTCATCGGCAACTACACCGTCCAGTGGAACTACCTGTTCGCCGGCTCGGTCATCGCCATCGTCCCCGTCGTGATCCTCTTCGCCCTCATCGAGCGCAAGGTCGTCTCCGGACTGACCGCGGGATCCGTCAAGTAACCCGCCCGCACGGACGAGGGCCCCGGGGTGTCCCCGGGGCCCTCGTCCGCGTCAGGCGGTGGTCGGTGCCGTGCGCGTCACGGCGCGAGCGCCATGGCGAAGAGGTGGATGTTCGCGTTGGCCGGCAGGACCACGAACGAGACCTCCTTGGCGGGGTCGAGGGCGATCGCGTGGGCGAAGACGCGGTACGCGATGCCGGCGTTGCCGTAGCCGCTCGGCCGGTTGCGGCCGTCGCTCGACGCCACCAGGGTCGCCCCGTGGGCGTTCGCGGGGTCGAAGGACCAGTTCGGGAAGCCGAAGGTGCCCGAGGCGGTGGTGCCGTCCGTGTAGTGCACGGTGGCGCTGCCGGTGGCGCCGCTGCCCACGCCCGATCCCAGGAAGACGAGCTTGCCGCCCGAACCGGTGAGGGTCACGGCCTGGCCGGAGGAGGCGACGTTGTCCTTGCTGCCGGGAGCGACGTCCGGCCAGGTCAGACGGGCGCCGAGGGCGTCGACGGTGCCGCCCCGGGTGAGGCCGGCTGCGGCCAGCTTCTGCGCGGAGAAGCTGTTGCCCTCCCCGTCGTAGTCGCCCGGCGCGGTGTCGGCCTCGTCCGTGACCGCGACGTTGTTGTACGCGGCGGCGAGGGAGGCCACCGGCGTGCCGCTGAGCTCGGTGCGGGTGCCCGTGGCGGTGCCCAGGCCGTCGCCGCCCCGGTAGGTCGCCGTCGCGGTGAAGGTGCGGACGGTGAAGCCGGGGCGGCGCTCGGGCACCTGGACGCGGAAGGTGGCCCGGGCCGTGGCGCCGGTCGCGAACGTGCCGTCCACGGTCTGCGACGAGGGCTGTACCGCCCAGCCCACCGGCCCGGCGAAGGACACCTTCAGCGACCGCAGCCGGTCGGGTCCGGCGTTCCTGACCGTGACCTGCACGGTCGAGATGGCGGGGCCGTCGAGGTCGACGGCGGAGAGGGCGACCTCCGTCCTCGGCGCCGCCGGGCCGGCCGGCGCCGAGGACGCCGCCCGCGCGGAGGCGGAGGCGGGGGAGAGGGCCACGACGGCGGTCACGGCCGCGGCCAGGGTCCTGAGGGCGGTGCCCCAGTGGCGGGGATGTCTCATGTCTTCTGCTCCTGGTGAGGGGGAACGACCGGGTCGGCGCGTCAGGCGACGGGGGGCATGTCGGAGGGGCGGGAGTCGAGGCCCAGGCGCAGGTTGACCCAGTCGCCGCGGGTGAAGTCCGGTACGGCCACCGGCCGGCCCTCCTTCGCCAGGGACATGACACTCAGGGGTACCGGTGCGCACCAGGCGGCGGAGTCGTAGACGTCGATGTCGGGGACGATCCCGGCCCGCATCTGCTGGACGGTGCGCCACTGGAGGACGTAGTCCATGCCCCCGTGGCCGCCGTTGTTCGCGGCGTCGTCGCCGATCTTCTTCCACAGCCAGTGGTCGAACTCCTTGCGGTACGAACCGAAGTCCCGCCAGGAGTGGCCGCCGTGGTCGGGCTCCACGTAGATGCGTCCCCCGCTGGACGAGACCACGCCCGCGTAGTCCTCGAAGATGCCCCGGCTGCCGGCGAGGGTGTTGATGCGGCTGTACGGCCGGGGCGAGCTGACGTCGTGCTCGGCCCGGATGACGCGGCCCTGGGCCGTGTCGATGAGACACGTGACGAGGTCGCCGTTGACGTAGGTCTCGTTCCACGAGGGGTGCGAACGGTCCACGAAGCGGGCGCGGTAGTCGGCGAGACCCTTCGCCTCGGTGGCGGTGGCGCGCAGGGTGGTCATCCGGTCCCCGCGGTTGATGTCCATGGCGGCGGCGATCGGCGCGAGGCCGTGCATGGCGTAGAAGGAGGCGGTGCTGCGGGTGTGCCAGAGCCGCCGCCAGCTGTCGGTGTAGTACGTGTCGGAGAACAGCAGCGCGCGCAGGTCGTGCAGGTAGCCGCCGTGGCCGTTGGTGACCTCTCCGAACAGGCCCTCGTGCGCCATCTTCAGCATGGCCAGCTCGTTCCGGCCGTAGCTGCAGTTCTCCGCGAGCATCAGGTGCCTGCGGGTGCGCTCGGAGGTGTCGACGAGGTCCCAGAGCTCGTCGAGCTCGGTGGCGATGGGCAGTTCGACGATGACGTGCTTGCCGGCGAGGAGCGCGGCCCTGCCCTGCTCGTAGTGGAACTCCCAGGGCGTGGCGATGTAGACGAGGTCCACGTCGTCGCGCTTCAGGAGCTGCTCGAAGGAGGCGGCAGAGCCTCCGAGTTCGGCCGGGCGGGGCTTGCCCTTGGCGACGAGCTGGTCGGCGGTCCGCTTGGCCCGGTCGGCCCGGATGTCGCACACGGCGGTCACGACGCAGCCCGGCACCGCGGCCCAGCCCGGCGTCATGCTCGCGCCCCGGTTGCCGAGGCCGATGACGCCGACCCGGACGGTGGGGTAGGTGTCGTACGCGACGTTGATCATGGTCTTCTGCCCGGGCCGGCGGCGGGGCGTGCCGCTCGACGGTGCCGCGGCCGCCACCGGCGCCGCCGCCCCGAGCCCGGCCATGGCTGCTCCGGTGGCGACCGCACCTCCCATCAGTGAACGACGCGAGAGGGAAGGGAACTTGGGCATGACGCTCCTCGGTGCGAAGGCGGCTGGTATGGGGCACGACTCTGGCGCCGACCACGCCTCATGTCAATAGATGCTCGGAATGACGCCTTCATGGATATCTTCAATCAATCAATCTGCATGAATCGCGCAAGTGTCGGGCAGTGTCGGGGCGGGAACGGAGGTGAGCGCGGGTGCGGCCCGGCAGGGCCGGTGTCCATGCGGCCGGACCGCGACCGGTCGACCCGCGTAGGGTCGGACCGCAAAGCCCCCCGGCCCGGAGGAAGTCATGCGCATCGGCCTCTTCGCCACCTGTCTCGGGGACACCCTGTTCCCCGACGCGGTCCGGGCGACCGCCCTCCTGATCACCCGCCTGGGCCACGAGCTCGTCTTCCCGCCCGACCAGACCTGCTGCGGGCAGATGCACGTCAACACCGGCTACCAGCGCGAGCCCGTCCCCCTCGTGAGGAACTTCGCGGACCGGTTCGGCGACCCCTCGATCGACGCCGTCGTCATGCCCTCCGGCTCCTGCGCGGGATCCGTCCGGCACCAGCACGCACTCGTGGCCGAACGGTACGGCGACGCCGCGCTGCGCGCCGGTGTCGCGGTCGTGAAGGCCAAGACGTACGAACTCTCCGAGTTCCTGGTCGACGTCCTCGGCGTCACCGACGTCGGCGCCTGGTTCCCGCACCGCGTCACCTACCACCCGACCTGCCACTCCCTGCGGATGCTCAGGGTGGGGGACAAGCCGCTGCGGCTGCTGCGCGCGGTGGAGGGCATCGACCTCGCCGAACTCCCCGAGGCGGACGCCTGCTGCGGCTTCGGCGGCACCTTCGCCGTCAAGAACGCCGCCACGTCCACCGCCATGCTGCGCGACAAGCTCGACCACATCGCGTCGACGGACGCGGCCGTCTGCACCGCCGGCGACTCCTCCTGCCTCCTGCACATCGGCGGCGGGCTGTCCCGGATCCGCTCCGGCACGCGCACCCTCCACCTCGCCGAGATCCTCGCCGCCACCCGTACCGCTCCGTACGCACCGCTGGAGACCACCCCATGAGCAGCACCTTCCTCGGCATGCCCGCGCCCCCGCCCCGCTCCCCGTACGGGCAGGGGAACCTACGGGGCGAGCGGACGTTCCCCGAGGCCGCCGCGCACGAGCTCGGCGACGACCAGCTGCGCGCCAACCTCCACCGGGCCACCCGCACCATCCGCGCCAAGCGGCTCGCCGTCACCGCCGAACTCCCCGACTGGGAGGAGCTGCGCAGCGCGGGCGCCGCCGTCAAGAACGAGGCGATGAGCCGGCTGCCGGAACTCCTGGAGCAGCTGGAGGCGAAGGTCACCGAGGCCGGCGGCACCGTGCACTGGGCCCGGGACGCCGCGGAGGCCAACGCCCTGGTGACCGAGCTCGTCGCGGCCACCGGCAGCCGCGAGGTGATCAAGGTCAAGTCCATGGCCACCCAGGAGATCGGGCTCAACGAGCACCTGGAGAGCCAGGGCATCACCGCCCACGAGACCGACCTCGCCGAACTCATCGTGCAACTCGCCGACGACAAGCCCTCCCACATCCTCGTCCCCGCCATCCACCGCAACCGCGAGGAGATCCGCCGGATCTTCCTCGAAGGGATCCCCGGCGTCGACCCCGGCCTCGGCTCCGTCCCCGCCGAACTGGCCGCCGCCGCGCGGGCGTACCTGCGCGAGAAGTTCATGACGGTCCCCGTCGCCGTCTCCGGCGCCAACTTCGGGATCGCCGAGACCGGCACCCTGTCGGTGGTCGAGTCCGAGGGCAACGGCCGCATGTGCCTGACCCTCCCCAGGACGCTCATCACCGTCATGGGCATCGAGAAGGTCCTGCCCCGCCACTCCGACCTGGAGGTCTTCCTCCAGCTCCTGCCCCGCTCGTCGACGGGCGAGCGGATGAACCCGTACACCACCCTGTGGACCGGCGTCACCCCGGGCGACGGACCGCAGGACTTCCACCTCGTCCTCCTCGACAACGGCCGCACCGCCGCCCTCGCCGACCCGATCGGCCGCGAGGCCCTCCACTGCATCCGCTGCTCGGCCTGTCTGAACGTCTGCCCGGTCTACGAGCGGGTCGGCGGTCACGCGTACGGCTCCACCTACCCCGGGCCCATCGGCGCCGTCCTCACCCCCCAGCTCGCCGGCACCCACGCCGCGAAGGACGACCCCAACGCCTCGCTCCCGTACGCCTCGACCCTCTGCGGCGCCTGCTACGACGCCTGCCCGGTCAAGATCGACATCCCCTCGCTGCTCGTGGAGCTCCGCCACCAGACCACCGAACGCACCGGCCGCGGCGCGGAACGGCTCGCCATGAAGGCCGCCGCCGCCGTCATGGGCCGCCCGAAGCTCTACACGACGGCCCAGCGCGCCGCCGCCCTCGGACGGATCGCGGCCGGCCGGGACGGAAAGATCTCCCACCTGCCGCCCCCGCTCTCCGGCTGGACCGACAGCCGCGACGTCCCCGCCCCGCCCCGCCGGACCTTCCGCGCCTGGTACGCCTCCGAGGAGGGCCGGAGCGCCCTCGCGGCAGCCGCCGCCGAACACCGCGCGGCCACCGACGCCACCCCGGAGGAGGAGCGATGAACGCCCGCGAGACCGTCCTCGGCCGGGTACGCGACGCGCTCGCGCTCGCCCCCCGCCCCGCCGGCACCGTCCCCCGCGACTACCGCCGAGGACGCGAGCTGCCCGACGCGAACCGCCTGGCCCTCCTCGTCGACCGCCTCGCCGACTACAAGGCCCGGGTGCGGACCTGCACGGCGGCCGAGACCGCCGCGACCCTCGCCGAGGTGCTCACCGGCCTCGGCGCCGCCCGGGTCGGCGTCCCCCCGGGCCTCGACCCCGCCTGGCTCGCCGACTGGAGCGGCGCCCTCGTCGAGGACCGCCCCGACGTGCCGGCCCCGTCCCTGGCGGAGCTCGACGCGGTGGTGACGGCCTCGGCGGTGACCTGCGCGGAGACCGGCACGATCTTCCTCGACGGCTCCTCCGGCCAGGGCCGGCGCGCGCTCACCCTCGTCCCCGACGTCCACGTCTGCGTCGTGGACCTCTCCCAGGTCACCCCGGGCATCCCGGAAGCCCTGGCCCGCCTGGTGCCCGGGCGCCCGACGACCCTGATCAGCGGCCCCTCGGCCACCTCCGACATCGAACTCGAACGCGTGGAGGGCGTCCACGGCCCCCGCACCCTCGCCGTCGTCATCCGCACCGACCGCTGACCGGACCGGTGCGGAGGGGCTCTGACCGCCACCGGGAAGCCCGTCAGGCACCGGGGCGGGCCCGACGGTGCCGACGCGCCGGTCCGCACCCCGGCGGGCCGGTGGGTCACGTACCGCGGACGAGCCGGGTTCACGCCCCCGGCGAGAGGTCCTTGAAGTAGCGGGCCACCGGCCAGCGTTCGTAGCCGGCCGCCTCGTACGTGGCCCGTGAAGGGGCATGGCCCGGATCGCCGCCGGTCTCCACCATCATCATCGCCATGCCCGCCCGCTCCGCCCGCCCGGCGGCGTGCGCCATCAGCGCCGATGCCACGCCCCGCCGCTGGTGGGACGGGTCGACCGCGAGGACGTACACCTCGCCCATCCGGTCCTCCTCGTGCAGACGCGTGCAGACCCAGCCCAGGAGCTCGTCGCCGTCGACGGCCACGTCCACGGTGCCGGGTTCGCCGTCCAGGAGGGCGAGGATGTCGTCCGTCTGCCTCTTCTCCCAGCCGTCCGGATAGAAGTTGCCGTAGACGAACTCCGGCACCGCGGACCGCATCCGGTCGAAGACGGGCTGCCAGGCGCGCAGCGACAGCGCGAGCACCTGGCTCCTCAGCCCCTCGTCGTACGGCTCGATGAGCATGGCGTACCCCTTCCGGGTCCGGAGGGCGAAGGTCCGCCCGCCCGCGGTCGCCCGCGCGGCCATTGTGCACCGCACCCCCCGCCACGACCGCGCGGGCGCCGAGGCGGAACCAGGCCAAGACGCAGGTCGCGGTCGCGGTCGGTCAGAACACCACCCGCACCGTCAGGCCCCCGCCCTCGTCCTCCGGATGCGCCGTCGCCGTCGCGGTGGCGCCGTGCGCGCGGGCGATCGCGTCGACGATCGACAGACCGAGGCCGGCGCCCTCTCCCGGCGCGTGGGCGCGCTCGTTCAGCCGGCGGAAGGGCTCGAAGAGCAGGTCGACGGTGTCGGGCGGGACGACCGGGCCGGTGTTGGCCACCTCGATCCCGGTGCCCGGGCCGGTACGCACCTCGACCCGGCCGTGCGGCACGTTGTGCCGTACGGCGTTCGCCACCAGGTTGTGCAGCAGACGCTCCAGGAGCACCGGGTCCCCCTCCACGTCCAGCGGCAGCGCCCGCACGTCGAGGGTCACGCCCCGCTCCGCCGCCTCGTCCGCCAGCGCGCCCGCCGCCCGCCGCGCGAGCTCGTCCACCGCGACGGTCGCGCGTTCCCTGAGGCCCTGCTCGGAGGCGGCCAGGAGCAGCAGGCCCTCGATGATCCGCTCGCTGCCGTCCGAGACCTCGATCAGCTTCGCCCGCATCCGCGCCACCCGCTCGGGAGACGGATCGCCCGCGAGCCCGATCTCGGCGGCCGCCCGCTGAACGGCCAGCGGAGTGCGCAGCTCGTGCGCGGCGTTGGCGGCGAACCGCTGCTGGGCGGAGACCAGCCGCTCCATCCGGCCGAGCATCCCGTCGAAGGTGTCGGCGAGGCGCTTGAGCTCGCCGGGCGGCGCGTCGAGGGCGATCCTCTCGTGCAGGTTCTCCCCGGAGAGGCGGCGGGCCGTGTCGGTGATGACGGCGATCGGCCGGAGCACCCGGCCCGCCGTCCACCAGGCGAGCGCGACCGACAGGACCGCGTAGCAGAGGAGGACGGTGACGGAGACGGTGAGCAGCCGTTCGAGCGCGGCGGACTCCGCCGCGTCGCTCACCGTGCGCGTGATCGCCAGCGCCTCGCCCCGGTAGACGCCCGTCCCCGGACTGGGCAGGGGGCTCGCGGGCGCGACGCTCGACGGGCCGGTGGGGACGGCCGTCTCCCACGGGGCCGTCGGCCCGGTGAGGCGCCGCGCCGGGACGGCGGTGGTCACGGCCATGCTGATCGACGAGTACATGCCCTCCCGCACGAGCACGTACACGACGCCCGTGAGCAGCGACCCGGCGAGCACGAGCAGAGCGGCGTACAGCGCCGTCAGCCGCGCCCGCTCGCCGCGGAACGGCAGCAGGCGGGCGCCCGGCGCACCGGAAGCCACCGCCCGCGCCCACCGTGAGGCGAGCCGCCCGCGCACCCCGAGACCCGCCCCGCCCCCACCGCCCCGCACACCGCCCCGCACGTCGCGCTCCCCGGACGCGCCACCGCCACCGGCACCGCGCTCACCGCTCACGTCACCGCCGCCCGGCTCCCCGGGCGCGTCACCGTCACCGGCGCCCCGCTCCCCACGCCCGTCCCGCCGCCCCCTCATGACCCGATCCGGTAGCCCGCGCCCGGCACCGTCTCCACCACCGGTGGCTCGCCGAGCTTGGCGCGGAGCTTGCTGAGCGTCACCCGCACCGCGTTCGTGCGGTAGCTGGTGTGCTCCTCCCAGACCCGCTCGATCAGGTCCTCGCCGCTCACCACCGCGCCCTCGGCCCGCAGCAGCTCCTCCAGGACGCCGAACTCCTTGGGCGAGAGGTGGAGGTGCCGGCCGTCGCGGTCGGCCTGGCGGCGGGCGGTGTCCAGGACGATCCCGGCCCGTTCGAGGACCGGCGGCAGCGGGGGCCGGGCGCGGCGGCCGAGGGCCAGGACGCGGGCGAGCAGTTCGTCGTACGCGAAGGGCTTGGCCAGATAGTCGTCGGCGCCGAGCCCGAGGCCCTCGACCCGGTCCCGTACGGTGCCCGCCGCCGTCAGCATCAGGATCCGCGTCATCAGCCGCTGCTCGACCACCCGGCGGCACACCTCGTCACCGCGGATCCCCGGCAGGTCCCGGTCGAGGACGAGGACGTCGTACTCCCCGAGCTGGAGCTTCCGCAGGGCTTCGAGCCCGTCGGCCGCCACGTCCACGGCGAGCGCGTCCCGGCGCAGCCCTTCCGCGATCATCTCCGCGAGGAACGCCTCGTCCTCCACCACCAGTACGCGCATGACCCCTGTGTATCCGAAAGGGACCTTTCGCCGATGTAAGCGAAACCGCTGAGAGAACCGAAACACCCCCACGCGGCACCGTCATCGCCATGACGATTCGACGGATCATCCGGACGGCCGCCGCCCCCTCCCTGGCCGCGGCCCTCGCCCTCTTCGCCACCGCCTGCTCGGGCTCCGGGACCGGGGGGAAGGACGAAGGAGGCGCGAGCGACGCGGGCAAGAAGGCCGACCAGGCCTTCGAGCACCGCAAGTGCCTGCGCGAGCAGGGCCTCGACGTGCCCGAGCCGAAGCCGGGCGAGCAGGGCGTGGGACTGACCATCGGCGGCGACGGCATGTCGAAGGAGAAGATGGAGAAGGCGTTCAAGGCCTGCGCGGACAAGGCCGGCGGCGCCGGGTTCGGCAAGGAGCCGACGCAGGCCGACAAGGACAAGGCGCTCGCGTACGCGAAGTGCATGCGCGAGAACGGCTTCAACATGCCCGACCCGAGCTTCGACGGCGGGGCGCAGAAGGCCATGCCCATACCGCAGGGCGCGGAGAAGCAGAAGTTCGAGAAGGCCATGAAGGCGTGCGAAGGCGTCGCCCGATGAGCGGCGGCACGCCGGACCCCCGCACCGGCGGCACAGCGGACCCCCGTACCGGTGGCACGCCGGACCCGCGCGGCGGCGGGGCGCGGCCCCTGGGGCGCCGCAGGCTCGGGCTCGCCCTCGTGACGCTCCTCGTCCTCACCGGCGGAGGCGTCGCCGTCACCGCCCTCGCGACCCCGTCGAAGGCTCCGGCGGGCGACGCGGACGCCGAGCGGCTGCCGCCCGCCACGGCGCCGGTCACCCGCGGCGACCTCACGGACAGCTCCTCGCGCGACGGCACGCTCGGGCACCTGGGGGAGCGGAAGATCAACGCCGGCGGCCCCGGCGGCACCCTCACCTGGCTCGCCCCGGCCGGCTCCGTCGTGGAGCGTGACGAGCGGCTGTACGAGGTCGACGGCGAGGCCGTCCGGCTCATGTACGGCGAAGAGCCCATGTACAGGACCCTGAAGACCGGCGACAAGGGCAAGGACGTGCGGCAGCTGGAGGAGAACCTCGCCGCGCTCGGTTACACCGGATTCGACGTGGACGAGGAGTACACGGACAGGACCGCGGCGGCGGTCGAGCGCTGGCAGAAGTCCCACGACCTGAAGGAGACCGGCACCGTCGGCCCGGACCGGATCGCCTTCGCGGGCAGCGCCGTACGGGTCAAGGAGGCGGGCTCGGGCGCCGGCGCGGGCGACGGGGGAGGGGGCCGGATCGCCCCCGGTGACCGGCTCTCCCCCGGCACCCCCGTCCTCACCGTGACCGGCTCCGAGCGGGTCGTCACCTTCGCGGTCCCGGCCTCCGAGGCCGCGACCGCGAAGACCGGTACCAAGGTCACCGTGACGCTTCCCGACGGCACGCGGCTGCCGGGCAGGGTGTCCGCCGTCGGCAGGACCGCGACGGCGGGCGACGACCCGCAGGACAAGACCCCGAAGATCGACGTCACCGTCTCCTTCGACGACCCGGGCGAGGTCAAGGGCGTCGACCAGTCCCCGGTCACCGTCGAGCTCACCGGCGAGACCCGCCGTGACGTCCTCTCCGTGCCCGTCAACGCCCTCCTCGCCCTCCCCGACGGCGGATTCGGCGTCCAGGTCGTGGAGCACGGCACGACCCGGGACGTCAGGGTCGAACTCGGCATGTTCGCCCAGGGCCGGGTCGAGATCAGCGGCGCCGGCCTGAGCGCGGGCACGAAGGTAGGGGTGCCGTCCTGATGACCGGAACGCCCCACCCCGTCCACGGCCCCGGCCGGAACCCCGCCGCGTACGAGCAGCCGGAGCAGGCGCCGACGCCCGCCGCGTACGAGGGCCGGGAGCAGGCGCCGACGCCTCCCGCGCCCACCCCGACACCCGTCGTCGAGCTGCGGAAGGTCGTCAAGGAGTACGCGGGCGGCGTCCGCGCGCTCGACGGCGTCGACCTCACCGTGGAGGAGGGCGAGCTCGTCGGCATCGTCGGCCCCTCGGGCTCCGGCAAGTCGACCCTCCTCCACATCGTCGGCACCCTGGACCGGCCCACCACCGGCACCGTCGCGATCGCCGGCCATGACATCGCCGCGCTCACCGACCGGAAGCTGTCCGCGCTGCGCGCCCGCCACATCGGCTTCGTCTTCCAGGCCTTCCACCTGGCCCCGGGCGTCACCGCCGTGGACAACGTGGCCGAGGGGCTTCTGTACTCCGGACTGCCCCGGGCCCGCCGCCGCGCGCTCGCCGCGGAGGCGCTGGCCCGGGTCGGCCTCGCCGACCGCGCCCGGCACCGGCCGCACGAACTGTCCGGCGGACAGAAGCAGCGCGTCGCGATCGCCCGCGCGATCGTCGGGCAGCCGGACCTGCTCCTCGCCGACGAACCCACCGGAGCGCTGGACACGGCGTCCGGCGAGGCGGTCGTGGAACTGCTGCACACCCTGAACCAGGAGGGCGCCACGATCGCCGTGATCACCCACGACCTGGAGATCGCGCAGCGCCTGCCCCGGCGGGTCGGGATCCGGGACGGCCGGGTCGTCGCCGACTCGGCGCGCGGAAAGGCCGTGGTCTGATGCGCGGCAGGCGGAAGAAGGGACGCGCGCCCGCGGCGCCCGGGCGGCGCGCCGTGGCGCTCAAGGCCCGCAGGCTCGGCCCGCGCGACGTCCTGCACGTCGGCTCGGCCGGGCTGCGCAGCCGCCCCGTGCGGGTCGTCCTGTCGGCACTGGGCATCGCCATCGGCATCGCGACGATGATCGCCGTCGTCGGCATCTCGGCGTCCAGTCAGGCGCAGCTGCTCCAGCGGCTCGACGCGCTCGGCACCAACATGCTCGTCGCCGAGCCCGGCGAGGGGATGTTCAGCGGCCAGGAGGTGAAGCTGCCCAAGGACGCCGTCGGCATGGTCGGCCGCATCGAGGGCGTGGAGCGGGTCGGCGCGACCGGCGACCTCCGGCACTCGGTGCGCCGCTCGCGGCTGATCCCGGAGGAGGAGACCGGCGGCATCGCCGTGAAGGCGGCGACGGAGGGGCTCCTCGGCGTGCTGCGCGGCACGACGGCGTCCGGCACCTGGCTGAACGCCGCCAACGGCCGCTACCCGGCCGTGGTCCTCGGCCACGTCGCCGCCGAACGCCTCGGCATCGACCGGCCGGGCCGACAGGTCTGGATCGGCGACCGGTACTTCACCGTCGCCGGCATCCTCGACCCCCTCCCGCTCGCCCCCGGGATCGAGCGCTCCGCGCTCGTCGGCTGGGAGAGCGCCCAGCGGCTCCTCGGCTTCGACGGCCACCCCACGGCGGTGTACGAGCGGTCCACCGACGCCTCCGTCCGCCAGGTCCAGCGGCTCCTCGCCCCGACGATCGACCCGCGGAACCCGCAGAACGTCGCGGTGAGCGACCCGTCCGAGGCGCTGAAGGCGAAGGCGGCGACCGAGGGGGCCTTCTCCACGCTGCTCCTGGGGCTCGGCGGGATCGCCCTCCTCGTGGGGGGCGTCGGCGTCGCCAACACGATGATCATCTCGGTCCTCGAACGCCGCCACGAGATCGGCCTCCGCCGCTCGCTCGGCGCGACGAGGGGCCAGATCCGGATCCAGTTCGTCACCGAGTCCCTGATGCTCTCCGGTCTCGGGGGCGTCGCCGGGGTGGCCCTGGGCGCGGCGGCGACGGGCGTGTACGCGACCACCGGCGGCCTGCCCTGGGTGGTCCCGCCCTGGGCCGGGGGCGCGGGCTTCGCCGCGACGCTCGCGATCGGCACGGTCGCCGGCCTCTACCCGGCGGTCCGCGCCTCCCGCCAGCCACCGACCGCGGCCCTGGCGACGGGATAGCCCCCGGCCGCCGACCGCGCCCGGCCCGCCGCCGCCCGGCGGCGGCCCGGGCGGGACGCCGTCCCGGCCCGGCCCGGGCAGAACCCCCGGACGGGCGGAGCCCCTGGTCCTGCGGAGCTCCCGCCCAGGCGGAGCCTCCGCCCGGTCGGAGCTCCCGGACGGGCGGAGGCTCCGCCTGGGCGGGCCCCGGCGGGCGCACCGCACCGGCGTGTCGGCCGGTGGCGGGCTCAGCCGGGTCGGTACGTGCCGACGCTCCACTCGTGCCCCTCGGGGTCGAGGACCCGGGCGCGCCGGGCACCCCACTCCGTGTCCTCCGGCTCGATCACCGGGACCCCGCCCGCGGCCACCGCGCGGAAGTACCACTGGTCGACCGCGGCCGGGGCGGTGAGGCACAGGTACAGGCCGCTGCCCGTGCTGACACCGTGGAGCGCGGGTCTGCTGTACGCGGCGTGCGCGCCGGCCACCATCAGGACCGCGTCCCCGTACCGGATCTCGGCGTGGGCCGGCGAACCGTCCTCGTCGTCCTGGCGCCGCACGACGCGGAACCCCACCGCGGAGAGCCAGGCCAGCGCGGCCTCCGTGTCCCGGTAGCTCAGGTAGGCGTGCAGGTCCGCGCCCCCGGCCACATCGGCGTCCCGGTGGCTCCGCAGGCTGTCCATGACGATCCTCCTTCACCGCGGCGGACGGATCACCAGCCCCACGTGCCGGGACCGCCCTTGAAGGGGCCCTCGATCTCGCGGGTGATCCAACCGCCGTAGAAGTCGCCCTCCTGGGCCACCACCACCTCGCCGTCGACCGCGCAGCGCACCGCGGACGGGTAGAAGGCCAGGTGGCCGCGGAGGGCTTCGTACGGGTCGAGGGGCTCCTCGTAGCTCCAGGCGGCCCGGGGCACCACCACGTCGTCGAGGACGACGTCCCAGTAGGACGCCGTGCCCTTCCACTCGCAGTGGGTCCGGCCGGGCCGCGGGCGCAGGAACGACACGCGCACGTCGCGCCGGGGCACGTAGAAGACCGGCGGGTGGCTCGTCTCCAGGACCCGCAGGCTCGCGCGCGTGTCCGCCACCACGTGGGGACCCGCCGTGACCGTCACATGACGGTCGTCGGCGGTCAGCCCCGGGGGCCGCGGGTAGTCCCACACCGATTCCGCCGGCCGGGCCCCGGTCGGCGCGCGCCCTCGCGGGCCGCCCGCTCCGTCGTCCCTGTCGTCCATGGCCCCGTCCTCGCCCTCCCTGTGCCTGTCCGTGCCCTTCCTTCCCCCGCGGGACGGCCCACGGATGCGGGGCGGCCGCCCCGGGACGAAGGGCGGACGGGGCCTCCGCACGAGGGCGGCACCCGGCGGGCCGGACGGTGCCGGATGTCATGGCATGCGCGACCGGTCCGGCCTCCCTACGATGAAGGCGTAGGTCTCGCTGTTCTGACTGGCTCGTCGAGAGCGAGGGAACATGGCCGCCGAGGATGCCGCGCCCCCAGAGCGCCCCGTAGGTCTGAAGTCCAATGCGATCGGTTTCGTCGACGCGCTCGTCATCGGGCTCAACTCCACCTCTCCCGCGTACTCGCTCGCGGCCGTCATCGGCCCGATCGTCGCTCTCGTCGGCATCTACGCGCCGGGCGTGATGGTCGCGTCCTTCGTGCCGATGCTGCTGATCGCCTCGGCGTTCTACTACCTCAACAAGGTCGACCAGGACTGCGGCACCACCTTCTCCTGGGTCACCCGGGCCATGGGCCCCTGGGCCGGCTGGCTCGGCGGCTGGGCCATCGCGATGACCGGGGTCCTGGTCGTCGGCTCGCTCGCCGACGTGGCCGTGAGCTTCGGCCTGCTGGCCTTCGGCCTCGACAGCTGGGTGGACAACACCTTCGTACGCCAACTGCTCACCGTGCTGCTCATCCTGGTGATGACGGCCGTGTGCGTCATCGGCACCGAGCTGTCGGCCAAGGTGCAGAACGTCCTCATCCTGGCGCAGGTCGCCTGCCTGCTGATCTTCGTCGCCGTGGCGCTCTACGCCGTCTACGACGGCACGAGCAAGTACCCGTCGGCCGAACCCGAACTCAGCTGGCTCAACCCGTTCGGCGCCGGCGGCGCGGCACTGACCGGCGGGCTGCTGCTCGGTGTCTTCATCTACTGGGGCTGGGAGTCGGCGGTCAACCTCACGGAGGAGGTCAAGGACTCCGCGAGCGCGCCCGGAAAGGCGGGCCTCTGGTCGACCGTCGTCCTCCTCGTGACCTACGTGTCCGTGGGCTTCGCGGTCGTGGCGTACGCCGGTCCGGCCTTCCTGTCGGAGAACGCGGGCGAGGAGGAGTTCATCTTCGCCCAGCTCGCCGGGGACGTCCTGGGCGGCTGGGACTGGATCCTGCTGCTCGCCGTCTCCACCTCGGCCATCGCCTCCACCCAGACCACCATCATCCCGGCCTCGCGCACCGCGCTGTCCATGGCGCGCCGCCGGGCGCTCCCCGCGCACTACAGCCACATCAGCCCGCGCTTCCGCACCCCCGACGTCAGCACCTGGTGGGTGGCCGGCATCGCCATCGCCTGGTACCTCGTGGTGAGCCAGATCAGCGAGAACGCCCTGCTCGACTCCCTCACCGCGCTGTCGCTGCTGATCTCGTTCTACTACGCCCTCACCGGCCTGGCCTGCGCGGTCTACTACCGCCGCCACCTCTTCGAAAGCGTCCACAACTTCCTGCTGATCGGGCTCGGCCCCCTGGTCGGCGCCGGCCTGCTGGCCTGGCTCCTGGTGCGGTCGGTGTCCGACATGGCCGACCCGGAGAACTCGTACAGCGGCACGTCGTGGTTCGGGCTCGGTCCCCCGCTCGTCATCGGCATCGGCATCGCCGTCACCGGCGTGATCGTCATGCTCGTGTGGCGCCTGCGCTCGCCCGCGTTCTGGCGCGAGCGCCCGAGCGTGGCCGACCCCGATCTGGTCCACGGCCACGGACCCGGCCACGGCAAGGAGTCCTGAGATGTCGGTCGTTCTGGGCTATGACGAATCCCCCGGAGCCGCCCGGGCCCTGCGCATCGCGGTCGAGGTGGCCGCCGCCTTCGACGAGCGGCTCGTCCTGGTCTACGGAGCCGCGGCCCCCGGCCCGACGGGCGAGGAGTACGCCTCCCACCACGAGGCCATCCGCCAGGCGGGCCGCACCGGCCTGGAGCACGCGGTCGCGGAGGCCGACCGGGCGGGCGTGCCGACCGTCGTCGAGGTGATCGACGAGAAGCCCGCCCAGGCCCTGATCGAAGCGGCGAACCGCTACGCCGCCCGCGTCATCGTGGTCGGCAGCTGGGGCGAGAGCCCGATGCGCGGCGCCCTCCTCGGCTCGACACCCCACAAACTCCTGCACATGTCCTCGGTCCCCGTCCTCTGCGTCCCGCCCGAGGAGTGACCGCGACCGCCCCCGCTCCGCTCCGCCCCGCCGCCGCTGACCGGTCCGGCGACCGGAAGAAGTCGCGCGGAAGCCGGATCTTGGCGCAACTCGCACTGTCTGCAAGGGCGTTCCAGCGAATATACGTAGGAGCCTCGACAGATGTGGGTACCGTGGCCCGGCCCCCGCCGCGGCGCGTTCGGGACGACCACCGGGCTCCTGGCGGTGCCCCCGCGGAGGGGGGAGACGTCCATGGCGGAGACGTCCTGGTCAGTGGCGTTACGGGCGCTGCGCGGGGGCGCGCCGGGCGCCGCCGGGGCCCAGGGGGTGGGTTCCGGGCTCCAGCGCGCCCAGGCCTTCATGATCCTTGCCACCATGCTCTACCGGGCGAGCCATCTCGCCATCGGCCTCGTCGCCGTCGTCCAGCGCCATCGCGACCAGCCGGTGCAGTACGCGGCGGTGGCGGCGGCCGTCGGCCTGAGCGTCCTGGTCTACGGGACGGCCCTGCGCCGCGGCTGGTTCACCCGGCGGCACGTCTGGGCGGACGTCGTCGTCTGCGGCTGCCTGCTGCCGTTCGCGCTCTGGGCGTGGGGCGGGGCGCGGGAGTCGGCGACGCTGGGCTGGGCGATGATCCTGGGCGGTTCGGCGAGCGCGGCGGTCGCCGTGGCGCTCGACCGGGTCCAGGTCGCCGCCGCCGTCGTCCTGCTCGCCGGCACCCACGTCATCGGCTACCAGGCGGTCGGAGCGAGCCCCGCCGTCGTCCTCGGCCACCTCAACTCCCTGCTCTCGTCCGCCGTGATGGCCTGGGTGTTCTGGTGGTACCTGCGCCGCCAGGGACGGCTGCTCGACGACGCCAACGCCCGTACGCTGACCGCCGAGGCGCACCGGGCGCGCTACGAGGAACGCCTGGAGCACCACCGGGCGCTCCACGACACGGTTCTCGCCACGCTCACCACCCTCGCCGCAGGCGGCATCGACGCCAACGCGCCCGAGGTGCGCGAGCGGTGCGCCCGCGAGGCCGCGTACCTGCGCCGACTCGTCCAGCAGACCTCGGACGCGCTGCCCCGGCGCCAGATCGGCACGGCGCTGGAGGAGGCGGTCCGCGCGGCGGAGGGGCTGCGGCTGAAGGTGACGGCCCGCTACCACGCGCTGCCGCACGTCCCGCCCGAGGTGGCCACCGCGCTCGCCGACGCGGTGGCCGAGGCGCTCAACAACGTCCGTCGGCACGCCGGGACCGGCCACGCCTACCTCACCGCCGCGGTGAGCCACGAGGGCCACGAGGAGGGCCACGGCGCGGATCATGACGCGGGTCCCGGCGCGGGTTCCGGCGGGGCGGACACCGGGCCCGGCGGCGACGGGACGGGCGGCGGGGTGGTGGTGACCGTCGTCGACCGCGGGCGGGGCCTCGATCCCGAGCGGTACGCACCCGGGTTCGGGCTGCGGCGCTCCGTCCACGACCGGATGGCGGAGGTCGGCGGGCGCGCGACGGTGGACGGCGCTCCCGGCGAGGGCGTACGGGTGGAGCTGAGGTGGCCCGGGTGATCACGGTCGCCGTCGTCGACGACGACCGGATGCTCCTGGACGGGATGCGGTCCTGGCTGGGAGGGGTCCCCGAGCTCCGGCTCACGGCGACGGCGGCGACCGTGGACGGCCTCCTCCGTCCCGCCCCGCCCGCCGGCGCCCGGCCCGGACCGTACGAGCCGCCGGACGTGGTCCTGCTCGACCTGATGCTCCGGGACGGTTCCGACCCCGTCGACAACATCCGGCGGCTCGTACGGTCCGGGAGCCGGGTCCTGATGATCAGCACGGTCCCGGAGCCGGCACGGGTCATCGAGTCCCTGAGGGCCGGAGCCGAGGGGTATCTGACGAAGGACAACGAGCTGCCCGTGCTCGTGGCCGCCATCGTGGACGTCGCGGCCGGCCGGGGCGCGCACTCCCCGGAGCTCGCCTTCGCGTGGGCGTACGACACGGGCCGGGACCGGCCCCGGCTCTCGCCCCGGGAGCGACAGGTCCTGCTGGACTACGCGGCGGGCATGACGCTCAAGTCGGCCGCCCGGCGCGCCGGGTCAACACGGCCAAGGACTACCTGGACCGGGTCAAGGCGAAGTACCGCGAGGCGGGCCGGCCCGCGTACACGAAGCTGGACCTGGCGCGGCGGGTGAGCGAGGACGGCCTGGGCGGCGGCTGACGGAGCCCCGGCCGGCCCGGGGCGCAAGCCCCCCAAACGGGCGGCTACTGGGAGGCGTCGTTCCTCCCTATCGTCCATCCCGGCTGGACTCCCGCTTCCCCGCTGACCAGGAGAGGCAGACGAACGATGCTCCACGCGTGTACCAGGACGGGCGTCGAGGCCCGTCGGATCGGACGAGGGCGGCTCATCGGCCGGGAGACCGAGTGGGCGCGGGCCGCGGCGGCGCTGGGCGCGGCGCGGTCGGGGCGCGGCGGCGCGCTCTTCGTGACCGGCGAGCCAGGCGCCGGCAGGACCCGGTTCACCGAGGAGGCCGTGGCGGCCGCCACGGCGGCGGGGATGCTGACCGCCCGCGGACGGGCCGGGACGGTCGGCGCCGCCGTCCCGTACCGCCCGCTGGCCGAGGTCCTCCTCACCCTCGACCGGCAGACGCCCCGGTCGCCGGAGGGGCGATCGCACGACGGGGTGGTCGCGCGGCTGCTGAGCGGCGCCACCGTCGCGCCCCTCGCCGTCGCGGAAGCCATCCTCCAGAGACTCGCACCCCGCGCCCCCCACGACACCCTCCGCGCGGCGGGCCGGGGCGTACTCGGCGGCGGCCCGGTGGACGCTTTACGCGCGGCGGGCCGGGGTGGATTCGGCGACGGCCCCGTCGACACCCCCCGCTCCGCAGGCCGGGGCGCCCCCGCCGGCGGGCCCTCCGGTGTGCGCCTGCCCGACGCCGCCGGCCACCCGGGGACGCTCCTGGTTCTCGACGACCTCCACCACGCCGACCCGGGGACCCTGGCGGCCGTCGAGTACCTCCTCGACCATCTCGGCCGGGTCCCCGTCCTGCTCCTCCTCACCCTCGGCCCCGGCGGGCCGTCCGGTGCCGCGGCCGCGCTCCTCGCCGACCGGGCGCGCCGGCGCGGTGCCGCCACCGTGCTCGGTCTGCGCCCGCTCGGCCGGTCCGGGGTGCGCCGGCTCCTCGCGGACGGCCTGGGCGTCGAGCCGGCCGCGCTCGGCCGTGACCTCGTGGACCGGATGATGACCGCCGCCGCCGGACTTCCCTTCGTCGTGCGGGAGACGGCGCACGACCTCGCGGCCCGGTCCGCGGCGGCCGGGCGGCCCGGGCGGGTGCCCGAGGCGGACGAGGTACGGGTGCCGGCCGCCGTCGCCGACCGGGTGCGGCGCCTCGCCGCACCCCTGGGCCCCCTCGGGGCGGAGTTCCTCGGCACGGCGGCCCTCTTCGGGCACCGCTTCCCCGTGCCCGTCGTGCGGCACGCGCTCGGGCGCCTCGGTGACGCGGACGAGGAGCTGTCCGGGGTCCTGCGGGCCGCCGTCGACGCGTGCCTGATCGCGCCGGACGAGGAAGGCGGCGCGGAGCCCGGCTGGTACGCGTTCCGGTACGGCATGGCGGCGGAGGCGGTCCTCGCGGGCTTGGGCTCGTACGAACGCGCCCTGCGCGCCCGGCGGGCGGCCCGTTCGCTGGCGGCGCTGCATCCCGGTCTGCCGGGCGAGTGGCGGGCCCGGGCGGCCGCGCTCCACGTCCACGCGGGGGAGACCGGCGAGGCCGTGGACGCCTTCCGGGCGGCTGCCCGGCGAGCGGTCGCCGAGGGAGCGGTGGACCGGGCGCTCGCCCTCCTCGACCTGGCCCGCGGCTCGACCGGATCCGGTGCCGACCCCGAGCTGCGGGCCGGGGTCCTGGAGGAGCTGCTCGACACCGTGGCCCGCACCGCGCGTTTCGACCGGCTGCCCGGTCTCGTCGCGGAGGTCGAGGCGCTCGGCGGGCACGGCGTGCCGGGGCCGCGCAGGAGCGGGCTGCACGCCGGACTCGCGGGGATCGCCGCCCTGCGGGGCCGGCCCGAGGAGGCCCTGCGTCACCTGGACGTGGCCCGCTGGCTGCTCGGCGCCTCGCCCTCCGACGCGCACGCGGCCCCGGTGGACCTGGCGGCCGCCCGGCTGGCCCACGACCGCCCGGTGCGCGAACGCCACGGCTGTGCGGCGGAGTTGGCCCGCAGGGCGGAGGCGGCGGCGCGCCGCGCCGGCCTCCCGGCGGTGGCCTGCGACGCGGCCCTGCTGCTCGGAGAGCTCGCCGGGCACGACGATCCGGCCACCGCCGCCCGCCACTTCGAGGAGGCCCGCGCGCTCGCCGAGGCGCACCGCCTGCCCCTGCCGCGGCTCACCGCCGAGGTGCGGCTGGCCCGGCTCGCGGCCGCGCGGGACGGCCGTTCGGCCCGGGTCGAGCAGGCCCGCCGCGAGGCCCTGCGCACGGGCGCGGCGCCCCTGGCCCACCAGGCCGGTGTCGACCTGGCGCTCGACCACGTCCGGCGAGGCGCCTACGAGACGGCGGGGGAGCGGATCCGCGCGGACCTCGCGGACGCCGCGCGGCTCGGGCTCGGCCGCGCGCTGGCGCTGTCGCGGCTCGCGGAGGCGGTGTGCCACGCCCATCAGGGGCGACGGGCCCCGATGGAGGAGACCCTGGACCGTCTCGAACCGCTGCTCCCGGCGACGCCGGGGGTGCGGGCGATGGCGTACGGGCTCGCGCGCGGCGTCTGCGCCCTCCTGGAGGAGCGGCCGGACGAGGCACGGGACGCGTTCGCGGCGGCCCTCGCGTACGACGCGGAGGCCCCCGCCCCCGGCGACTTCGGGCGTCACGGCCCGCTCGCGCTCCTCGGCGTGGTCGGCGACTCCCACGGCCCCGGTGGGCAGCCGCCCGCGGAGCCGCCGGCGCCGACCGCGGGCGGCTCCCGCTGGGACGCGGTCTTCACCGGTCTGGCCCGGGCGGTCCTGCTGGGCCGGGCGGGCCGCCCCGCCGAGGCGACGGCCTCCGCCTCCGCCGCGCTCATGGCCGCGGAGCCGTACCCTCCGGCCCGGCACCTGGGGGTCCGGCTGGTCGCCCGCGCCGCGTACGAGGACGGCTGGGGCGATCCGGCGGGGTGGCTGTGCGAGGCGGAGGAGTACTTCCACGCGGCCGGCCTCACGGCGGTCTCCGGCGCCTGCCGGGCACTGCTGCGCGGCATGGGGGCGTCGGTCCGCCAGCGCCGCACGGGCTCCGAGCGGGTCCCGTCGGAGTTACGCCGCCAGGGCATCACGGTCCGCGAGTTCGAGGTGGCGCGGCTGCTCGCGGAGCGGATCGGGAACAAGGACATCGCGGGGCGGCTGCACATCTCGCCGCGCACGGTGGAGAAGCACGTGGCGAGCCTGCTGCAGAAGACGGGGCATCCGAACCGGGCGTCCTTCGCGACGGCCGCGCGCGACCTGATGGCCAGCGCGGCCCGGGGATAGACAGGGCCGGCCCGGACGCAGCCGCGAGCCCGCCGGGTGGGCGGGCCCGCGGCCTCCGGAGGTTCCGGACGGCAGCCGCGGGCGGCGGTGACGGACGGCAGTCGCGGGCGGCGGTGACGGACGGCAGTCGCGGAGGGCAGCCGCGGGCGGCGGTCACGGGCGGCAGCCACGGGCGGCGGTCATGGCCGGCGGTCACGGGCGGCAGCCACGGACGGCGGTCACGCACAGCGGTCACGGACGGCAGTCCCGGGCGCCAGTCCCGGACAAGAGCCGGGCGGCGCCCGAGGGACGTCCTCGGTACGGCGCTGCTCCGAGGACGTCCCTCCCTCGCTCCCGGGGCCCGCCCCGTCGTCGGGCCCCGCGTCCCGGCCGCGCGGCGGCCGGGAGTCCGACGGCGGCTCAGATCAGGGCCACCGCACCCTTCAGGGTCACCACCCGGTCGAAGCCGCGGTCCAGGTCCTCGTCGCCGTGGTGCACGACGAGCAGGGCCCGGCCCTCGGTGCGCCGGCGGAGCGCCGCGAGCACAAGGTCGCGGCCCGTCTCGTCCAGGTTCGCGAAGGGCTCGTCCGCGAGGTACGCGTCGGCGTCCTGGCTCAGCAGCGCGGCCACGCCGACCCGCTGGCGCTGGCCCGAGGAGAGTTCCGAGGGCTGGTGGCCGGCCAGGGCCGTCAGCCCCATGGCGGCCCGCAGCTCCGGGTCGGGGACCAGCTCCCGTACCGGCAGCGGGGGCAGCAGGACCGGGCTGGTGAGGCTCGCCACCCGGGGCGGGCGGGTGACCGTGCCCGCGTCGGGGGCGAGCGTGCCCGTCACGATGTGCAGGAGGGTCGTCTTGCCGCAGCCGTTGGGCCCGCGCAGCAGGACGTGCTCGCCGGCGCCGAGCGCGAAGTCCGCCAGGACGACGTCGGTGCCGTCGCCGTGCACGATCCGGGCCCCCGTGACCCGGACCGCCGGACCTTCCTCGTGGTACGGCAGCGCCTCCGCCGTGCGCAGCGCCTCGATCCGCTTGAGGACCGCCGTGCTGCGGCGGGCCTGCGGGATCATGTTGACGAGGTCGAAGATGCCGGTGACCGCCCGCCAGAGCGAGTTCACGAAGGCGAGGAAGCTGCCGAAGGACATCCGCCCGGAGAAGACGAACAGCGCGCCGACGACCATGGAGGCCGTGTCCGAGAGGTTCATGACCAGATCGCTGAGGGTCCGCTGGCGCTGCGTCAGGCGGTAGTTGACGAAGGTGAGGTCGAGGAAGCCGCGCAGCGCGCCCGCGTTCGCCTCGCGGGTGGCCGGGCGCAGCGAGGGCAGGCCGCGCAGCGCGTGGAAGGCTTCGAGGGTGCGGGTGAGACGGTTGATGTACTGCGCCTCGCCCTCGCGCTCGGGATCGGTGTTGTTCTCGATCCTCCGGGCGAGGCGGTTGCTCACGTATACCAGCGGCGGCACGATCACCAGCAGGATGAGGCTGGCCTGCCAGGAGAGGTAGAGCAGCACGCCGAGGAAGGCGAGCGAGGAGACGGACTGGCGCGCGATGCGGATGGTGACGTCGATCGCCGGCAGCACGCCCTCGTGGACGTCCTGGTGGATCCGGCTGACGTACGAGGCGTTGCCCGCCTCCGCGACCTTGCGGCCGTCGAGCCCGAGGGTGCGGTCGAGGAGCTCGGTCTCCAGACGGAGCCGGAAGTCGTTCTCGTACCGCTTGCGGCGGCAGGCGATCCCGTACGCGGCGGTGTTCAGACCGAGGCCGAGCACCAGGTAGCACCCGCCGAGGAGGAGGAAGGCCCCCAGGTCGGCGGCGAGGATCGCCTCGTCGAACAGGGCCTTGAGGAGCAGGGGGTGGAGGATCGCCTCCAGCCCCCCGGCGAGGGCGTCGGCGGCGGCGATGCCCGCGAAGCCCGCCCGGTGGCCGCGCAGGGTGTGCCAGAGGTGGCTCACCGCGCCCGACCGCCCTGGTCCGCGCCCGGGTCGGTGAGGTCCAGGGCGGTGCCCGCGCCGCCCAGCCGGCCCAGCTCGTCGAGCAGGAAGTCGGCCGTGCCCCCGTGGTGGGCGCGGTGCAGCACCCGCAGGATGCCGGCCGAGCCGGACAGGTAGTCGCAGGCGCAGCGGAGCAGCCCCTCGCCGGGCACGGCGAGCGGGACGACGCCGTCGGGGTGCGGGATCCGGAAGCGTTCCGCCGGCTCGAAGAGGAAGGTCCGGCGGACGAAGTCCAGCTGGCGCAGGGCCTGTCGGCGGTAGTCCGGGTCGCCGGTGACGGCGGTGGCGTCGAGGAGGGCGTCGGCGATGCCGCTCATCCCGAAGCCGAAGGCGGGCAGGACGGTCTGGCGGATGTCGAGCGCCCGGAGGATCGTGCGGGCGTCGTCGAGCCTGCCGTACCGCAGCAGCACCTTGGCCACCCCGGCGGAGCCGACCTCGACGTACGGCTCCATGGTGCCCTCGTGCTCGAACATGACGAGGCCCTCGTCGTCGCCGAGCGGCTCGGCGTGGGCCAGCTCCCAGTCGAGCGCCGCCCCGCCGAGCCGGAGCCACCGCGGATCTCCGGTGACCTGGTGTATCCGCAGCAGGAAGAGGGCGACGCCGGCCTGCCCGAAACCGAGGCCGGTGAGCGGGCCGTCCTTGGCGAAGTCGTTGACCCAGTGGACCAGGCCGCCGTCCCTGACGGCGGTCGCGTCGAGGGCCCGCGCGCACTCCAGGGCCGAGGCGAGATGGGCCGGGTCGCCGTCGCGCAGGTGGAAGTGGAGGTCGGTGGTGCCGAGCCCGGCGAGGCCGTAGAAGAAGGTCGGGTCGCCGGCGTGGAGGGCCCGCCGGTTGGCCGTGGCGAGCAGCTCCCGGGCCTCCGCGCGCAGCCCGAGCGCGTCGGCCGTCCAGGCCAGGCCGGCGAGGCCGCTCATGAGCCCGTCGGGGTACTCGGCCGGGTCGAGGCCGGTGAGGCGGTCGCGGAGCCAGTCCCGCCACTCGGGTCGTACGGGCCGGCCGGAGGCGTGCAGCGCCCAGAGCACGCCGGTGGCGCCGGCGCCGAGGCTGAGCGGGTTGGTGACGTGGGCGAAGGGGTCGACGGGGAAGAGCGTGGCCCGGCCGGGGTCGGCGACGGCCTCGGCGAAGGCGGCGACCCCGGCCGCGGTCTCGGCCAGGCGCAGGCTCTCCTGGACGACGGCGGGGCGCCGCGGGGCGGCCACCTCGGCGAGCAGCGTCTGCTCGTGGGCCTCGTCGAGGGCGGCGAGGACCTCGGGGAGGGTGATCCGGGCGGCGGCGAGGTCGGTGATCAGCCGGTGGAGGCGCCGGGGCCATCCGAGGTCGTCGAAGAAGCCCCGGTACAGGTCGAGGACGTCCTCCCGGAGGTAGGACATCGCGGCGATCGGGAAGACGAAGTAGGCCATCGTGGAGGCGAGGGCGAAGAGGTCGCCCTCGGTGCCGGTGAGCTCGAAGCGGGACCGGGAGAGGCTGAAGCCCGGGGTGTAGAGCTCGACGGGCCGGCCGAGACCGGCGTCCGCCGCGTCCGCGTCGCCGTCGGGCGCCTGGATGAGCCGGCAGGCCTCCAGGTCGACGATCCGCACGTCGTACGTGTCGCGGTCGACGAGCAGGTTGGAGGCGGTGAAGTCGACGAGGAGGACGTTGTTCTCGTGGGCCGCGTGGATGGCGCGGGCGAGGCCGCGGCAGACCCGGATCCAGATGCGCAGGAACTCCCGCGCGCGCTCGACGTCGTAGCCGGGGTGGGCGAGCGGGTTGTGCTCCAGGAGCACGGAGCGGATGTCGGAGCCCTCGATGAACTCCTCGACGATGTAATGGTGTTCCCACTGGCGGAACGCGGTGACGGGGGCGGGGTAGCAGCCGGTGCCGGCCAGGCGCCGGAGGAACTCCCACTCGCGGGCGAGCACGTCGACGGCGTCGTACCCCTGGCGGGGGTTGGCGTTGGTGTGCGGCCTCGCCTCCTTGACGACGACCTCGCGGTCGCCGTCGTGGGTGTCCTCGGCGGTGTACACACCGCCGCTGTTGGAGAACTGGATGGCCCCGGTGACGCGGAAGCGGCCGCCGAGCAGCCCGTCGCCGTCGTCCCCGCCCTCGTCCCCGCCGTCCGGCGTCCAGTCGGTGAACGGCCAGGGCTGCCACTCCGGCCGGAACTCACCGATGGAGCGGTCGTCGCGGACCGGACCTCCGGGGCCCTGGATGTGCGGGACGCGGCGGCCGAGGACGTCGACGGTGTGGGTGTCGAGGAGCTGGCCGTAGCGGAAGTAGAGCGCCTTGTGGTCGCGGTACCGCAGGTCGGAGAGGACGTAGGCGCCCTCGGCGCCCTTGAGGAGACGGGCCAGGTCGTCCAGGCAGCGGCGGAACTCCTCGTCGTCACGCGGGTAGACGGTGATGAGCTTGCCGCCGCTGCCGCGGGACATGCCCTTGGAGTTGAGCATCTCGTAGACGTTGAGGTCGAGCGCGATCTTGAAGTCGATCTCGTTCCCGGTGAGGTACGCGAGCGAGGTGCGGACGACCTCGCCGACGGAGGCGAAGCCCGCCGAGATATGGATCTTCCAGCCCTGGCTCGGGAGCTCGGGGTTGAGCCGGTGGCTCCACCAGATGCCGCTGCGCACGAAGCGGGCCCGGACGCGATCGTCGAGGTCGGCGATGAAGTGGTCGGGCCGGGGCTCGTAGGAGACGTCGAGGGGGTCGAAGAAGAGCGAGTCGTTCCAGGCGAAGAGGAAGCGGTTGACCCATCGTTCGTTGCGCATGTCGGCCTCTTGGGTTCGTCCGAGGGGGCTGCGGGGCGTACGAGAGCGGGAGAGACGTGCACGGGCAGGACCACGGGCACGGAACCGGGCCGGGGCCGGGGGCCGGGGGCCGGGGGCGGAGAGCGGTGACGGGAACGGTGACGGAAAACGGGCCGGGCGGGGGCGCGGAGGGCGCCCCCGCCCGGGGTGATCAGGTGACCGGCGACCAGCGACCGGCGACCGGCACTCAGACCGGCGGCTTGTTGCAACAGTGGCTGGCGCTGCTGGTACAGCTGGCGACGCCGGAACTGTTGGCGACGACGGTCGGCCGGATCGTCTGAAGGCTGAGAACGGCCATGGAGATCACCTCTTCCCCGCTCGGACGGATCAGACCGGGTCGTGGATGCAGCAGCTGCTGTTGCTGCTCGTGACGCTGACGACGGCCGCGCCGCTGGTGACGGCGGTCGGCTGCATCGTCTGAAGCTTCAGGACGGCCATGGATTCACCTCCCCCCGGTCCGGTACGGCACGGGATCCGTCGGTCAGACCGGCTTGGTCTGGCAGCAGGTGCTGCCGGAGCTGGTCACGCTGATGACGGCGGCACCGCTGGTGACGGCGGTGGGCTGGATCATCTGGAGCTTGAGAACGGCCATGGGTTTCACCTCCCTGTTCGGTCGACGTGGCCTCAGTCAACGCCCTCGGCCGGGGGCCGCACATGGGAGATCGCCCCCCATAATTCCGGGCCCGGACCCGTAGGTACGCGCCGGAGACCGGGAGGCCCGGAGCCGGGGGAGAGGCGGGCTTCAGTGGTGGAAGAGCCGCAGACCGGTCCGGGCGAGGGCGATGCCGGACTCGCGGCAGGCGTCCTCGACGTCGCCGGAGCGGATGGAACCGCCCGGTTCGGCGATGCACGTCACCCCGTGCCGGCGGGCGTGGTCGACGTTGTCCCGGAAGGGCAGCGAGCCGTCCGACACGAAGGACACGCCGGTGAGCCCCGCGAGCCAGGCGTCCCGCTCGGCCGCGTCCAGCGTCCCGGGTTCCAGCTCGACCGCCTCGCGGAAGCGGGCGCGTTCGTCGTCGGTCAGGTCGCCCTCGACGAAGCGGACCTGCCAGTTCACCCGGTCCTGGCGGCGGACGCCCGGACGGAACTCCAGCGCACGCGCCAGCGGGTGCCGGCGCAGCCACCAGGTGTCCACCTTGGCCCCGGCGAGCCGGGTGCAGTCCACCCGGGACTGCTGGCCCGCGCCGATCCCCAGGGTCTGCCCGTCCCGCACGTAGCAGACCGAGTTGGACTGCGTGTGGCGCACCACGGCCAGGCCGAGCAGCAGGTCGGAGCGGTTCTGCTCGGAGAGGGAGCCCACGCGCACGTCGGCGAGGAGCGCCCCGGAGAGCTCGACCCGGTCGCGCTCCTGGACGAGTCGCAGGCCGAAGACGTCCCGCGACTCCTCCTCCGGCGGCTCGAACGCGGGGTCGGCCTCCATCACGAGGAAGGCGCCGTTCTTCTTCCTCGCCAGGATCTCCAGCACGCCGGGGGCGTACCCGGGGGCCACGATCCCGTCCGAGACCACCCTGGTGAGGAGTTGGGCCAGCTCCACGTCCACCTGGTGCGAGACCGCGACGAAGTCGCCGTACGAGGACTTCGGGTCGGCGTCCCGGGCGCGCAGGTAGGCGCTGGTCAGCTCGCCCACGGAGGCCGCGTCCACGCCGTACGGGCGGGCGGTCGCCTCGTCGACCGGGCCCGCGAGGGCGGCACCGGCGGGGGAGACGTGCTTGAACGACGCGGCGGCGGGCCGGCCCAGGGTCCGCGCCGCCTCCCGCACCAGCTGCCAGGAGTTCAGCGCGTCCAGGAGGTTGATGGAGGAGGGGCGGCCCTGGAGCACCCGGAGCGGCACGCGCTCCGGGTCCACCGGTACGGCTCTGGCCGCCGCCTGCTGGGGATTGATTCCGTACCGCATGTCCACGCCGGGACTCCTCGGGGTGCTGGGGAGGCCGGAGGGACGCCCAGGCGGTCGGCGTCGGATCCGAGGAGAGGTCGCTTCCCTGTGGTGCTCCACGTGCGCCAGTCACGACCGGGAGGATCGTATCCACGACGGCGGACGACCGGCAACGCGCGGTCGTTTCATGGCCGTTCACCCGTGGGTCAGGATCAGCGGCAGGGCGTCCGGTTCGGGCGAGCGCACGTGCAGGATGCACCCCGCCGACGCCGACACGGCAGAGAGCGGCGGCCACGAGCAGGCCCCCGTGTCACACGGGCGACGTGCTCGATGAGGTCGCCGCGGACTCGGCGCGGGCTCAGGCCGAGGCGGGTGTACGGGACAGGGCCGTGCGGATCGCGAAGAAGCCGAGCAAGCCGCCTGCCGTGATCCGCTGGGCGGCCATCACACGGGGGCGGGCGGCCAGGAACCCGGAGACCCGTGCCGCACCCAGCATGATCAGACCGTTCACCGAGATCCCCACGATGATCTGCACCGCACCGAGCTGGAGCAGTTGAGCCCAGGCGGGACCCGCCTGCGGATCCATGAACTGGGGCAGCAGGGCGGCGTACATGAGAGCGATCTTGGGGTTGAGGAGGTTGGTCAGGAGCCCCATCGAGAACAGACGGGCGTCGGAGACGGGAGGCAGGTCCCGCGCCGGGGCGAAGGGGGAGCGGCCGCCGGGCTTGAGCATGCTCCAGGCCAGATAGGCCAGGTACGCGGCCCCGGCGAGCTTGACCACCGTGAACGCGAGGGGCACGGCGGCGAACAGCGCGGACAGGCCGGCGGCCGCGGCCAGCAGGTAGCACACGAATCCCACGGCGGTCCCGCTCAGGCTGACCAGCCCCGCCCTGCGGCCCTGGGTGATCGCGCGGGAAGCGAGGTGGATCATGTTCGGTCCCGGAGTCAAGGCCATGCCCAGTTCGACCAGGGCCACTCCTCCCGCCGCGGCCCAACTGATCACTGGTCAACTCCCCCTCGTCGGCCAGGCACTTGCTCCCGGGCGCAGGCCGGCGCTCATCGCGTCGGATGTCCACGACGCCTCCGCAGGGCCCGCGCCGTCACCTCAGGATACGTCCCCGCCGATCGGAGCCGGGGTGCACCCCGGCTCCGATCGGCAGCTCGCCCAACCGCGCTTCGGACACCGGCGGACCGCGCGGACCTGCGGAGGGATTCGGCTACTTGGGCATCAGGACCGTGTCGACGATGTAGACGTTGGCGTTGGCGGTCTTGACGTTGCCGCAGACGACCTTGGAGGAGTCGTTCACGGTGTACTCCTGGCCGGAGCCCTTGGTGGTGATCATGCCCTTCTGGAGGGTCTCGAAGGAGCCGTTCTCCAGCTGCTGGGGAGCGAGCTTCTCGCCGACGACGTGGTAGGTGAGGATCTTGGTGAGGGTGGCCTTGTCGGCGAGCACCTTGTCGAGGTCGGCCTTCGGGATCTTGGCGAAGGCGTCGTTCGTCGGCGCGAAGACGGTGATGTTCTCGGCGTTGTTGAGGGTGTCGACCAGGCCGGCCTGCTTGACCGCGGTGACGAGCGTGGACAGGGCCGGGTTGTTGGACGCGGCGGTCGCCACCGGGTCCTTCGCCATGCCGTCGAAGGAGCCCGCGCCGTCCTTCGGCACGCCGGCACACGCCGGGCCGAAGGGCTGGTCCATGGTCATGGAGTCCTCGGTGGGAGCCTCGTCGGCCGTGCTGGAGGCGGCGGCGGAGGAGGGCGCGGACGCCTTGCTCTCGTCACCGGAGTCCGAGCAGGCGGCGAGGGAGAAGGGGAGGACGGCGGCTGCGGCGACGGCGACGGCGCCACGACGGAAACGGAGAGAGTTCATGGTGTGTGCTCCTTCTATGGATGATCGGGATCTGTACGACAGGGCTGGTGGTGCTCCGTGGGCGCGGTCGCGCCGACGGTGGTCTAGGTGACGGTGACGAACACGCTGTGCCGGCCGCTCGCGCCGTCGGGGACGGTCCTGGTGCGCTGTTCGGTCTGGACCCGTCCCGTGCCGTCGGTTGCGCGGACGGTGAGGTTGTGTCCGCCGGGGGTGGCCTGCCAGCGGTAGGACCACTGGCGCCAGGTGTCGACGGTGTCCTGTGCGGCGAGGTCGGCGTCCTGCCAGGGGCCGTCGTCCACCTGGATCTCGACGCGGGTGATGCCGCGGCGCTGTGCCCAGGCGACTCCGGCGACGGTCACGGTGCCGGCGCCGGGCCGCGCGAACGGCTTCGGCGTGTCGATCCGGGACTGCGTCTTGACCGGGGCCCGGCGAGCCCACTTCCGCTTGACCCAGTAGGCGTCGTAGGCGTCGAACGTGGTGAGCTCGATGTCCTCGATCCACTTGCAGGCCGACACGTAGCCGTACAGGCCGGGGACGACCATGCGGACGGGGAAGCCGTGGTCGAAAGGCAGCGGTTCGCCGTTCATACCGACGGCGAGGATCGCGTCGCGGCCGTCCATGACGTCCTCGACCGGTGAGCCGAGCGTCATGCCGTCCACGGAACGGGCCACCAGCTGGTCGGCCCGGCCCCCCGCCGAAGGCGGTTTCACCCCGCACTCGGCCAGCAGGTCCGAGAGGCGGACCCCCAGCCATCGCGCATGGCCCGCGTAGGGGCCGCCGACCTCGTTCGAGACGCAGGTCAGCGTGATGTCCCGTTCGACGAGAGGCCGGGCCAGAAGGTCGTCGAGCGTGTAGGTCCGGGCGCGGGCGACCCCCTTGCCGTGGATCCTCAGCCGCCAGGTACCCGCGTCGACCTTGGGCACGACGAGCGCGGTGTCCACACGGTAGAAGTCGTTGTTGGGGGTCGTGAACGGAGTGATGCCGGGGACCTTGAGCTGGACTCCCTTCGGCAGCGGCCGGGCCGGCGACGCCGGCGCGGGAAGCACGAGGCCCTCGCGAGAGGCGACGGCTCCCTGTGCCTGACGGCCGGTGAGGTACCGGCCGAGCAGCCCGGCCGCCCCCGCACCGACGGCGGTGACGCCGGCCGCGACGAGAAAGCCACGCCGGTTCCAGCCCCCTCCGCCCGCGCTGCCCTCGGGGACAGCGGACCGGGAGGCCCGGCCCGCCAGTACGTAGAGGACCAGGGCGCCCGCCGACGCCCCGAGGAGCGACGGCAGGATGTCGCCGATGCCCCGGGAGTCGGGGCGACTCGCGGCAGCCGCCGCCCCGATGAGCCCGAACAGCAGGACACCGCACGAGCCCGCCCGCCGGTGCCGGACGGCGATGACACCCAGCGCGGCCGCGATCAGGGCCAGGACCGCGAGGATGCCGAGCTGGAGGACCGTCTTGTCGTCCTCGCCGAACGTGCGGATCGCGAAGTCCTTCACCGCGGCCGGAGTCCGGTCGATGACGGCGCCGCCGACGACCGTGACGGGCCCGGCCGCGGGCCGGACCAGACCCGCGACCAGCTCGGCGACGGCCAGCGCGGCGAAGCCGGCGAGAAGCCCGGCCGACGCGCCCGGCACGGTGCGGGAGAGGGTGCTGCGAAGTCTGCTCACGAGCGGTATTCGGCGAGCCCCGCCGAACGGATTGGTCTGTCACCCGGATCGGTGACCACTTGACGGTCTGTCCGACTCGGTTTCGTGCGGCGCCGGTTGCGGACACGCCCGCGCCGCCGGCCCGGGCGGGCGTCAGCGGAGCGGGCGGTCCGTGGCCCGGATCGGCGCGGGGAGCTCGGTGGCTCCGCGCAGGAAGCGGTCCGTCGCGGCGGCGGCCGCCCTGCCCTCCGCGATCGCCCACACCACGAGCGAGGGGCCACGCCCCGCGTCGCCGGCGACGAAGACGCCGACGGGCGCCCCTTCCTCCGGCCCCGGCGCGGGTGACGGCGGGAGTGCCGCGAAGGACGGAGTGCGGGCGAAGGTGCCCTCGGCGTCGGAGGCGAGCCCGAGAGGGCCGAGCAGACGGGGATCCAGACGTGGGCCACTGAACCCGAGCGCGAGCAGCACGAGTTGAGCCGGGAGTTCGCGCGCCGAATCCGGCAGGGGGTTCCTGCTGCCGGGCTCCACCTCGCTCAGGACCAGGGCCCTGACCCTTCCCGACGGATCGCCGTCGAAGCGCACCGCGACGGAGGAGAAGGCTCTGGGGTCGCTGCCGTCACGGGTCCACGCCTCCTCGTGGGCATGGGACGTCCGGAAGATCTTCGGATGGACGAGCGGCCACGGCTCCCCGGCCGTACGGTCGCGATCCGGCCGCGGGTGGACGTCCACCTGGACGACGGACGCCGCGCCCTGCCGCAGCGCGGTGCCGAGGCAGTCGGATCCCGTGTCCCCTCCGCCGATGACGACCACATCCCTGCCCCGCGCCGAGAGCGACGGGGGAACGGGGCTGGACGGTGTGGCGCGGTTGGCCGCCTCGAGGTACTCCATCGCCTGATGCACACCCGCCAACTCCCGCCCCCGGCATGACATTTCTCGCGGTACGGTCGCTCCCGTGGCGACCACCACCGCGTCGAACTCGGCCTTGACCCGGGCCGCGTCCACGGAGCCCCCGACCTCCGCGCCGGGACGGAACCGCGTGCCCTCCTGCGCCATCTGCGCGATCCTGGCGTCCAGTACGTCCTTCGACATCTTGAAGTCGGGGATGCCATAGCGAAGGAGTCCGCCGATCCGGTCCGCCCTCTCGTAGACCGTGACGGCGTGGCCGGCGCGGGTGAGCTGTTGGGCCGCCGCGAGGCCCGCCGGCCCGGAACCCACGACCGCGACCGAGCGCCCCGACGCCTGGGCCGGCCGCAGCGGACGTACGTATCCGCGTGCCCACGCCTCATCGGCGACGGTCTGTTCGATGCTCTTGATCGTCACGGGATCATCGGTGAGCGCGAGGACGCAGGATTCCTCGCACGGCGCGGGGCAGAGCCGTCCGGTGAAGTCGGGGAAGTTGTTCGTCGCGTGCAGCCTTTCCGAGGCGGTGGCCCAGTCCCCGTGGGCGGCGTACGCGTTCCATTCCGGGATGAGGTTGCCGAGCGGGCAGCCGCCGTGGCAGAAGGGCACGCCGCAGTCCATGCAGCGCCGCGCCTGCCCGGAGACCACCGGCAGCAGCGGCCTGCCGGCCCGCAGCTCGTCCCAGTCCCCGACGCGTTCGCCGGGTGGCCTGGACTGCGCGGGTCGCCGCGGTATGTGCAGAAAACCTGCGGGGTCGGTCATGGTGCCCTCGGCGGGGCTCTGGGAGATACCGGCATGAAAGACACCTCATCGTACGTCCGCCGGCCCCTTCGGACCGCCCCGGCCGACCGCCCGGCCCGCTCCTCCCCGCCGCGGCCGGAAGCGAGCACAGCGAGCACCAGGACCGCCGCCTCCGGCGACGGATCCCGGAAAGTCCCCCGTCCTGCCATCCGGCCGGGCGACGGGCCCGAACCACCTGTAGGAGGGCAGACCACCGCCCACCGGCCACCGCTCACCGGCCACCACCTAGCGGCCGGCGACCACGGGCCGGCGCTTACAGGCCACCGCTCACCGGCCACCACCTGACGGCCGGCGACCACAGGCCGGCGCTCACCGGCCACCGCTCACCGGCCGGTGCGGCTCGGGGCGGTCCACGCCCTCCGGATTCTCCGGCGCACGACAGAAACCCTTCAGGGGAGCGACCTCATGAGAGGCAATCCGCCAGAGGCAAGGGCCACCCGCCTGGACGACCGAACGCCCCCGGGCCGGACCGACACCGCCGGCGTGGAGGAGCTCCTGAGCCGCCTCCTTGCGGAGGCCGCGCGGCTGGACTCCGTGCCGCCGGACAGCGACTTCTTCCGTGAGCTGGGCGCCGACTCGATGATCATGGCGCAGTTCTGCGCGAAGGTCAGGAAGCAGACCGGGCTGCCCTCGGTGTCGATGCGGGACGTGTACCGGTACCCGACCATCCGCGACCTGAGCGCGGCTCTGTCGGGGCGGATCGGCGCGGAAGCTCCCGGCGCCCCGCCACCCGCTCCCGAGGCGGCCTCCGCAAGGCCCGTGAGCGAGGCGGCCGCCGCCGTCCCCGTGGGCGAGGAACCCGGCACTCGCCCCACTCCCTCCGGCCGCCCCCGAGTCCTCCTCTGCGGACTGATCCAGCTGCTGAGCTATCTCGGCTACGCCCTCCTCGTCGCCGTCATCATCACGCGCGGCTACACATGGATAGCGGCGGGCGACGGCCCGGTCGACGACTATCTGCGCTCGGTCGTGTTCGGAGCGGCCGTCCTCGCGATCCTGTGCGCCCTGCCCATCGTCGCCAAGTGGCTGCTCGTCGGGCGGTGGAAGCCGGTACGGATCCGGGTCTGGAGCCTCGGATACGTGCGGTTCTGGCTGGTCAAGACCCTGGTCCGGGTGAATCCGCTGGCGCTGGCCGTGGGGACGCCCCTGTACTCGTTCTACCTGCGCGCGCTCGGCGCTCATCTGGGCCGCGGCGTCGTCGTCCTGTCCCGCAGCGTGCCCGTCTGCACCGATCTGCTCTCCATCGGGGCCCATACGGTCGTCCGGAAGGACTCGCTCATCAGCTGCTACCGCGCCCGCGACGCGGTGATCGAGACCGGCCCGGTCACCCTCGGCCGGAGTGTCGTCGTCAGCGAGTCGACGGTGCTCGACATCCGGACCGCGATGGGCGACCACTCCCAGCTCGGTCACGCGTCCTCGCTCCACGCCGGTCAGTCGGTGCCCGCGGGGGAGAGCTGGCACGGGTCTCCCGCGCAGCCTTCCGGCAGCGACTTCCACGGCGTCGAGGCCGCCCGCTGCGGTGCGCTGCGGCGCGCCGTCCACGGGATCGGGCAGGTCGTGGTCGCCACCGCGGTCGTCGCGCCCCTCGCGGTCGGCGGGCTGGACGTCCTGCTCTCCAGGACTCCGCAACTCGCGGCCGTGCTGGAACCCGGCGCCGCCGCCCTCTCCGACCTCGGGTTCTACGGCGGCCTGCTGGTGCTGACCGCCCTCGTGTTCTTCGGAGGGATCCCCGTGGCCCTGCTGCTCCTGGCCGGCGTCTCGCGCCTGGCCGGCCGGATCGTCGTGCCCGGACGCGTCTACCCGCTCTACGGCCTCCACCACACCGTCCACCGGCTGACGACGGTCCTCACCAACCGGAGGAGCCTGAACCGGCTCTTCGGCGACAGCTCGGCCGTCGTCCCCTACCTGCGGTGGATCGGATACGACCTCTCCCACGTGGAGCAGACCGGATCGAACTTCGGGACGGTCGTGAAGCACGAGAGCCCTCTGATGAGCCAGGTCGGCAGCGGGACGATGGTCGCCGACGGCCTCTCCCTCATGAACGCGGACTACTCCAGCACCTCGTTCCGCGTGTCCCCCACACGTGTCGGGGCCCACTGCTTCCTCGGCAACCTGATCGCCTATCCGACGCGTGCCAGGACGGGAGACAACTGTCTCCTCGCCACCAAGGTCATGGTTCCCGTGGACGGGCCCCTCAGGGAGAACGTCGGACTGCTGGGTTCCCCCAGCTTCGAGATCCCCCGCTCGGTGCTCCGCGACAGCACCTTCGACGAGGTCCGCTCCGGTGCGGAGCTGTCCCGTCGTCTCTCGGCGAAGAACCGGCACAACGCCGTGACCATGGCCTGGTACCTGACCACCACGTGGCTCCACCTCTTCCTGGTCACCGTGCTCCTCGCCGCCGCCGCGGACCTGTACGGACAGGCGGGCGTGTGGGCGTTCGCCCTGGCCAACGCCCTGCTGCTCCCGCTGACGATCGCCTACTACGTGCTGGTCGAGCGGATCGTCACCGTGTTCGCGCCGCTCGGACCGCTGTTCTGCTCGATCTACGACGTCCGGTTCTGGAGGCGGGAACGGTACTGGAAGGTGCCGTCCGAGACGTACCTGCGCGTCCTGAACGGCACGCCGTTCAAGACGGTCGTCTGGAGGTTGCTGCGCGTCCGGGTCGGCAGGGGCGTCTTCGACGACGGCTGCAGCCTGCCCGAGCGGTCGATGGTGACCATCGGCGACGGCTGCACGCTCAACGCGGGCACGGTCGTCCAGTGTCACTCCCAGGAGGACGGCGCGTTCAAGTCGGAGCCGAGCGTGCTGGGCCCGGAGACCACGCTGGGGGTCGGTGCCTTCGTCCACTACGGGGTGGGGATCGGTGCGCGGGTGCTCCTGGAGACCGACTCGTTCCTGATGAAGGGCGAGACGGTTCCCGACGACGGCCGCTGGGCCGGCAACCCCGCCCGGCCGGCCGACCACCCCGAGTACGGAGGCGGCTTCCGATGACGCTCACCCATGACGTGCTGCCCGGGGAGACGGCGTCCGCGACCGGATGGACCCCGATCCCCCACTGGACGACGACACCCGTGCGGGGCGTGGCCGACCGTGCGAGCGAACTCCCGGACGGCACGGAGGCCCTGCTGCGGCTTCGCGCCCGGGAGCTGCGCGTGACGCCTTCGGCGCTGCACCTCGCCGCGCACGCCAAGGTCCTCGCGGCGCTGTCCGGGGAGACGGCGGTGACCTTCGCCCGCACGACCGGGCGAGGGCGGTACCTGCCGTGCCGGCTGACGGTCGCACCGGGCACCTGGCGGGAGCTCGTACGGGCCGCCGCCCGGGCGGAGGACCTCCTCCGTACCGAGCCCCCCGACCAGCTGCCGGCGAGCCGGCGGAGCCGCCCCGAAGCCGTGTGCGACCCGGAAGGGCACGGGCCCGACCTGCCCTCCGGCGCGGTCCTCTGCGTCTCCGTACGGGAGGACGCCGGACGACCGGTCCTGATGCTGCGCTTCCGTACCGACGCCCTGGACGCCGACGCCGCCGACCGGATCGCCGGCTACCACCTCGTGGCGCTCCGAGGCATCCTGACCGATCCCGACGCCCGCCACGACCACCAGTGCCTGCTGTCGGAACCGGAGCTACGGTTCCAGACCGACGGCCTCGCCGGACCCCCGCGAACCCTGCCGGACAAGCGGCTCCACGAGCTGTTCGAGGAAGGGGCGCGCCGGCATCCGGACAGCGTCGCCGCCGTGCACCGGGGGCGACGGTGGACCTACCGCGACCTGAACGTCAGGGCCAACCGGCTGGCGCGGGCCCTGCTGGCCCGCGGGACGCGGAGCGAGGACGTCGTCGCCGTGGTGCTGCCCCGGGACCTGTCCTGGATGGCCGCCGTCCTCGCCGTCTTCAAGGCCGGGGGCACCTACCTTCCGGTGGACCCGGACTACCCGCCGGAGCGCATCGCCACGATGCTGGAGCGCGCCTCGTGCCGCGTCGTCCTCACCGAGCCGGGCAGCGCCGGACACCTCGCCGGGATCCTCGCCACGGCAGCGGGACCGGACGTCATCGACGCCCCCGAGGTCACGGAGAGCGGAGCCGACGGCAGCGACCCCGGCGTCCCCGTACCGTCCGACGCCCTCGCGTACGTCTTCTTCACGTCGGGCTCGACCGGCGAACCGAAGGGAGCCATGGTCGAGCACGCCGGCATGCTGAACCACCTGCTGGCCAAGACCGACGACCTGCGCATCGACGCCGGGTCCGTCGTGGCCCAGACGGCCTCGCAGTGCTTCGACATCTCGCTGTGGCAGCTCCTCGCCGGCCCCCTCGTGGGCGGACGGACCCTGCTGGTGGAACAGGACGCGGTCCTGGACGCGCACCGGTTCCTCGACCTCGTCGCCGAGGAGCGGGTCAGCGTGCTCCAGGTCGTACCGTCCTACCTCGACATCCTCGTCCAGGCCCTCGAACGCACACCGCGCGCGCTGCCCGCCCTGAAGTGCGTCTCGGCGACCGGGGAGGCCCTCCGCGCCGAACTGGCCAGACGGTGGTTCGGCGTCAGCCCCGGCACCAGCCTCGTCAACGCGTACGGGCTGACCGAGACCTCGGACGACACCAACCACGAAGTGATGCGCGAAGCGCCCCGGCGGGACCGGATCCCCCTGGGACGGCCCATCCACAACGTGCGCCTCTACGTGATGGACGACAACCTGACGCCCGTCCCGCTCGGTGCGCCCGGCACCATCGCCTTCTCCGGCGTGTGCGTGGGCCGCGGCTACGTCAACGACCCCGACCGCACGGCCGAGTCCTACCGGCCCGATCCCCTCCGTCCCGGAGAGCGCCTCCACCTGGGCGGAGACCTCGGCCGCTGGCTGCCCGACGGAAGACTCGAATTCCTGGGACGCCGCGACTCACAGGTCAAGATCCGGGGCTTCCGGGTGGAGATCGGCGACGTCGAGTCGGCTCTGCTGCGGGTGCCCGGAGTCCGTGACGGCGCGGTGGTCGTCACCGGGGCGGAGGGGCGCGGGCCGGACCTCGTCGCCTTCCACAGCGGCGACCCGACGCTCGGCTCCGACCGGCTGCGGCTGCTGCTGGGCGAGTTGCTGCCCGCCTACATGGTCCCGACCTCGTGCCACTGGCAGGACACGCTGCCCCTCACCCCCAACGGGAAGATCGACCGCAAGGCCCTCGCCGCCCTCGCCGAGACGTGGGGAGCCGGTGCCGGCCGGGGCGAGGCACCTCGCCCCGGCACGGAGGAGCGGCTGGCCGAGGCATGGGCGGCGGTGCTCGGCACCGATCCCTCCACGATCAGGAGGGGTGACGCGTTCTTCGACCTCGGCGGCACCTCCCTCACCGCCGTGGAACTCGCCGTGGCGCTCGACAGGGTCGTGACCCCGCGCGACCTGAGGACCGCTCCGACCCTCGCGGCCCTGGCCGAGCTCATCGACGCACGCGGAGGTGAGCGCTCCGACGCCGACCGTCCGTAGGCCGAGACCAGCCCCTCCGACACGCACGGAACGAACCAGGAGAACGACATGAGGACCGCACTGTTCCGAGGACACGACACACCGGTTCCGACGGCCCCACCGGAGATCGAGAGTTCGGCGGGAGCGGCGGCGGCGCCCGCCTGGGTGGCGGAACACCACGACGAGCTGCTCGGATCCGTCGCCGAGCACGGAGCGGCCGTCGTGACCGGTCTCGGTCTGCGCACCGTCTCCGACGTCGTCGCCGTCCTCACCGCGCTGGGAGCGAGCCCGGCCCGGGACACCGAGGGCTTCGCCCCCCGCACCCCCTACGCCGACGGCGTCTACTCGTCGGCCGCCTGGCCGCCGCAGCGCCCGATGTGCATGCACCACGAGTTGAGCTACGCCGGACGGTTCCCCGGCCTCCTCTGCTTCGCGTGCCTGGAGGCACCCGCCGCGGGAGGAGCCACCGCACTGGCCGACGCCGCCGCCGTGCTCGAAGCCCTGCCCGAGGACGAGGTGGCCCGCTTCGAGCAGGAGGGCTGGATCCTCACCCGGGCCTACCACGACGAACTCGGCGCCACCCTCTCCCAAGCCTTCGGCAGCACGGACCCCGCCGCGATCGACGCCTACTGCCGCGCCAACGGCATCGAAACGGACTGGCAGCCGGACGGATCCCTGCGGACCCGACAGCACCGCCAGGCCGTCGTACGGCATCCGGAGACGGGCCGGCGCTGCTGGTTCAACCAGATCGCCTTCCTCAGCCGGTGGACGATGGACCCCGAGGTGCGTGAGTTCCTCGTCGAGGAGTACGGCCCCGAGGGACTGCCCTTCGACACCCGCTACGGCAACGGCGACCCCGTCCGGGCCGGCACCGTCGAGGAGATCAACCGCGTGTACGAGGCGCACACCGTCCGCCGCGCGTGGCGGGACGGCGACCTGATGCTCGTCGACAACATCCGTACCGCGCACAGCAGGGAACCCTACGAGGGGTCCCGGCAGGTGGTGGTGGCCATGGCGGACCCGAAGAGGCAGCCGACCCCCGGCGAGCGGTGGAGGAGCGCGGCGACATGAACACCCTGCACACCCTGCCCGAACCGGTCCTGCCGCCGGAGGACGTCTCGGTACCCCCGTTCGCCGTCGTCCCCGGCCGGCAGGTGAAGCGGGTCCTCGACGGCGAGGAGACCACCGTGAAGGGCCTCGTCGAGTCCGCGTACCACCTGCACGCGGCGGGGCGGACGGTGAATCCCGCGTCGACCTTCCTGCGGTTCCCCGACCGGTCGACGGCACGCATCATCGCCCTGCCGGCCTCCCTCGCGGGCGACTCCCGCGTCGACGGGCTCAAGTGGATCTCCAGCTTCCCGGCGAACGTCAGATCGGGGATCCCCCGGGCGTCCGCGGTCCTCATCCTCAACGACCCGGTGACCGGCTACCCCTTCGCCTGTATGGAGAGCTCGGTCATCAGCGCCGTCAGGACGGCGGCGTCCGCCGCCTCCGCCGCCGACTGGCTCAGCCGGGGGAGGCCACGGGCCACCCGCGTGGGATTCGTCGGAACGGGCCTGATCGCCCGCTACATCCACACCTATCTACGGGGCACCGGCTGGTCCTTCACCGACATCGGCGTCCACGACCGCTCCCCCGAGAGCGCCGCGGGCTTCAGGACCTATCTCGAACAGTCCGGTGCCGAGGGGTACATCACCGTCCACGCCGGGCCCGAGCAACTCGTGCGCAGCAGCGACCTGGTGGTCTTCGCCACCGTGGCGGCCACTCCGCACATCACCTCGCCCGCCTGGTTCGACCACCGTCCGGTGGTCCTCCATGTCTCGCTGCGCGACCTCGCCCCCGAGATCCTGCTGTCGGCGACGAACGTCGTCGACGACGCGGAGCACTGCCTGCGCGCCCGGACCTCCCCGCACCTCACCGAGATGCTCACCGGCAACAGGGACTTCGTCGCCGGCACGCTGGCCGACGTGATGTCCGGCCGGGTGTCCGTGCCGGCGGACCGGACCGTGGTCTTCTCCCCGTTCGGTCTCGGCGTCCTCGACCTCGCCGTCGGCAAGTACGTCTACGACCGACTGGCGAGGTCCGGCGAACTCGTCGTCGTCGACGACTTCTTCGCCGAGCTGGACCGCTACGGATAGGCGTCCCGAGGTCCCACCGGCCCCCGAGCCCGAAGAGGAGAGAGCACCGTGCCGGTCATCACCGCAGCTCACCAGTTCAACGAGGACGACCTCTACGTCGACCTGATGCCGACGCTCGGCCGGCCGCTCTTCCTCAAGTGCGAGGGCTTCAACTTCGCGGGCTCCATCAAGATCAAGGCAGCGGCCGAGATGGTCGAATCGGCCGAGCGGAACGGAGTGCTCACCGCGGATTCGATCCTGGTGGAGTCCTCGTCCGGCAACCTGGGCGTGGCCCTGAGCGTCATCGCCGCCGGCAAGGGGTACAGGTTCGTCTGCGTCACCGACTCGCGATGCAACCTCACGACACGTCTCATGATGGAAGCGCTCGGCGCCCACGTGCACGTCGTGTCGGACCCCGGCGACCGCAGCCTGCTGGCCGCCCGGCTGAACATGGTCCGCGGCCTCTGCGCCGCCGACCCCCGCTACACATGGCTCAGCCAGTACTCCAATCCGGACAACTGGAAGGCCCACTACCTCCGGACGGCGCCGGCGATCGCCCGGGCGTTCCCCCGGATCGACGTCCTGTTCGTCGGCGTCGGCACCTCGGGCACTCTGATGGGCTGCGCGCGGTACTTCCGGACCTGGAACCGGCCCGTGCGCATCGTCGCCGTGGACACCGTCGGGTCCGCCATCTTCGGAGACCCCCCGGGGCGCCGGATGATCCCCGGACTCGGCATGAGCATGCGACCGCCTCTGCTCGACCCGTCCTACGTGGACGAGGTGGTCCGGGTCGAGGAGTCCGAGACGATCCGCACCTGCCGCGCCATGGCCGCGCGGGGTTTCCTCCTCGGGGGATCCACGGGGACGGTCGTCAGCGGCGCGACCGACTGGCTCGACACGCACCAGGAGGAGGACCTCACCTGTGTGGCGATCTCCCCGGACCTCGGGGAGCGCTACCTCGACACCGTCTACCAGTCGAACTGGGTGCGGTCCCTCTACGGCGACGACGTCCTGGACGACGACACGGACACGGACGCGGTGCGGCAGCACGAACCCGCGGGGTTCCCGGCCCGCCGATCGCCGGTCTGAGAACCCGCCGGCGAAGAGGCCGCACGCGGTCGTGTCACCCGGCCGGCGCACCCGAGGCGGAATCCGCTGAGCCGTGCGGGTGGCTTTCCCACCGGGCACCGGTCCGCCGCGACGCCGGTGACGAAGCCGTCACGAGTCCCGGCCGTCCGGCAGGGGACCCGAACAAGGAGTGACATGCGCAACCGCACCCTCACCGCGGCTTCCGTGGCCGTCCTGGCCGCCCTGTGCGCGGCGCCGGCGCTGGCGGCTTCCAGCCCCGCGCCCCAGGCCCGGCCCGCTCACGACCACAAGGCCCTGCACGCGATCGGCCTGACCGGGGACCAGCGCCTCGTCGAGTTCGACGTGCGCAAGCCCGCGAAGACCTGGTCGCTGGGCAAGGTCTCGGGCCTGTCCGGTGACACCAGGCTCGTCGGGATCGACTTCCGGGTCCAGAACGAGAAGCTGTACGGCGTCGGCGACAAGGGCGGCGTCTACACCCTGAACACCACCGACGCCAAGGCCAGGAAGGTCTCCCAGCTGACCGTCGCCCTGACCGGCAGCACGTTCGGTGTGGACTTCAACCCCGCGGCCAACCGCCTCCGGGTCATCTCGAACACCGGCCAGAACCTGCGGCACAACATCGACGACCCGGCGGCGCCGCGCACCACCACCGCCGACGGCACCCTGACCAACCCGACGACGCCGCCGTCGACCGCCATGGGCGTCACCGGCGCCGCGTACACCAACAACGACCTGAACACCGCGACCGCGACCACCCTGTTCGACCTCGACACGATGGCCGACCGGATCTCCCTTCAGTCCCCGGCCAACGCCGGCACCCTCGCCCCCACCGGCAACCTGGGCGTGGACGCCGCCCTCGACGCCGGTTTCGACATCTACTACAACGCCGCCGCCGGCACGAACCACGGTTTCGCGACCATCCGCAACGGTTCCTCCTACCGCCTCCACGCGGTCGACGTACTGACCGGCAAGGCCACCGGCCAGGGCGCCTTCCCGGCCAGGTACCAGGTCACCGACCTGGCTCTGCCCATCGACCAGAAGTAGCGGCACCCCGGTCGTGCCGGTGGCCCCGGGTCCTTCGGGGAAGGACCCGGGGCCACCGCCGACGAGGGGGCGGACGCGGCGCGTCACCGCTCCGCCCCGACGATATGATCATGCGCCGGTGAGCCGGAACGTCTGGACGTCACTGCCTTCCGTCCGACCCGAGAGAGCCCGGCCGTGCCCCTCACCCTGATCCCGATCGCCCTGTTCGCCCTCGCCTTCCTGGTCTTCACCGTCGCCCTGTGCGTGCGGGTGGCGAGGATGGGCGAGCTGCCCCGGTGGCGACGGTTCCTCCCCGCACTGCTGCTGTGCGCGGCGCTCGCGACGAGCACGGGCCGCGCGTGGGGCGTCACCGCGGCCGCCGAGGCCGTCGCCTTTCCGCTGAGCGCGGCCACGGCGCTGCTCGGGATGTACGAGGTGGACAGGCGGCGTCGGCGCGAGCGTCGCGCTGGCGCCGTATGAGCACGTCGCGGAGCCGGCGACCCGTCGTCGGGGGAGCGACCGGGCTCGCGTCCTTCGCGGCGGCGGTGGCCGTCGACCGCCGGGCATCACCGGCGGCGCGTCGGACCGGGAGCGCCTGCCCGGCGAGGGCGGCCTGAAGCGCGCGGCACGGCCGTGACGGTGCGGCTCGCCGGACAGGAGGGCGTACCCGACCCGGCATCAAGAACCCGTCAAGATTGCCCGACTCCGGCAATGCGGCTTCCCGTACCGGCCCGTCAGAATGGCCAGCGCGACGGCGGCGCCACGCCACGGATGCCGGAGTCCGGAAGCTCTAGCGGGGGAGGCCGGCGACGTCGAACGCGGTGCTCCCGCGGCCGTCGGGCCGCTGTCGGCGGCGTGCCCGGACCGCATTCCGCGCGTGACTCCGCCTGAGCCGGTACGTCCTTTCTTCGATCGACACGGGGTTCTTCTATGGATGCCATCACCTCGGGCTTCGGCGTGCTCGTCGCCGTCGTCCTGCTCGTCGCCGTCGCGGCGCTGTTCATGGTCGGCAGACTGTTCCGCAAGGTGGAGCAGGGCAAGGCGCTGATCGTCTCCAAGATGCGCAAGGTCGACGTCACCTTCACCGGGCAGGTCGTGCTGCCCGTGCTGCACAAGGCCGAGGTCATGGACATCTCGGTGAAGACCATCGAGATCTCGCGGACCGGCCGGGACGGTCTGATCTGCCGGGACAACATCCGGGCCGACATCCGCATCTCGTTCTTCGTCAGGGTCAACAAGACGGTCGAGGACGTCATCAAGGTCGCCCAGGCCATCGGCACCGCCCGCGCCAGCGACCAGGGCACGCTCCAGGAACTGTTCAACGCCAAGTTCTCCGAGGCGCTCAAGTCGGTCGGCAAGCAGATGGACTTCACCGACCTCTACACCAAGCGCGAGGAACTCCGCTTCCGGATCATCGAGTTGATCGGCATCGACCTCAACGGCTACAGCCTGGAGGACGCGGCGATCGACTACCTGGAGCAGACCCCGCTCACCCAGCTCGACGCCGGCAACATCCTCGACGCCCAGGGCATCCGCAAGATCACCGAGCTGACCGCCGCCGAGAACGTGCGCACGAACGAACTGCGGCAGCACGAGCAGAAGGAGATCACCCGGCAGAACGTGGACGCCCGCGAGGCGATCCTGGAGCTGGAGCGCCGTCAGGCGGACGCCGAGATCAAGCAGAAGCGCGAGATCGAGACGGTCAGGGCCCGCGAGGAGGCGGAGACGGCGAAGGTCGTGGAGGAGGAGCGGCTGCGGGCGCAGAGCGCGTTCCTGCGGACCGAGGAGCAGCTCGGCGTACAGCGGGAGAACCAGGCGCGCGAGGTCGTCGTCGCGCAGAAGAACCGCGAGCGGGTCATCGCGATCGAGAACGAGCGGATCGAGAAGGACCGGCTCCTCGAGGTCATCGCCCGCGACCGGGAGACCGAGTTGACCCGGATCGCCGCGGAGAAGGAGGTCGAGGCCGAGCGCCGGGACATCGCCGAGGTGATCCGGGAGCGGGTCGCCGTCGACCGGACGGTGGCCGAGCAGGAGGAGTCCATCAAGCGGCTGCGGGCCGTGGAGGAGGCCGAGCGGGAGCGGCAGGCGCTCGTCATCGCGGCCGAGGCCGAGGCCCAGGAGAAGCTGGTCAAGGACATCAAGGCCGCCGAGGCCGCCGAGCAGGCGGCGATCCACCGGGCCGCCGAGGAGCTCACCCTCGCGGAGGCCCGCCACAAGGCCGCCGACATGGACGCCCGCGCCAAGATCCGGCTGGCCGAGGGAGTCCAGGCCGAAGCCGCCGCCGAGGGCCTCGCCGCCGTCCAGGTGCGCGAGAAGGAGGCGGACGCCGTCGCGAAGGCCGGCCGGGCCGAGGCCGACGCCACCGAAGCCCGTCTGCGTGCGGAGGCCGAAGGGCTGCGGGCCAAGGCGCTCGCCGAGGCCACCGCCATCGGAGAGAAGCTCAAGGCCGAGGCCGAGGGACTCAACCAGAAGGCGATCGCCGTCGCCGCGTTCGACGAGGCGTCGCGCACCCACGAGGAGTACCGGCTCCGGCTGGAGGCGGAGAAGGACATCCGGCTCGCGGGCCTCGACGTCCAGCGGCAGGTCGCCGAAGCCCAGGCCACGGTGCTGGCCACCGGTCTGGAGAACGCGGACATCAGCATCGTCGGCGGCGAGTCCGTCTTCCTCGACCGGCTCGTCGGGTCGGTCGCGCTCGGCAAGTCCGTCGACGGCTTCGTCGACCACTCCACGACGGCCCGCGCACTGGCGGGTCCGTGGCTGAACGAGGCAGGGGCCTTCACCGGGGACCTCACGACGGTGCTCGGCTCCCTGTCCAGCACCGACGTGCAGAACCTCAGCGTCTCCGCACTGCTCGCCAAGGTCATGAAGTCCGGCCTGCTGGACGCACCCGCACCCGTACCCGCACCCGCACCGGCCACCGAGCCGGCGGAGGCCGCTGCGCTGAACGGCGCGGCCACGAGCTGACCGCCCACGGGGGTGCGGTCAGAACGGGCCCGGTGCCGGCGAACGGGGGAGTCACCGGCGCCGGACCCGTCCATCACCACGCTACAAGGAGCGCACGAGGATGAGCAGCGGAATCGACCAGGACACGTACACGGTGCTGCGCGACCGCCTCACCGCCCAGGCCGCCGAACTCGCCCGGCGCGCCGAGACGCTGAACGAGGCCCGGATCGCGGAGTTCGGCTCGGGCGAGATGACGCCGGCGGCCACCCTCCGCCTTCGCACCGAGCGGGCCTGCCTGCTCCGGGACGTCATCGCCGTCGGCGACGGCCTGCTGCTCCTCGGTCGCCACACGCCGACGGCGGACGGCGCCGACGTGACGGTGGCCGACGTCTTCGCCCTGTACGACCGGGACCTGAACCCGCTGCCCGAGGACGCCGTGCCCGGCCTCCTCGACGATCCCGGCTTCCGGCGGGAGTTCGCGGCCCTGCACCGCTACTTCCGCGGCGCCCGCCTGCTGCGGATGCGGCGCCTGGAGGGACGCCTCCTCGCGGTCTTCCAGACCGGGGAGAAGAGCGATGACCTGCGTGTTCTGCGCTGGTCGACCGACCTCTCCGGCGCGACGCGGTTCCTGGACGCCCAAGGAGAACGGGACCACGTCCTTCCCCGGTCCCAGGAGGTCGAGTGGGCGGACGCGACGCGCGAGGACCACGTCCCGGGCCGGTTCCCGCACATCGCGATCGACGGCCGCCTCTACATCTCCACGGTCGGCGGCAGCCTGACCGTCAAGACGGAGAACGACACGGAGACCGCCGAAGGCATCCACACCGAACCGGTGGACGAACCCCTCCAGTCCCTGGCCGACGCCGAGGTCGCCCACGCCACCGTCGGCCCCCTGACCGTCGTCCGCGTCCGCCCCTACAAGGAGGAGACCCGCCGGCACCTCGTCTTCAACACCCTGACCGGAACGGTGGCCCGGCTCGACGGCCTGGAACAGGCGTGCCTGCGGCTCCCCGACGACGCCGGCCTCGTCTTCCCCGGCGGATACTGCCTCGCCTCCGGGCCGTCCAAGACCTTCGACACGCAGACCACCGGTCTCGCCTTCGACCGCGCCGTCACGTCCCCCAACGGGGAGGACCTGCTCTTCGTCTTCCACGCGCAGTCCGCGGGCCGCACCCTCCTGCTCCCCTACAACCTCGTCCGCAAGGAGATCGCCCACCCCGTCTCCTGCCACGGGCACGCGTTGCTCGACGACGGCACGATGGTGGCCCTGCGGACCGGCGACGGCGAGCCCGGGCGCGTCCACCCGGTGCAGCTCTGGCGGACGCCCTACGTCGCCGACACCCACACCACGCCCCCGGACGGCGGGCCGCTGGGCCGCATCGGCAACCCCGACCTCGTCCGCGGAATCTCCGACTGCCTGTCCCTCGCCCGGCAGGCCACCGAACTCACCCCCGCGGGCGAGGTGTACGAAGCGCTGCTCGCCGCCTGCGTCCGCGCGGCCGACGTCCACCACTGGCTGGCAGAACCGGAGACCGGGGACCTGCGCGCCCCGCTGGACGAGCTCCGCGGCACGCTCTCGCAGGTGCTCGCGGAGTTCGAGACCGTGGAGACGCTCCACCGCCAGGCCGCGGAGGCGCTCGCCGCGTCCGCCGAGACGATCGCCCGGCTGGTAAGGCGCGTCCGCGGCGAGGCTCCGGCGACGGCCGAGGAGTGGATCTCCCGGATCACCGAACTGCGCCAGGCACAGGGACACCTGCTGACCCTCAAGGAGCGGCGGTACGCCGACACCGACGCCATCGACGCGCTGGCCGCCGACGTCGAGGCCGACATCGCCTCCGCCGCCCGGCGAGCCGTCTCCTTCCTCGGCCGCGACGACGCCTTCACCGCCCACCACGCCGAGGCCGAGGCCTTGGCGACGCGGGCCGGGGAGCTCACCACCGCGGCGGAGACGGGCGCCGTCGGCGACCGGATCGACGAACAGACCCACGCGCTGCGGACCCTCGGTGAGATCATCGCCGGCCTCGACATCGCCGACGCCACCGTCCGCACCGCGATCCTCTCCCGGATCGCCGACGTCCTCGGCGCCCTGAACCGCGCACGCGCCGTCCTCACCACCCGGCGGTCCGAACTCCTCGCGCGGGAGGGCGCGGCGGAGTTCGCGGCCGAGCTCGCCCTCCTCGGCCAGGCGGTCACCGGCGCACTCGCCGCGGCCGGCACACCGGACGAGTGCGACGACCAGCTCGGCCGGCTGACGGTCCAGCTGGAGGACCTGGAGGCGCGCTTCGCGCGGTCCGAGACCTTCCTGGACGCCCTCGCCGAGAAGCGCGCGGAGGTCCACGACGCCTTCACCGCGCGCAGGCAGTCCCTCCAGGACGCCCGCGTCCGGCGGGCGGAGCGGCTCGCCGGATCCGCGGGCCGCGTGCTGGAGGCGATCGGCCGCCGCTCGTCGGCCCTGACCGGTCTCGACGAGATCCACACGTACTTCGCGTCGGACCCGATGGTCGTCAAGATCAGGCGTACGGCGAAGGAACTGCGCGAACTCGGCGACCAGACCCGCGCGGAGGAACTGGAGAGCCGCCTCGCCACCGCCCGCCAGGAGGCCGGCCGCGCCCTGCGGGACCGCGCGGAGCTCTACTCCGACGCCGGTGACACGATCCGGTTCGGCCGGCACCGGTTCGCCGTCGGCCGCCAGACTCCCGAGCTGGTGCTCGTCCCGTCGGGAGACACCCTCGTCCTCGCGCTGACCGGCACCGACTACCGCGCGCCCGTCACCGATCCGGTCTTCGCCGGTACCCGCCGCTTCTGGGACCGGCCCCTGCCCTCGGAGTCGGCGGACGTCTACCGCTCCGAACACCTGGCCGCCCGCATCCTCGCAGACCACGGGGCCGACCGACTCGCCGGAGTGGACCTTCACGCGCTCGCGCGGCGGACGGCCGAGAGCGCGTACGACGAGGGGTACGAGCGCGGCGTCCACGACCACGACGCGGCGGTGATCCTGGAGGAGATCCTCGCGCTGCACGCCACCGCCGGCCCGCTCGGACACTCCGGCCGGGCCCGTGCGGCGGCGCAGCTTCACTGGGGCCTCGTCGCCACCGCCGCCGACCGCGCCGAGTGGGCCGGGCGGGCGATCTCCCTGACGAGCGCCCGCGACCTGTTCGGCGCACCCTCCGCGCTCGACGGGCTGCGCCGCGCGCTCGCCGAGCGGATCGGGGATCCCGCCGCCGCCGCGTACCTGGTGGAGGAGATCGCCACCGCACCCGCGGGCTTCGCCCTGTCCGCGCCGGCCCGCACGCTGCTGGAGAAGTTCCGCCGGGCCGTCGGCACCTCCCGGTACGACGACTCCCTGGCCGCTCTCGTCGCTCCGGACACGCGCCGGCAGCATGTCGAGGCGTGGCTCGCCGCCTATCTGTCGGCGTCGGGCGAGACCCACGACGAGGACGTGTTCGCCGAGGCGGTCGCCTTCGAGCTCTGCCCCGGCCTCGAACGCTACGAGGCCGAGGGCACGACCACGGCGAAGGCCACCGGCCTCCTGGGCACCCACCCCCGGATACGGGACCGCGCACTGGACCTCCGGCTCGACGACTTCCTGGCCCGGACCGAGGCGTTCGCCCGTGACGACGCGCCCGCCCACCGTGCCTACCACCAGCGACGCACGGCCTTCGTCGCCCAGGAACGCGAACGGCTCCGCCTGGAGGAGTACCGCCCCCGGACGATGGCGTCCTTCGTCCGCAACCGGCTCGTCGACGAGGTCTACCTCCCGCTGATCGGGGACAACCTCGCCAAGCAGCTCGGCGCGGCGGGCGACGCCAAGCGGAGCGACTCCCACGGCCTGCTGCTGCTCCTGTCCCCGCCCGGATACGGGAAGACCACGCTGATCGAGTACGTCGCCGACCGCCTCGGCCTGCTCCTGGTCAAGATCGACGGCCCGGCGCTCGGCCAGCGCACGGTCTCCCTCGACCCGGACGAGGCCCCCGACGCCACCGCCCGCCGGGAACTGGAGAAGATCGCCTTCGCCCTCGCGGCGGGCAACAACGTCCTGCTGCACCTCGACGACATCCAGCACTGCTCGCCGGAGTTCCTGCAGAAGTTCATCCCCCTCTGCGACGCCACCCGGACCCTGAACGGGCGCGACCTGCGCGGCAAGCGCTTCGCCGTCTGCATGGCCGGCAACCCCTACACCGAGTCGGGGCACGCCTTCCGCGTCCCCGACATGCTCGCCAACCGCGCCGACGTGTGGAACCTCGGCGACGTCCTCACCGGCAAGGAGGACGCCTTCGCCTTCAGCTTCGTGGAGAACGCCCTCACCTCCCACCCCCTCCTCGCCCCGCTGGCCGGCCGCGACCGCGCCGACGTGGACCTCCTCGTCCGTCTCGCGGCCGGAGACCCGACCGCCCGCCGCGACCGGCTCACCCACCCCTACGCCCCTGCCGAGGCCGACCGGATCCTGGCGGTCCTGCGCCACCTGCTGACCGCCCGCGAGACCGTCCTCGCCGTCAACGCGGAGTACATCGCCTCCGCCGCCCGATCCGAAGAGGCCCGCACCGAACCGCCCTTCCGGCTCCAGGGCTCGTACCGCACCATGAACAAGATCGTCGCCCGTCTTTCGCCCGCCATGAACGGCGCCGAACTCGCCGCGGTCATCGACGACCACTACACCGCCGAGGCCCAGACCCTGACCACCGACGCCGAGGCCAACCTCCTCAGGCTCGCCGGCCTCCGCGGCACCCTGACCCCGGCGCAGGCCGGCCGATGGGCCGAGATCACCGCCGCCCACCTCCGCACCCGGACGCCGGGCAGCACCTCCGACGACCCTCTGACCCGAGCGGTCGCCGCCCTCGGGCTGCTCGCCGACCGCATCGCCGCGGTCGAAGCGGCGATCGACCGGGCGACGGACCCCCGCCACCTCCTCACCCGCCCCACCGGACGGCACGCGGCACAGCCCGAGGCCCCCGCAGACAGGGCCCAACGCTCTCCACGCTCCTGACGTGCGGAAATAGATGCCCTCTGAACGGATACCCGTGTCCGGATAACGGTCACGTCACGGCCGCTGGCGATTCTCCGCATTACTGCGCGTGAGGTGATTTGGGTCACAGGCTCATGGGTGTGGTCTGTGTTAGGAATGCGCAACTCCGCAGGTGGCACCACCCCTCGTCGCCTTCGCGGAGTGCCGGGCCAGGCCCGGCCGTACGACCGAGGTGATCACGCTCCGAGTCCGCGGACAGCGATCACCCCGCTCGCCGAACGGACAACGGCGTTCGCTCACAGACCGCACCCCCACACCGGTCACGCCTCCCGCAAGGCCGGTCCTGCGCACCTGAGGTCCCCACCGTGTCACTCGATTCCTTCACCCAGTCCGTCGACGAGGCCGTCAGCGGATTCTTCGAACCGATAGCCGGCTGGCTCGGCGACGTCGTCTTCTACTCCGTGCCCGTCGCCGGCACCCAGCTCCCGCTCATCGTGGCCTGGCTCGTCGTCGCGGGTCTGGTCTTCACCGGCTGGTTCGGCTTCGTCCAGCTGCGCAAGTTCCGCCTCGCGGTGGACGTGGTGCGCGGAAAGTACGACGAGAAGGGATCGGCCGGAGAGGTCAACCACTTCCAGGCGCTCACCGCCGCCGTCTCCGGAACCGTCGGCCTCGGCAACATCGCCGGCGTGGCCGTCGCGGTGTCCATCGGCGGCCCCGGCGCCACCTTCTGGATGATCCTGTGCGGCCTGCTGGGCATGGCCACCAAGTTCGTCGAGGTCACCCTGGGCGTGAAGTACCGCGAGGTGCACGCCGACGGCACCGTCTCCGGCGGCCCCATGCACTACCTGCCCAAGGGCCTCGCCGAGCGCTTCGGCAAGAACGGCAAGACCCTCGGCAAGGTCCTCGCGGTCCTGGCCTCCTTCATGGTCCTGTTCTTCGGCCTCTTCGGCGGCAACCTCTTCCAGGTCAACCAGTCCTACGCCCAGCTCGTCTCCGTGACCGGCGGCGAGGACGGGATGATGGGCTCCTCGGCGGGCGCCCTGTTCTTCGGCATCCTGATCGCCGCGCTCGTCGGCATCGTGCTCCTCGGCGGCATCCGCTCGATCGCCTCCGTCACCAGCAAGCTCGTCCCCGCCATGGCCGGCATCTACATCGCGGCCTGCCTCGTCGTGATCGCGGTCCACATCACCGCCGTCCCCGCCGCGGTCTCCACGATCATCGAGGGCGCCTTCAACCCCCAGGGCGTCGCCGGCGGTGTCCTCGGCGCGCTGATCATCGGCTTCAAGCGGGCCGCGTTCTCCAACGAGGCCGGTCTGGGCTCCGCCCCGATCGCCCACTCCGCGGTCAAGACCAAGCACCCCGCCAGCGAGGGCCTGGTCGCCCTGCTGGAGCCCTTCATCGACACCGTCGTCATCTGCACCATGACCGCGCTGACCATCGTCATCGCCAACCCCGCCAGCTGGGCCGAGGCCCGCGCGGGCGAGTCCATCGGCGGCGTCACCATCACCTCCGACGCCTTCGGCACGGTCCTGCCCTGGTTCCCGTACATCCTCACCATCGCGGTCATGCTGTTCGCCATCTCGACCGTGCTGACCTGGGGCTACTACGGCCTCAAGGCGTGGACGCACCTCTTCGGCCGCAGCCGCGCCAGCGAGCTGACGTACAAGGTCGTCTACACCGTCTTCGCGGTCGCGGGCTCGCTCCTGACCCTCCAGACCCTGATCGACATGGCCGACGCCGTGCTCTTCATGCTCGCCGTCATCAACATCATCGGCCTCTACCTCCTCGCCCCCGTCGTCAAGCGCGAGCTGAACACCTTCCTCGCCTTCGTCAAGCGCCGCGACGCCGGCCTCGACACCGACGACGACACCGACGAGGACACCGACCGGGAGCCGGTGAGGACCACCGTCTGACCCGCCCCCGGCGGCCCGGCTCCGGAAGGACCCTGCTCCCACCTCGCGCCTTGGTGAGAGCAGGGTCCTTCACCCTGTTCCCGCAGCTCAGCGACGCCCTGGTGAGACCCGCGCACACCCGTTAGGGTGTTAAGAACGCATCAAGAAGCACGATGCCGGTGTGCCGGGAAGTCTGGTCGGCGTCCGAGGGCCCGTGTGCCCGTTCAGCGACACGCCCCGGAAGGTTCCCCCATGGCCCAGGCACGCTCACGCAAGACCGTCTTCGGCCTCCTGCCCTGGCCCGAACGCCAGGCGATCGCCGAGTCCCTGCGCACCGAGACCGTCGGCGGACTCGTCCTCCTGGCCGCCGCCGTGATCGCCCTCGTGTGGGCGAACAGCCCCTGGAGCGGAGCCTACGAGGCCGTACGCGACGTCCACTTCGGCATACCCGCCCTCGGTCTCGACCTCGCCGTGGGCCACTGGACCGCCGACGGCCTCCTCGCCGTCTTCTTCCTCGTCGCCGGCATCGAGCTCAAGCGAGAACTCGTCGTCGGGGAACTCCGCACCCCCGCCACCGCCGCACTCCCGGTCGTCGCCGCCCTGTGCGGCATGGCCGTCCCCGCCGTCCTCTACGTCCTCACCGCGAAGGCGGGCGGCGGCTCACCGGACGGATGGGCGGTGCCGATGGCCACCGACATCGCCTTCGCCCTCGCCGTCCTCGCCGTCATCAGCACCCACCTCCCCTCCGCCCTGCGGGCCTTCCTCCTCACCCTCGCGGTCGTCGACGACCTGGGCGCCATCCTCATCATCGCGATCTTCTTCACGAGCGACCTCAACTTCTGGGCCCTCGGAGGAGCGTTCGCCGGCCTCGTCCTCTTCTACGCCCTCCAGCGCCTGCGGGTCCGCGGCTGGTGGTGGTACGTCCCCCTCGGCATCGCCGTCTGGGCGCTGATGTACAACTCCGGCGTCCACGCCACCGTCGCCGGCGTCGCCATGGGCCTCATCCTGCGGACCACCCGCGACAAGGGCGAGACCGCCTCTCCCGGCGCTCGCGTCGCCCACCTCGTCCACCCCTTCTCGGCAGGCGTCGCCGTCCCCCTCTTCGCCCTCTTCGCCGCCGGCGTCAGCGTCTCCGGCGCGTCCCTCCGGCACGTCTTCACCGACCCCGAACCCCTCGCCGTCCTGATCGGCCTCGTCGTCGGCAAGATCGTCGGCATCTTCCTCGGCACCTACCTCGCCGCCCGCTTCACCCGCGCGCAGCTCAACCCCGACCTCGCCTGGGCCGACGTCCTCGGCCTCGCCACCCTCGCCGGCATCGGCTTCACCGTCGCCCTCCTCATCGGCGATCTCGCCTTCCCCGACCCCGCCCAGGCCGAACACGTCAAGGCCGCCGTCCTCATCGGCTCCCTCACCGCCGCCGCCCTCGCCGCCCTCCTCCTGCGCCGCCGCAACCGCCTCTACAAGCAGCTGTACGAAGCCGAGAACCGCGACGACGACGGCGACGGCATCCCCGACTGCTACCAGACCGACGTCCCGGCGGGCAGCGGTCGGTGACGAGCACGTCCTTCGCCTCGGCCCTGCTGGCGACAGCCGTGATCGTGGCCGCCCTCGTGATCCGTACGGCCGTGCGCGAAACCAGAGAGCCCGGCAGCGCCCGCAAGGCATGGGCGTTCCTGCCCGAGCCCCGCGCGCTGGCGAGCGGGCTCGTGGTCGCCTCCGGGCTGTCCGCCGTCGCCTGGACTGCCGCGGGGCCCGCCTACCTGCCCTGGGCCTGGCTCGCGGGCCTGTTCGCGGCGCAGATCCACTCGCGGATGCGGTGAGGCCCTCGCGCCGGGTCGATATTGGGTGTGGAGAGGGGCGCGACTCACTAAACTGATCAGCTCGTGCACGTAAGAACGGTGAGGCGTCGACCTTTGGAGGAGGCCGCCGTCCGCAGGGCAGGCGAGGCAGGCCATCTACTGCGACAACGGCGCCCTTTTCCGTCCGGCAGGCGCCATGTCTGAACGGATCCGCCGTGCGCCCCTCAGCACCTCCCGACAGGAGCAGGAATTGTCCGAGACCACCCCGGGCCTCACGACACAGCCCACCGCCAACACTTTCGAACTCGGTGAGGTTGTGCCATGGGCCTGGCAGGGCCGGATCAGGGTGCCGCACTTCCAGCGCGACTTCCGCTGGCAGGCCAAGGACGTGCTACGGCTCTTCGACAGCATCGTGCGCGGCTACCCAGTGGGCAACCTGCTGCTGTGGGTGCGGAAGTCGCCTGCTGACAAGATCAAGCTGGGGCAGTTGGTCATCGAAGCGCCGGCACACGACGAAGTGATGTGGGTGGTCGACGGCCAGCAGCGCCTGACCAGCCTCGCCAACGCGCTGCACCCCGAGGGCAACAAGCACGAGCCGTTCCGCGTGGTCTATGACCTGGCAGGCGACGAGTTCATCGAGACGCCCCGGCACGGCCTTGAGCCGTATCACATCGACGTCCCCACGCTCTTCGATGGCCGCCGTTTGCTGAGCTGGTTCCGCACCCAGGGCCCGGAGGTGGAGGACTACTACAACAAGGCGGAGGAGGTTTCCACGAGGCTCCGCCAGTACAAAGTCCCCGCCTATCTGGTGCGTCAGGACGACCTGCACGTCCTGACGCAGATCTTCGACCGGATGAACAACTACGGTCGGCGGCTGAACCGGGCGGAGATTTTTACGGCTCTGAACTCCGGTACAGAGGAGGGCTTCGAGGCCCGACTGAACTTCTCCCGCATCGCGGACAATGTGGCGGCCCGCACATTGTTCGGGACCATCGACGTCAACACCATCCTCGCGGCGTTCCTCGCGCGGCGAGGCCCTGACCCCATGCGGGATATCAGGACCGAGTTCAGTACCGACTCCCGCCGCTCCCAGCTCGAGTTCATGGAGGATGAGCAGACGGCCTACCGGGAAGCGGAAGAGGCGCTGGTGCGCGCCGTGATGTTCCTGATCGAAACCGCAGGGGTGCCGCACATCGCCCTACTTCCCTATCGGGCTCAGCTCGTCGTGCTCACGCGGTTCTTCGCGCACTTCCCGGATCCCAACCCGAACAGTCTGCGATTGTTGAGGCGGCTCTTCTGGCGCCTGTCGATCGCCGGCCCCTCGGTCTTCAGGGGGAGCTTCACGCAGTTCAGCCGTACTCTGAGCAACAAGATCAAGCCCGGTGATGAAGAGGGGTCCCTGCAAGCGCTTCTGGAGACGATGAGGGGCGCTGTATACGCTCGTCCCAACCCAGACCGCTTCCGTACGAACGAGGCCACCACGAAGATCGTTCTCAGCGCATGGTGGTCCTTGCGGCCCCGTTCCCTCGACACGGGTTTTCCTGCGGACGTTCAGAGCTTGTCCAGTGTCTTGGGCGACGAGCAGACACCGGTCGGCGCAACTCCTTATGTTTTTCCCCGCCTCAACGATCCGGGTGAGAAGGATAAGCGGCTGTGGGCGGCGAACCGGATTTTCCTGCCGTTCGGTGAGGACCTGTCCTCCGAGGTTTTCCGTTTGCTTGCGGAGCCTCGTATCGACCTCGATGAGACCACCTGGCGAGAGCTCATCGCATCGCACCTCATCGACGACGATGCCCTCGACGCGTTGACGCGCGGCGACCGGATCGGTTTTCTCGAAGCGCGCCAGTTGCGCGTTCGTGCTCACCTCGACGACTTCCTCGCCCGTATGACCGAATGGAATTATGAGGACACCCCGTCGCTCGACGGACTGGACTTCGACGACAACGACGAAGATGAGAGGGAGCCGGAGATCGAATTCTCCGACGACCAGCTTCGTTAGCCGTACAGCGCTCACATCATCGGAAGGGCTGGCCATGACTGGTCGTCTACCGGAGGTCTTTCACGCCGTGCTTCTCCACGGTGTTCGCGTGGGCACGCTCTGCCAGCGCGGTGACCACACACGCTTCGTCCTCAGGCAGTCTTACGTGGAGAACCCCTCCAGGCCGGTGCTCGGCCTGCGCTTCGAGGAGGACCTGACCGGATCGTACAATTCTGCTTTGCGGTTGCCCCGCTGGTTCTCCAACCTCCTTCCGGAAGGCCCTCTGCGGCAGTGGATCGCCCAGGACCGGGGGGTCTCCCTGGACCGTGAGATGGAACTGCTCGCCCAGGTCGGACACGACCTGCCGGGCGCGGTCCAGGTCCTTCCCGCGGACGGCCCCGACGACGGTTGGGAATGGAGCGAGGCCGGTATCGCGCGGAAGGCCGGGGAACGGGCACGCGCCGCTGGAGGCGAGTCCCTCTGGAGGTTCTCCCTGGCGGGTGTCGCGCTGAAGTTCTCTTTGCTGGCCCGAGGTGACCGCCTGACAGTACCGGTGGGTGGGGAACTGGGAGACTGGCTGGTCAAGTTCCCCGATTACCGTCATCCGCAGGTACCGAGCAACGAGTTCGCGATGATGTCGCTGGCCAAGCGGGTGGGCCTTGACGTGCCAGACATCCGGTTGGTGCACCGGGACGAATTGGACGGTGTCCCCGACCGCATGTGGCCGAACCGAGAGGAGTGGGCTTACGCGGTAAGGCGATTCGACCGGTCCCCGCAGCCGGGCCGTGAGCGCATCCACATTGAGGACTTCGCCCAGGTGAAGGATATCTATCCGATCGACAAATACAACTCGTCCTTCGAGACCATCGCCTCCTTCGCCTACCGTGGCCACGACACGGTGGCGTTGCAGGAGGCGGCCGGACGGATCGCCTTCTCCGTCATCGTCGGCAACGGTGACGCGCATCTGAAGAACTGGTCACTGATTTACCGCGACCAGATCACCCCGAACCTGTCACCCGTCTACGACCTGGTGTCGACCATTCCCTACACGCCTTCCGGCGAGGTCGAGGACCTCGGCCTCAAGCTGGGCGGCAGCAAGCGGTTCGAAGCGGTGACCGCGGCTTCCTTCGCGCGACTTGAGCGCCGCCTCGACCATCGTTTCGGCGCCACGGGAGCCGAACTCGAAGAGATCGCCTTGCGAATGGCGCAGAAGGTGCTGCAGGAGTGGCCGGCGCATGAGCACCTGCTGAGCGAGGTTCCGGACATCCAGCGGTCGGTAACCGCTTGGATTCAGGAGTCCACCGCCCGGCTCGAAAATGTTTCGTCCACGTCCTGAGAGTCCTGTGTCCCCCTGAGGGCTTCCCTGTACGACCGCTGCCAGGCAGCTCCTGGTGCGGATATGGGCCCGGGGAGGGGGATGCGGTGGCAAACCATCCTCACGGAAGCATGGGCGGAGAGTCTTTTTACGGGAGCCAAGGGATGTTCCTCACATCCGTCGAGCCAGGAGCATGCAAGTTGTACAGTGAGGACCGCCCTTGACCTGCACAAAGCAGGCAGGGAGCCGTCTTCGAGGAGTCCACAGTGCTGCGCACTCTGTTCAAGTCCAAGATCCATCGTGCCACCGTCACCCAGGCGGATCTCCACTACGTGGGGTCCGTGACCGTCGACGCCGATCTGATGGACGGTGCCGATCTGCTGCCCGGCGAGCTGGTGCACATCGTCGACATCACCAATGGCGCCCGGCTGGAGACGTACGTCATCGAGGGGGAGCGGGGGTCCGGGGTCATCGGGATCAACGGTGCCGCCGCCCATCTGGTCCACCCCGGTGACCTGGTGATCCTGATCAGCTACGCGCAGATGGACGACGCCGAGGCGCGTGCGTACGTGCCGCGTGTCGTGCACGTCGACGACGCGAACCGCATCGTGGAGCTGGGCGCCGACGCCTCGGCGCCCGTGCCCGGCACCGACACCGTGCGTCCGCCGCACGCGGTGCCGGCACCCGCCTGACCGAGGGAGCGCAGCGCATGGCAGAGCAGCAGCGGGCGGCCGAGCCGACCCTCCGCGACGACCGGGAGAAGGGGCGCCTGGAGGCGTACGCCGACGACGTCTTCGCCGGCGTGATCGTCTACTTCGCCCTCGACGAGGAGCCGCACGCCCTCGTCGCCGTGCACACGGTCGTGGACGCCGACCACGAGGGCCGGGGGATCGCGGGCGCGCTGGTGCGCGAGTTCTACGCGATCGCCGCCCGTGAAGGCGTTCCCGTGGTGCCGCTCTGCCCCTACGCCGCCAAGTGGGCCGCGCGCCACCCCGACGAGGCCCCGCCGGCCTCCGACGAGGTGGTCCACGCGGCGAGGCGGCAGCTGGGCGCCACCCCCGGCCTGTGGTGAGCCGCCGCCCCCGCCCGTGACCCGGACGGGGGCGTGTGCGGAGCCGGTACGGCGCCTCCGGTGCCACCCTGGAGGGAGTAAGGGAGATCGCGGGGGGCCGTCGACCGGGAGGTCCGTCATGACCCATCCGTACCCCGACCCGCTGCCGCCCTCGCCCATCCCGTCCCCGGAGCCGTCGCCCCCGCCGGTGCCGCCGCCCAACCCGGTGCCCGCCCCGCCCGACCCCACCCCGCCCGGCCCGCCGCAGCCCGGCGGCCCCGTGCCGCCTCCGGAGCCGCAGCCCCAGCCCGGACCCGCCGGGCGTCGGGAGTAGCGGGGGGCGTCAACGACCCGGCGACGTACGGGAGTCCGCCGACCTGGCGGACTTCCGCATCCGGCTTGTCACACAGTGTGCAACCCCCGTAACTTGGTCCGCTGTCGCTGTGTTCTAGGGGGGCCCATGGCCGTACGCGGACGTCACCGCCGCCACCAGCCGAGCCGGATCAACCGAGCCTCGCTCACCGCCACCGTCGGAGGCGGCATCGCGCTGCCGCTGATCGGCGCCGGAGCCGCCGAAGCGGCCTCGCTCGACGTCTGGGAGAAGGTCGCGTCCTGCGAATCCTCCTCCAACTGGCGCATCAACACCGGCAACGGCTACTTCGGCGGCCTCCAGTTCAGCCAGTCCACCTGGGAGGCGTACGGCGGCCGCGAGTTCGCGCCCCGCGCCGACCTGGCCTCCAAGGACCAGCAGATCGCCGTCGCCGAGCGGGTCCTCAAGGGCCAGGGGCCCGGCGCCTGGCCCGCCTGCGGCAGCCGCGCCGGACTCGCCCGCGGCGGCCCCGCACCGGAGCGCTCCGACGACGGTGGCGGCGGTGGCCGCGGTGGCGGAGGGAACGACGTACGGACCACCTCGCTGCCCGCGCAGCGCGCCCTGCCACGGACCGAGCCCGCCAAGGCCGGCCCGACCACCGTCCCCACCGTCCGCGAGATGTACACCGTCACCCCCGGCGACTCGCTCTCCGCGATCGCCCGCGAGGAGCGGGTCGGCGGCGGGTGGCAGCGCCTGTACGAGATCAACCGCAAGGTCGTCGGGGAGGACCCCGACCTGATCCTGCCCGGCCAGCGCCTCACCCTGCGGATCGCCGCCCCGCCCCGCCCGAGCGCCCGCCCGACCGACCCCCAGGCCCCGCCCTCCGCCAAGGTGACGGCCCCGAAGCCGCCGGCCACGGCCGCCCCGAAGCCTCCGGCCGTCAAACCCGCAGCGGAACGCCCCGCCGCGAAGCCGGTCTCGCGGCCGCAGTCCAAGCCCCCGATCAAGGTGGCCCAGGCACCTGCCAAGCCCGCCACGAAGCCCCAGAACCAGACCAGGCCCCAGAACCAGGCCGAGCCGCAGGCCAAGCCGAAGCCGCAGAGCAAGCCGAAGCCCAAGCCCCAGGAGCAGGCCAAGCCCAAGCCGAAACCGCAGGCCAAGCCCGCCGCCGCGCCCCGCGAGGACCGCTACTCCGCCCCCGTCTCCGCCGGCGTCGGCACCCGCTACGGCAAGCCCGGCTCGTCCTGGTCCAGCGGCTACCACACGGGCGTCGACTTCCCCGTCCCCACCGGCACCACCGTCAGGTCCGTGTCCGACGGGCGGATCGTCTCCGCCGGCTGGGGCGGCGCGTACGGCTACCAGATCGTCGTCCGGCACGACGACGGCCGCTACAGCCAGTACGCCCACCTCTCCGCGCTCTCCGTCCGCGAGGGCCAGCGGGTCACCGGCGGTCAGCGCATCGGGCGCTCAGGATCGACCGGCAACAGCTCGGGGCCGCATCTCCACTTCGAGGTGCGGACGGGTCCCGGGTACGGCTCGGACGTCGACCCCCTCGCCTACCTCAGGGCCCGCGGCGTCTCCATCTGACGCCGAGGGCCCGCCGTCGCCGGGGCGGGTCATCCGGTCGAGCGTCAGCTCGACGAGCCCGCCCGCGGCGACCGCGCCGCAGACCAGCGCCGCCACGGTGCCCGCCGCCCCGTACCGGAACCCCTCGCCGAAGAGGGTGAGTCCGACGGTGGCGGCCACCACCGGGTTGACCACCGTGACCGTGGCGAGCGGGGCGGCGAGCCCGGCACCCCGGTAGGACGCCTGGGAGAGCAGCAGGCCGGTGACCGCGAGCGCCGACAGGACCAGCGCCGGGCCCCACTCGGCCAGCGGCGCGTCCGCCGACCACTCCTCGGCCACCGCCTTGGTGAAGACCGACGCCACCCCGAAGGCCACACCCGCGCCGGCCGCCAGCGCCACCCCGCGCAGCGCCGGCCGGCGCACGAGCCGTGCCAGGACGAAGAGCGCCGCCACCGCGGCGAAGGTGGCCCCGGCCAGCAGCCAGCGCTCCCCGCCGTCGGGCGTACGGCCCTCGGTGCCGTCGGTCACGCTCAGCAGACCGGCCAGTCCGGCGGTGGCCATCAGCGCCCCGTGCCAGGCCCGCCGCCCCGCCGGGCGCCGTACGAACAGGGCAGCCATGGGCAGCGCGAACACGATGGTGAGGGCGCCCAGCGGCTGCACCACGCTGAGCGGCCCGTAGGCGAGGGCGACCACGTGCAGGGCCGCGCCCACGCCGTTGAGCAGCACGGCGCCCCACCAGACGGGATTGCGCAGCGGGGCGTACGCCGGCCCGGCGGCGGCCGCGACCCGTTCCTGCACGATGGCCGCGCCCGCGTACGCGACTGCGGAGACCAGTGACAGGACGACGGACAGCAGCAGCGGACTCATAACCTCCACGATCTCTCGCCGAGCCGTTCCCGTCGTCAGACCAGGGAACGCCTTCACCGGTACCGCCGTCGTAGTACACGGCGGACCCGTACACCCGGAGGCGTACGCCACCGCAGGTCAGAACGGTGCGAACAAGGTGAAATGCCCGTCAGGCCCGGCGTCCGCCCCGAACCCGCCCCGCGAACGGGAGCCACATCCTGAGCCAGTCGCCCTCCGGGCGGGTCCACTTTGGACCGGAAGATCGCCGCTCGCCCACGGGATCCGCCGCCCGCCCGCGGCGATACGGTGGGCCCGCGTCGCCGGGGCCGCACCGGCGACGGGAGCCCGAGGGGGAACGGTGGAACCCGAGAAGAGCCCGCAGGACGCGGCCCCGGCGTACAGCGCCGCCGAGGCCGCCGAGACGGCTTCCATCGGCGGCTTCTTCGCCCTCCGGACCGCCCCTCCGCCCACCGGCGGCGACCACCGCCCGTTGGCCCGGCTCTACGCCGGTGAGGACCCGGACGGAGACGCACCCCTCCACGCGCGCGTGGACCGGGTCGCCGCCCGGCTCGGCGCGCCCGAGCGGCGCGTCGGCGCCTCCGTCGCCCACCTCGGGCTCGCCGCCCGCCTCTGGTCCACGGCGCTCGGCCCGGCCGCCCTGTACGGCCGCTTCCCCGTCCTCGACCCCGCCGACCTGTACTGGGATCCGTCCCTCACCTCACCCGACGACCTGTGGTGGGCAGGCGACGGCACCCGGCCCGCCACCGTCGCCGCGCTCCGCGAGGCCGTCCAGGAGGCGCACCTCGTCCCGCTGCACGCCGCCTTCGCCCGCGACGGGCGGATCTCGCCCCGGCTGCTGTGGGGCAACGCCGGCTCGGCCCTCGCGGGCGCCCTGCGCGAGCTGACGCGCTGGGCCCGCGCCCACGACCGGCCCGGGGCCGCCGACCGGGCCGCCGCCCTCGTCCGGGACCTCTTCGACCACCCCGACCTGGCCCGCACCGTCCGGGGCCCCGCGCTGCGCCGCACCAGCTGCTGCCTCTACTACCGCTGTCCGTCCGGCGGCCTCTGCGGCGACTGTGTGTTCGACCACGCTCCGGGAACGGGTTTGGAGCGGCGGGCCCCCGCTCCGTAAAGTTGCTTCTTCGGAGACCCCGGCGGCATCCCGCCCGCGAGCGATCGAGGAACGACGAAGGCCATGACGGTGACTGAAGAATTCCAGGAGTACGGGCCGGGCATCGACCCCGAGCGCCTGGCCGTCTGCCTGGGCGTGCTCGACGAGCTGGAGAAGATCGAGGTCGACCACCCCGACGCCATCGCCGTCCGGCGCGCCACCGCGGGCATCTACCGCATGGTCAAGCAGCGCCGCCGCCAGGAGCGCCGGGCCGCCAAGACCGCCCACGACCGGGCCGTCACCGAGGCCACCGCGACCGGCTCCGCCCAGCGCATCGACGACGAGACCGAGGGCATCCTGCCCTCCTCGGTCACCGAGGCGGGGCGGATCGCGGGCATACTCCAGCGCCCCCGGTCCTGCTACACCTGCAAGACCCGGTACGTCGAGGTCGACTACTTCTACCACCAGCTCTGCCAGGAGTGCGCGGCCCTCAACCGCTCCAAGCGGGACGTCCGCGCGGACCTCACCGGCAAGCGCGCCCTGCTCACCGGCGGCCGGGCCAAAATCGGCATGTACATCGCGCTGCGGCTGCTCCGGGACGGCGCGCACACCACGATCACCACCCGCTTCCCGAAGGACGCCATCCGCCGCTTCAAGGCGATGGAGGACTCGGCGGACTGGATCCACCGCCTGGAGGTCGTCGGCATCGACCTGCGCGACCCGGCCCAGGCCGTGGCCCTCGCCGAGCAGGTCGCCGCGGCCGGCCCGCTGGACATCCTGATCAACAACGCCACGCAGACCGTGCGCCGGCTGCCCTCCGCCTACGCCGCCCTGGTCGACGGCGAGTCCGCGCCGCTGCCGGCCGGCGAGCTGCCCGCCTCCCACGTCATCGGCGCCTTCAACTCCGGCGCGGTCGACGGCCTCGCCGCGCTGCCCGTCGGCACCAGCGGCCTCGACGCCCAGAAGGTCGCCGACCTCGCGCTCGTCGCGGGTAACGCCGGCCTTGAGCAGTACCAGGCGGGCACCGCGATCGACGCCGGCGGCCTCCTCCCCGACGTGGTGGAGTCCAACACCTGGGTCCAGACCATCGACCAGATCTCCCCCGTGGAGCTCCTGGAGACCCAGCTCTGCAACTACACGTCGCCGTTCATCCTGATCAGCGCCCTGCGCCCGTCGATGGCCGAGGCCGCCGCCAAGGCCGCGAGCGGCCGGGCCTACGTCGTCAACGTCTCCGCCATGGAGGGCGTCTTCTCCCGCGGCTACAAGGGCGCCGGGCACCCGAACACCAACGCGGCCAAGGCCGCGATGAACATGGTGACGCGGACCAGTGCCGAGGAGATGTTCGAGGCCGACCGGATCCTCATGACCTCGGTGGACACCGGCTGGATCACGGACGAGCGTCCGCACTTCGAGAAGCTGCGGCTCGCCGAGGCCGGCTTCCACGCGCCCCTGGACCTGGTCGACGGTGCCGCCCGCGTCTACGACCCGGTCGTGCGCGGCGAGGCGGGCGAGGACCTGTACGGCGTCTTCATGAAGGACTACGCCCCCGGCAAGTGGTAGGCGGGATGCCCTGACAGGGGAGCCCCTGCCCTGACAGGGGAGCCTCTGCCCTGACAGTGGCGCCCCCCCGGGTACCCGCGCCCCTGACGGGGGAGCCCCTGCCCTGACAGGGAAGCCTCTGCCCTGACAGGGGCGCCCCCCTGTACCCGCGCCACGTCAAGAGCGCCCTTTCCCCCGGAAAGGGCGCTCTTTCGGCCTCCGTCACCCGAACGCATCACACTTTTGAGCCCGGTAGAGCGCATGCGCGCTCATTTGGTTACTCTGATGTCCACGGTCGGCCACCGGAGCGACACCCGCTCCACAGCTGATCAGGGGACTGGCCACCCACCTCGGCCGCGGTCCCGCCCACGACCGGCGCCACCGCGACCGAACGGCCCTACGTCCTCGACTGAACGCGACACAAAGGAGTGCGCGGTGACCCCCGAACTGACGAAGCAGGAACCGCCGTCGGAACCTTCCGAACGACAGCGGCGCAAGGGCGAGCTGGGAAGCCTCGAAGTCTGGGCCAGGTCGGCCCCGATCCGGCTCGCGGGCTACGAGGACGACCTCGCCGAGCCCCACATCCTGCCGGGCATCGACTGATACCGCTGCCCCCGACGCTGTACGTCGTCCCCGGGCCGCCCTCGGCGGCCCCCGTACGGCTCCGGTGCCCCCGGTCCCCTCCCGGACCGGGGGCACCGTCGCGTCCGGTCTCAGTCCCGCAGCCGGACCGGCGGCAGGTACTCGCGCAGCAGCCGCCGCTGCCACCACGCCCCCGTCGCGCGCAGCTCGCGCCAGGTGGAGAAGCGGTACCGGTAGAGCCGGGCGCGGACGTGGACCGGCGGGGCGTCCGGGAAGGGGTTGTGCGCCAGCAGCCGCAGGGTGTCCCGGTCCCCGGCGAGCAGCCGCTCCACGAACGGCCCGAACCACTCGCGCGCGTAGCCGGGGGAGAGCGCCGCGAACCACATCAGCCAGTCGAGCCGCAGGTGGTACGGGGCGAACTGGCGCGGGAGGCGGCGGGGGTCGCCCGGCTTGCCCTTGAAGCCGTACTCCCGCCACTCCGTGTCCGGTCCCGGCACCGGGTCGCTCGTCCCCTCCACCACGATCTCGTCGCGGACCCGGCCGACCGTGCCGAAGGCTCCGTAGGTGTTGACCAGGTGGAAGGGGTCGTACGAGCGGTTCATGGCCTGGTGGCGGGAGAGCAGGTTGCGGACCGGGCCGTGGCTGCGGACCAGGACCAGGGCGGTGAGGGCGACGACGAGGACGACGTACCAGAGCGGGGGGTCGGGGCGGGGGTGCTCGCCGGTGAGGGCGGAGAGGTCGAGGACGGAGGCGGCGAGGACGATCGTCAGCCAGTTGAGCCACGCGAAGTTGCCGGAGAGGACGAGCCACAGCTGGGTGGCGATCATCAGGCCGGCGGCGATCGAGGCCACCGGCTGCGGGACGAAGAGGAGGAAGGGGACGCCGAGCTGGACGACGTGGTTGGCGGCGGCCTCGACGCGGTGCAGGGGGCGGGGGAGCCGGTGGAAGAACCAGCTCAGCGGGCCGGGCATCGGCTGGGTCTCGTGGTGGTGGCAGAGGCAGGTGAGCTTCCGCCAGCAGGCGTCGCCGCGGATCTTGATGAGGCCGGCGCCGAACTCGACGCGGAAGAGGAGCCAGCGGAGCAGGAGGAGGACGAGGAGCGGCGGGGCCACGTCGTCGTTGCCGAGGAAGACCGCGAGGAAGCCGGTCTCCAGGAGCAGGGACTCCCAGCCGAAGCCGTACCAGGTCTGGCCCACGTTCACGATCGACAGGTACAGGCCCCAGAGCAGCAGCCACAGCGCCATGGCGACGGCGAGCGGCACCGCGTCCCCCGCGCCGGCGGCCAGCGCCGCGGCGAGCACGACGCCGGTCCACGCGACCGTCGCGAACAGCCGGTCCGAGTAGCGCCAGTGGAAGAGCGAGGGCGAGCGGAGCGGGGTGGTCCGGCGCAGGTACGCGGGCACGGGGAGCATGCCGCGCTCGCCGATCAGCGCCCGGAACTGCAGGGCGGCCGAGAGGAAGGCCACGCAGTACAGCACGGCCAGGCCGCGCTGGAAGACGGTCCGGGCCGGCCACAGCTCGGGGGCGGTGAACCACTCCATCGTCTCCAGTATCGGCCCGGAGGCCCCACCGGGGCTTCCCGGTGGGGCCTCGCGGCGGGCCTTGGAGCGGGGATTCCGGCGAGCCCTGGAGCGGGGCCTCCGGGCGGGTCTCAGCCGGCGGCGAGCCTGGTGAGGACGCTGCCGAGCCGGCGGGCGTACGCCAGCTGGAGGCGGGGGACCACGGGGCCGGCGAGCCGGGTGTACCAGGCGGCGGGGCGGCTGAAGGCCGTGACGGTGAAGCGGACGGTGCCGTCGGGCTCCAGCTCGACGAGGAAGGACTCCTCGCCGGACTCCGGATGCCCGGAGAGGGTGCCGTACGCGAAACCGGCCCGGTGCTCCTCCTCGGGCACCCAGATGACCTGGCAGGGGACGCCGTAGGAGAGCGGGCCCACGCCGAGGGCGACCTCCAGGGTGACGCCCGGCGCGGCCCGGCCGGCCGCGGAGCGGACCCGTGCGCCGGTGGCGCGGTGCATCCCCCAGGTGGTGACGGCCTCGGCGGCGGCGCGGAAGGCGGCGGGGCCGTGGCCGACCGGGGTGCTGTGGCGCAGGTGCTGGTAGCCCGAGGGGAGCGCGTCGGGGGTGCGGGTGGCGCCGACCTCGCGGTAGGTGAGGGTGCGGCGCGGGGTCAGGTCGCCGAGGATGCGGGTCATGCCGGGAGCTCCGTTCGCGGGAGGGGGGCCGGGAGGCGGGGGTCGGTGGGGCGGAGCCTGCGGTGGGCGAGCAGGGCGCAGACGGCGAAGCCGAGCGCGTTGCCGAGGCCGTGCGTGGCCGCCATCCAGGTCAGCGTGGGGTGCGGCAGGCCGGTCGCCTCGCCCAGGGCCCACCAGAGCGCGAGCGCCATGGTGGCGACGAGGACCAGGGCGGAGACCCCGAGCAGCGCCCGGGTGGCGCGGTCGGCCGCGAGTGCGCGCCGCTCACGCAGGGTGAGCACCGCGACGGCGGCCATGCCGGCGGTGAGGACGACCGCGCCGGCCAGCTCGGTCCAGTCGTCGACGAAGTAGCCGATCAGGACGAGGAGGGTGCCGGCGGGGACGCTGAGCGCCGCGGTCCTGGCCAGGGCCCCCTCGTCGGAGGCGCGGCAGAGCAGTCCGGCGACCAGGGCTGCGGCGAAGCCCGCGAAGTGGAAGTGCGGCACGGTCAGCGCCAGCATGTCGAGCTCGAAGCCGAAGAGCGGGTACGCGGCCCGCTCGGCGACCAGCGCCACTCCGGCGACGGACGGGGAGACGAGGGCCGTGAGGACCGCGATCTCACCCGGCCGCAGCGACCTCGTGAGGACCAGCCGGGCGGGGGCCTGGAGCGCGAGCGCCAGGGTGGCGAGCGCGTAGCAGGCCGCGAGGGCGGTGGCGGTGTCGGAGCGGGGGAGCCAGAGCGAGACCGCTCCGGGCAGGGCAAGGAGGGGCCAGGCCCGGCGCAGCGCGTCCCAGCCTGGTGGCCTGGGCCCCTCGACGAGGGCGAGCCCGGTGGGCACCACCCACAGCATCCCGATCGTCACGACCGGGACCACGAAGGCAGACAGCGTGCTCATGGCGTCCATCCCCCCGACTTGAACATGTTCAACGGCGACGGGACCGAGCGTAGGGCTTCTCTTGAACGTGTTCAAGTCCGGCCGTCCGGCGGATCGGCCGCCCGGTCGGACGCGCTCCGCTTGCCGCCCGTCACCCGCTGCGACAGAACGGGAGGAACCCACCCGAGCCGACCGGGAGAAGCATCGTGCGCCTCACGCAGCGCCGGACGCGGACCACCCCCGCCGTCCGCCCCGCCCCCGGAGCCGCCCACCACCAGGGCCGCACCGCCCTCGCCGCGACGCTCGGCGCCGCCCTCTTCCTCGCCGGCTGCTCCTCCGAAGGGACCGGCGGCGCCGGCGGCCGGGCCGCCATCGGCGCCGCCCACGAGGTGCACCTCCAGCCGGTCGCCGCCCAGGGCCCCGACCCCTTCACCGCCTCCACCGCACGCGGCGCGGGACTCCGCGCCCTCCAGCAGGCGGACCCGGCGGCCCGGCCCGTCAGCGCCCCCGGCATCCGCGAGGTCACCGGCTCCACCCCCGGCCTCTACGGCGGCACCCGCGCCGAGGCCAGCTGCGACGTCGAGCAGCAGGTCGCCTACCTCGCCGCCGAACCCGCCAAGCTCACCGCCTTCGCCGACGCCGCCGGCATCCCCGAGGGCGGCGCCGCCGACTGGCTGCGCGAGCTCACCCCCGTCCTGCTGCGCGCCGACACCCGCGTCACCAACCACGGCTTCCGCGACGGCCGCGCGGCCGCCTACCAGTCCGTCCTCCAGGCAGGCACCGCCGTCCTCGTCGACCCCTACGGCACCCCCCGGGTCCGCTGCGCCTGCGGCAACCCGCTCCGCGCGCCCGTCAGCGTCTCCGGCGCCGTCCACCAAGGCGACCCCTGGGCCGGCTTCGACCCCGACCACGTGATCAGCGTCAAGCCCACCACCACCGTCGTCACCAGCCTGGTCATCGTGAACGTCTCCGACGACAGCTGGATCGAGCGCAAGGCGGGCAGCGACGGCGACCAGGACCGCAAGCCCGACACCGAACCCGCCTGCGACCCCGCCACCTGCGCCCTCAGCGACCCCGTCACCCCCGACGCCCCGGACGGCGCCACCTCCCGGCCGCCGACGGAGCGCCCCGCGACGCCCTCCCGTCCGGCGACGCCCGACGCCCCCGCCGCGCCGGACACCCCGCCCGCCCCCGACACGCCGACGGCACCGGAGAACCCCGCGTCGCCGGACGCACCCCCGGAGCCGCACCCCGAGCCGGACGCGCCCCCTGCCGACCCGTACACGGACCCGTACGCCGAACCGGACCCGTACACCGACCCGTACACCGACCCGGAGCCCGACCCCTACGCCGAGCCCGACGGCGGCTACCCCCTCCCCGAGGACCTGCTGCCCGTCGATCCCGGGCCCACCCAGCCCGACACCTTCGCCGGCTGAAAGATCGTTCCTGGTGCGCGAGGAACCCGCCGGCCCTAGCGTGGCTCCCATGAGCGTGGGCAGCGGGGGAGCGGACACGGAGGGCGGGCCGGGCGCGGCGGCCACGGGCGGCGCGGCGGCCGCGGACGGCGCCGCGGCGCCGATCCTCAGCGCGTTCGGAGCCGCCTTCCGCATGGGCGGCTTCGACTGGGACCTGACCACGGGCGCCATGAAGATGGACGAGGCCGCCCTCGACGTCTTCGACCTCGCACCCCACGAGTACGACGGGCGCCCCGAATCGCTCGGCATCCGCGTGCTGCCCGACGAGGGCCGCCGCCTCGACACCCTCGTCGCCCAGGCCCTCAAGGAGGGCAGCGACCAGTACGGCGCCTACTTCCGCATCCGCCGCCGCGACGGCTCCCAGCAGTGGACCCACACCCAGGGCATCGTCCACCGCGACCCCACCGGCCGCCCCGTCCGGATCATCGGCGTCCTGCGCGACGCCACCCACGAACTCACCGAGTCCGCGGCCCGCCTCGGCCTCGACGAGGGCCGCAGGCAGCGCGCAGGGGTCGTCGAGGGAACCACCGCCGCCCTCGCCCACGCCCGCACCGTCAAGGACGTCATCGACCTCCTCAACGACTCGCACGCCCTGGAGCACTTCGGCGCCGCCAGCCTCGTCATGGGCCTCCTGGAGGCCGGCCGCATCCACCTCGTCGCCGAAGGACCCCACGGGGCCTTCGTCCCCGGCACCCGCTTCACCCGGGTGGACGAGCCCTACCCGATGAGCGAGGTCATCCGCACCCTCAGACCCCGCTTCATCGACACCGCCGAGGACTTCGCCGCCTCCTTCCCCGTCCTCTGGCCGCACATCAGCGGCCTCGGCATCACCGCCGCCGTCTACCTCCCGCTCATCGCCCAGGCGCGCCCCATCGGCGCCCTCGGCCTGCTCTACAGCGACCGGACCGGATTCAGCGAGGACGAGCGGACCCTCCTCGTCGCCCTCGGCAGCAGCATCGCCCAGAGCCTCCAGCGCGCCATGCTCTACGAGCAGGAGCACGACCTCGCCGAAGGGCTCCAGCAGGCGATGCTGCCCCGCCGGATCGCCGACGTCCCCGGCGCCCAGATAGCGGTCCGCTACCGCTCCGCCCGGCTCGGCCGGGACATCGGCGGCGACTGGTACGACGTCATCCCGCTCCCCGGCGGCCGGGTCGGCGCCGTCATCGGCGACGTCCAGGGCCACGACACCCACGCCGCCGCCGTCATGGGCCAGCTGCGGATCGTGCTGCGCGCCTACGCCGCCGAGGGCCACACCCCCGCCACCGTCATGGCCCGCGCCTCCGTCTTCCTCCACGAACTCGACACCGAACGCTTCGCCACCTGCACCTACGCCGAGGCCGACCCCGGCACCGGAGTCGTCCAGGTGGTCCGCGCTGGCCACGTCGACCCGCTGGTCCGCGAGGCCGACGGCAGCAGCCGCCGGGTGCCCGTCGAGGGCGGACTCCCGCTCGGCCTCTCCGCCGAGTTCGGCCGCCTCGACTACCCCGTCACCACCCTCGAACTCGACCCCGGCCAGACCCTGATGCTCTACACCGACGGCCTCGTGGAGAAGCCCGGCGCCGACCTCGACGAGGGCCTCGAATGGCTCTCCGCCCTCGTCCGGCGCGGCCCCTCCGACCTCCAGGAACTCGCGGACCTCCTCTGCGAGGTCGTCGCCGAGCGCGGCGGCGAGGACGACGTCGCCATCCTGCTGCTCCGCCGCCTCGGCGCGTACACCCCCAACGGCGGCCGCTTCCGCCAGCACGTCGCCCAGAGCGACCCCGAGGCGCTCAGGGCCGCCCGCCACATGATCCGGGCCGCCGTCCGCGCCTGGGGCGCCGGCTCCCGCGCCGACGAGATCGAGCTCGTCGCCGACGAACTCATGACCAACGCGCTCATGCACACCGACGGCGGCACCATCGTCACCCTGCGCAAGCTCCCCGGCGCCGAACGCCGGCTGCGGGTCGAGGTCGAGGACCGCTCCAGTGCCCTCCCCCGCCGCCGCGAGGCGGGCGAGGCGGGCGTCTCCGGCCGGGGGCTCCTCCTCGTCGACCAGCTCTCCGACAGCTGGGGCGTCGAGTCCCGCGGCGGCGGCAAATGCGTCTGGTGCGAGTTCGCGGTCCCCGACTGACCCGCACCCCGCCGGTGTCCGCGCGCGGCGCGCACCGCCGTGCGGCAGGGTGGGGACATGCCCGAACTGCCCGAGGTGGAAGCCCTCCGCGCGTTCCTCGGCGAGCACCTGGTCGGCAAGGAGTTCGCCCGTGTGCTGCCCGTCGCGATCAGCGTGCTCAAGACGTACGACCCGCCACTCGGCGCCCTCGACGGCGCCGAGGTCACCGGCGTCGACCGGCACGGCAAGTGGCTCGACATCACCGCCGCCACCGGCGGCGGACCGCTGCACCTGCTCGTCCACCTCGCCCGGGCCGGCTGGCTGCGCTGGCAGGACCCGCTGCCCTCGGGCCCGCCCAAGCCGGGCAGGGGCCCGCTCGCCCTGCGCGCCGCCCTCACCGGCGGCGACGGCTTCGACCTCACCGAGGCCGGCACCACCAAGCGCCTCGCCGTCCACCTCGTCCACGACCCCCACGAGGTGCCCGGCGTCGACCGCCTCGGCCCCGACCCGCTCGCCGAGGACTTCGGCCCCGAGGAATTCGCCGCCCTCCTCGCCGGCGAACGACGGCAGATCAAGGGCGCCCTGCGCGACCAGAGCCTGATCGCCGGCATCGGCAACGCCTACAGCGACGAGATCCTGCACGCCGCGAGGATGTCCCCCTTCAAACCCACCGCCACCCTCGGTCCGGACGAGACCACCGCCCTCTACGAGGCGATGCGGACCACCCTCCACGACGCCGTCGACCGCTCCCGCGGCCTCGCCGCCGGCGAGCTCAAGGCCGAGAAGAAGACCGGCCTGCGCGTCCACGGCCGCACCGGCGAACCCTGCCCCGTCTGCGGCGACACCATCCGCGAGGTCAGCTTCTCCGACTCCTCCCTCCAGTACTGCCCCACCTGCCAGACCGGCGGCAAGGTCCTCGCCGACCGCCGCATGTCCAGGCTGCTCAAGTAGCCACGGCCCGACCGGCCGGGTCCGCCCCTGAAGTAGGCTCCCGCGCATGCTGCGCGTACTGGCCGTCGACGACGAGGAACCCGCCCTCGGGGAACTCCTCTACCTGCTGCGCGCCGACCCCCGGGTCAGGACCGCCGAGGGCGCCGGCGACGCGACCGCCGCGCTGCGCCGGATCGGGCGCGCGCTGGAGTCGGGGCCGGACGGCGAGGAGACCATCGACGTCGTCTTCCTCGACATCCACATGCCCGGCCTCACCGGCCTCGACGTGGCCCGGCTGCTCGCCGGCTTCGCCCGCCCGCCGCTCGTCGTCTTCGTCACCGCCCACGAGGGCTTCGCGCTCCAGGCCTTCGACCTCAAGGCCGTCGACTACGTCCTCAAGCCGGTCCGGCGCGAGCGACTCGCGGAAGCCGTGCGGCGCGTCCACGAGCTGGTCCACGCCACCGCGCCCGCCCCGGCCCCCGCGCCGGCCCCCGCGCCGGAACAGATCCCGGTCGAGCTCGGCGGCGTCACCCGCTTCGTCACGGTCGACGACATCGCCTACGTCGAGGCCCACGGCGACTACGCCCGCCTCCACACCGACCAGGGCAGCCACCTCGTCCGCATCCCGCTCTCCACCCTGGAGGAGCGCTGGGCCGACCGGGGCTTCGTCCGCATCCACCGCAGCCACCTCGTCGCCCTCGACCGGGTCGAGGAGCTCCGCCTCGACGGCGGCGCCACCTCCGTCCGGGTCGGCGCCACCGACCTCGCCGTCAGCCGCCGGCACGCCCGCCACCTGCGTGACCTGCTGATGCGCCGGGCCGGCGGCTGACCGGCGGGCCCTACCGGCGACCGGCCCGTTCCGCTTACACTCCACGGGCCCACCCGCCCGTCAGAGAGCGACGCCGATGCCGGAGCACCCCGAGCCGCGCCGGCCCCGGCGCGAGACCGTCACCTACGCCACCGCCGTGGGCGGCCGCCCCGCGCCCCGCCCGGCACACCCGCCCGCCCGCTCCGAGATCGACGAACAGACCACCCTGGGCCACACCTACGTCCGCTCCCTGATGCGCAGCCAGCTCCGCGCCGCCCTCACCGCGCTCGGCGCCCTCGCCCTGCTCGTCGGCACCCTCCCGCTGGTGCTCGCCCTGCCCGCCCCCGAGGCGCTGGTCTGGGCGGCCCTCGGCGTCGGCGTGTACCCCGTCGTCTGGGCCGTCGCCCGCTGGTACGTCCGCCGCGCCGAGCGCAACGAGCGCGACTTCACCGGCCTCGTCGAGCGCTGAGCCCCGTGGACCGCCCCGCATGAACCAGACCTACGCGGTCGCCGCCGTCACCGCCGTCGTCCTCGCCACCGTCCTCATCGGCGCGCTCGGCCTGCGCGTCTCCCGCACCACCTCCGACTTCTACGTCGCCTCCCGGACCGCCGGGCCCCGGCTCAACGCCGCCGCCATCAGCGGCGAGTACCTCTCCGCCGCCTCCTTCCTCGGCATCGCCGGACTCGTCCTCGTCCAGGGACCCGCCATGCTCTGGTACCCGGTCGGCTACACCGCCGGCTATCTGGTGCTGCTGGTCCTCGTCGCCGCCCCGCTGCGCCGCTCCGGCGCGTACACCCTCTCCGACTTCGCCGAGGCCAGACTGGAGTCCCCGCAGGTCAGGCGGCTCGCCAGCCTCTTCGTCGTCGGCATCGGCTGGCTCTACCTGCTGCCGCAGCTCCAGGGCGCCGGGCTCACCCTGGAGATCCTCACCGGCGCCCCCGACTGGGTCGGCGGCCTCCTCGTCGCCGTCGTCGTCACCGGCACCGTCGCCGCCGGCGGCATGCGCAGTATCACCTTCGTCCAGGCCTTCCAGTACTGGCTGAAACTCACCGCCCTACTGGTGCCGGCCTTCTTCCTGGTGACCGCCTGGCACGGCGACGGCGCGCCCCGGGCCCGCTTCGACGCCCCCGCCGTGCTCCGCGAGCACACCGTCGTCCGGGTCGCCGACACCGTACGCCTCGGGCTCGACACCCCGCTCACCCTCACCGTCACCGGCACCGTCGACGCCGTCCGGTACGAGGACCGGTCCGTGACCCTCGACCCCGGCACCCACCACGTGAAGGGCGGCACCGTCCTGGCCCTCCCGCCCGGCACCCCGCTCCCCGAGCGGCACGTCGGGGGCGCCGACCCCCTCGGCTGGTCCCAGCCGCTGGCGGGCGGCCGCGACGGACACCAGCTGTACGCCACGTACGGGCTGATCCTCGCCACCTTCCTCGGCACCATGGGCCTGCCGCACGTCGCCGTCCGCTTCTACACCAGCCCCAACGGCCGGGCGGCCCGCCGCACCACCCTCGTCGTCCTCGGACTCGTCGGCGCCTTCTACCTGCTGCCGGGGGTGTACGGGGCGCTCGGGCGGATCTACGCCCCCGAGCTCGCCCTCACCGGCTCCGCCGACGCCGCCGTCCTCGTCCTCCCCGACCGGATCGTCGGCGGCGCGCTCGGCGACCTCCTCGGCGCCTTCCTCGCCGGCGGCGCCTTCGCCGCCTTCCTCTCCACCGCCTCGGGGCTCACCATGTCCGTCGCCGGGGTCCTGGCCCAGGACGTGCTGCCCTCCCGCGCCGTCCGGCACTTTAGGCTGGCGACCCTGCTCGCCGGCGCCGTCCCGCTCGCCGTCGGCTTCGCCGCCTCCAAGGTGCCCGTCGCCGACGCGGTCGGGCTGGCCTTCGCCGTCTCCGCCTCCTCCTTCTGCCCGCTGCTCGTCCTCGGCATCTGGTGGCGGCGGCTCACCCCGCCCGGCGCGGCCGCGGGCCTTCTCCTCGGCGGCGGCTCCGCGCTGGCCGCGGTGATGGCCACCCGGGCCGGACTCGCCCCGCCGGGCTGGCCGCACACCCTGATGGCCTGGCCCGCCGTCTGGTCCGTCCCGCTCGGCTTCCTCACCATGGTCCTGGTCTCGCTCGCCACCCCGCGCAGCGTCCCGCCCGGCACCGCGGCGACCCTCGCCCGGCTCCACCTGCCCGAGGAGTTCACCGCGCCCCGGGAGTTCACCGCCCCCGCCCCCGCCCGGGAGGCCCGCCGGTGAGCGGCATCGTCCTGGCCGCGGCGAGCGCCGCCGGCGCCGTCCTCCTCGCCGCCGGCGTCGTCCTCGGCCGGGTCACCGCCGGGCGCGGCGACCGCTCCGCCGACCTCGACCTGGGCACCCCCGTCGAACGCGCCACCTTCCACACCCTGCACACCGCCTCGCTCGCCGCCCCGCCGTTGCGCGCCGGACTGACCGAGGAGACCGCGCGCAGGGCCGCCCGCCCGCTCCGCTCGCTCCTGGGCACCGAGGCGCTCTGTCTCACCGACGGCTCGGCGGTCCTCGCCTGGGACGGCCCCGGCGAGGAGCACCACCACGCGGGCGTGCCGGAGCTCGCGGCGGCGACCCTGGAGACCGGCCGCAGCCGCTCCGCGCCCACCGGCTGCGACGACCCGGGCTGCGCGCTGCGGTGGGCGGTGACCGCCCCGCTCACCGGCGAGGAGGGCGTCCTCGGCGCGCTCGTCGCCTACGGCCCCCGGGAGTCGGCGGTGCTGGTCAGGGCCGCGACCGAGGTCGCCCGCTGGGTCTCGGTCCAGCTGGAGCTGGCCGAGCTGGACCGCTCGCGGACCCGGATGGTGGAGGCGGAGATCCGCGCGCTGCGCGCCCAGATCTCCCCGCACTTCATCTTCAACTCCCTCGCCGCGATCGCCTCGTTCGTCCGCACCGATCCCGAGCTGGCCCGGGACCTCCTGCTGGAGTTCGCGGACTTCACCCGCTACTCCTTCCGCAGACAGGGCGAGTTCGCCCAGCTGGCCGACGAACTCCGGGCGATCGAGCAGTACCTGGCACTCGCCGGGGCGCGCTTCGGCGACCGGCTCAAGGTGACGCTCCGGATAGCCCCCGAGGTGCTGCCGGTCGCGCTGCCCTTCCTCTGCCTCCAGCCGCTGGTGGAGAACGCCGTGAAGCACGGGCTCCAGGACCGCGCGCGGGGCTGCCGGGTGACGATCGCCGCGCGGGACGCCGGTGCCGAGGCGGTGGTCACCGTCGAGGACGACGGCGTCGGCATGGACCCCGAGCGGCTGCGCGCGGTGCTGCGCGGCGAGCATCCGGGCGGCTCCGGCATCGGCCTGTCCAACGTCGACGAGAGGCTGCGCCAGGTGTACGGGCCGGAGTACGGCCTCGTCATCGAGACCGGCGTCGGCGCCGGCCTCAAGGTGACCGCGCGCTTCCCCAAGTACCGTCCCGGGGTGCACCCTTCGCCCACCCGCTGACCGGTCAGGAGAGCCAGACGGCGAGGTGGGCGAGGGGCAGCCCCAGCTGCCAGGCGGGCAGCCAGGCACGGGCCGCCTCGTCGACCGGCACACCGGTCCCGGCGGCCGGCGCGCCGTCCAGGTCGGCCGCGTGCACCCAGGTCTCGCGCAGCGCCCGCCAGGTGTCCCGGGCGAGCGCCAGGTCGGCCCCGCCGGGGTCCTCGGCCTCCTCGGCGGCGAGCCGCTCCTCCACCCACTCCGGCCACCCCGCCTCGTGAGCGGTGAGGTGCAGCCACTCGTCGGCCGCGGGCTTCCCGGACAGATGGACGGTGAGGGCCAGCGCCCGCAGGGAGGCGCGGTGTTCGAGCGAGCCGGGGTCGGCCAGGCCCGCCGCGGTCAGATACTGCTCGGCCAGGTACTCGGCGCACAGCCAGGCCATCGGGACGGCCAGACCCCCGCCGCTCCTGCGGCCGGCGCCGTTCGTGCTCTCGGGCGACAACGCTCCCACCTTCTCCGGACGTCGGGGACCCGCGGTTCTCGGGACCCGGAGCAGAGCCTCCTCCGCTCGGGGCGTCCGCGTGGACCGCTTTGCTCAACTCGCGGGTGTGGTTTCGGATACGTTCCCCGGCCGGATCGGTGCCGAGGGGACCGGTGGTGCGGAAGGGGCGGAAGGGGCGGGGGAGGGGCGGCGCCGGAGGAGCGAGGCGAGTGCGGTGACGGCGACGACGAGCGCGAGCGACGGCAGGGGGAGCATCGCGCCGAAGGAGTCGTCGAGTCCGTCGATCCCGTTCCAGACGACGGCGACCCATCCCGTGCTCCCCACCAGCAACATCGCCCCCAGCTTCCGCTCCCCGCTCAGCCGCATCCCGGCCCAGAGCACCAGCGGCATGACCAGCGCGGTGTTGACCAGCGCGGTGGTGAAGACCTGGGCGGTGCCGTACCCGGTGGGCGCACCGAGGGTGGCGGACGCCTGCCCCACGAGCGCGAACCGCATTGTGTCGGAGAGCACGACGTGCGCGGCGCCGACGGCGACCGCGCCGACGATGACGCCCTTGAACAGGCGGGGGAGGGCCGGGGTGTGAGGTCGTGAAGCCATGGAGGCGACTATACGCACCATGTATACATGGGGTGTATAGAGCCCCGGACCTCCACGCCGGCCCGGGGCCGCGGGAGGGGTGGAGAGGGCGGGGGGCGGTCAGCCCAGCAGGGCGTAGACCGCGGTGGCGTGGGCGGCCGGTTCGGCGGTGCCTTCGGCGGTCATCGTGATGTCGGCGAAGGCCATGCGCTTGCCCAGCTTGGTGAGGCGGGCGCGGATCAGGACGTCGGCGCCGAGGACCGCCCGCTGGAAGCTGGTGGACTGCTGGACGGTCGTCATGGGGACGAAGCCGCCGCGGGCGGCGGAGACGGCGATCACCGTGGCGGTGTCGGCCGCCGCCATCAGGGCCTGGCCGGAGATGCCGCCGCCCTCGCGCGCCAGCCGATCGGACCAGGGGAGGCGCAGGACGGCCTCGTGGCCGTCGACGGAGTCGACCGTGAGCCCCAGATCCAGGACCCAGGGGGCGAAGTTGTCGGCGAGGATCTTCTCGGCGGCGGCGGGCGTCAGCGCCACGGTGTCATTGAGCGTCACGGCGTCATTGTGCGGCGGCGGTCCGGGGCCGGGCAATGGCGCCGCGGCGGGGCCGGTAGCCGGGCAGTGAGCGGCCGAGCTGCCGAAGGGCGTAGTGGGAGCGGGACTTGACCGTGCCGGCCGGTATCCCGAGGTCCACGGCCGCCTCGTTGACGGTGAGCCCGTGGAAGTAGAGCCGGACCAGCACCGCCCGGTGTTCCGGGCTCAGCTCGCGCACCGCCGCCCGTACGTCCAGTGCCGCCTCGGCCGACTCGGTGGCGTCCGAGGGGTCGGGGGTCACCGCGAGCACCCCGTCGCCGATCTCGGCCGGCCGGGCCAGGCGGGAGCGGCGGGCGTCGATGGCGAGGCGGCGGGCCACGGTGAAGAGCCAGGGCCGCATCGAGGCGTAGGCGCCGCTGAACGCCTCGGGGTGGAGCCAGGCCCGGACCAGCGTCTCCTGGGCGAGGTCCTCGGCGCGCTGGCGGTCGCCGTAGGTCAGTCCCAGGAGGAAGGAGAGCAGGGCGGGGCCGTGCTCCCGCTGGAGTTCCTGGAGCGTCCGCTCGTCGGTCGTCCCCGCCGCCGCCATCGTCGCCGCCGTCATGAGAGCACCACCCTTCCCCGCCCGCTCGGCGGTTCGTCGTCCGCGCCGTATACGAACGCATCCGGGCGGACGGGGGACAGGGAGCGGACAGCCGTGTGCGACGAACGGTCGTAACGAGCGGCGAATGGCACGCCGAACGGTCGGGCGGCGGTCGGGTGCGGGGCGTACGTCCGATTCGGTGGGGTTCGCCGCCGACCCGGCCGGGTCCCTTGACTGCGGCCCTCCCGGAGGATGAATTCGGCAGATCAGATGTTCTTCCTATGATCGGGGTGGTAGTCGTCATGACCGCTGGCAACAGACCGGTACGCGCCCGACTCGCCCGCGTCGGCTCCACCGTCCTCGCGGGCTCCCTGCTCGCCGTCGTCGCCGCGTGCAACCAGGGCGGCCTCGACGGCGACCCCCGCTCGTCCGGCGGTGCGCCCGGCTCCACGGCGCCCCGGCCCCCCGCGCCGCCCCGGCAGGCCGGCTTCACCCTGGTGGCCTCCGGCGACGTGCTGCCGCACGACTCGATCATCCGCCGCGCCGCGTCCGACGCGGGCGACGGCGGCTACGACTTCCGCCCCATGTTCGCGGGGGCGAAACGTATCGTCTCCCGCGCCGACCTCGCGATCTGCCACATGGAGACGGTCTACGGGGAGAACGGCGGGCCCTACACCGGCTACCCCGCCTTCAAGTCCCCGCCCGAGGTCGCCACCGCGCTGAAGGCCACCGGCTACGACTCCTGCTCCACCGCCTCCAACCACACCCTCGACGACGGCGCGGCCGGCCTCGCCCGCACCCTCGACGCCCTGGACGCCGCCGGGGTCAGGCACGCCGGCTCGGCCCGCACCGCCGCCGAGGCCGCCCGTCCCACCCTGCTCAAGGCCGGCGGCGCCACCGTCGCCCAGCTCGCCTACACCTACGACACCAACGGCTACCCGCTCCCCGCCGGGCAGCCCTGGGCCGTGAACCTCCTCGACGAGGACAAGGTGATCGCCGACGCCCGGGCGGCCCGCGCCGCCGGCGCCGACGTCGTCGTCGTCAGCGTCCACTGGGGCTCCGAGTGGGAGACCGCCCCCGACGACCGGCAGTTCTCGCTCGCCCGCTCGCTCACCGCCTCCCGGACGGCCGGCCGGCCCGACATCGACCTGATCATCGGCACCCACGCCCACGTCCCCCAGGCGTACGAGAAGGTCAACGGCACCTGGGTGATCTACGGCATGGGCGACCAGATCGCCGGTGACATGATCAACCACCAGGGCGTCTCCGACCCGCGCGGCAACCAGAGCAGCATCGGCCGCTTCACCTTCGCGCCGCCGAAGAAGGCCGGGGCGCGCTGGGAGGTGACCGAGGCCGAGTTCCTGCCCCAGTGGTTCGACACCGGGCGCGGCCGGATCGTGGACCTCACCGCCACCGACGGCACCGACCCCCGCCACGCGGAGATCCGCGAGACGATCCGCCAGGTGGTGCTCGGCCGGGGTGCGGACAAGGACGGTCTGAAGCTCGGCGGATGACGGGCTCTCGACGCGCGGCGCCGGTCGCCGAGGGGCGCGGAGCCCCGCCGTATCGGCCCATCGGGTGCATTCGGGCGGCGGGCCGGTGTCGGTCGGCGGCCCGGGGCGCTCCCCGCACGAACTATTAGTCATGAAAAACGATCAGCTGCCCACGGGGCGGAGGTCGGTGCTACGCCTGGCCGCCGCCCTCGGTGCCACTGTCGCGGCCGGCGCCTTCGCCCTCGAACGGATCGGCACCGGCGGGAGCGCCGGGGGTGCGGGAACCGCCACCGCGCCCCCGGGGCCGCCCGCCGCCGGGGGCCCCGCCGCCGGGCCGCCCGCCTCCGCGCCCCGGCTCCGCCCCTCCGCGTACCGGCTCCAGCCCATGACCGCCTACGCCCCCGCCGCACGCCCCCGATCCCTCCCTCCGGTCCGGCAGCGGCCCTTCCTCTCGCTCACCGGCGTCGGCCGCTCCATGGTGCTCACCTTCGACGACGGACCCGACCCCCGCTACACCCCCGCCATCCTCGCCACCCTGCGCCGCCACGGCTGCCGGGCCATGTTCTTCGTCTGCGGCGAGATGGCCGTGGAGAACCAGGACCTGCTCCGGGAGATGGCCGACGACGGGCACGTGGTCGGCAACCACTCCTGGTCCCACCCGCTCGTGCCCAAGCTGCGGCCCTCCCGCATCCGCGACGAACTCGGCTCCACCAGCGAGGTGGTGGAGCGCGTGCTGGGCGCCGCTCCGCTCTGGTACCGGGCCCCCTACGGCGCCTGGAACCGGCACTCCTTCGAGATCGGCGCCGAGTTGGGCATGGAGCCGCTGGCCTGGTCCGTGGACACCCTCGACTGGAAGGAACCCGGCACCGGCACGATCGTCCGCCGCGTGCTCGACGGGGCGGGGGACGGCGTCATCGTCCTCTCCCACGACGCCGGCGGGGACCGCTCCCAGAGCGTCGCCGCCCTCGACCGCTACCTCCCCGCGCTCCTCGACGCCGGCTACACCCTCACCGTGCCGCGCCGCTGACGGCGGGGACCTCTTCGGGGCGAGGCGGGGCGAGGCGGGGCGAGGCGGGGCGGGGTGGGGCCGGACGCCGCCCGGCCGCCGGGCGGAGGTCCCGGGGGCGCGCGCGGTGTTCCGGTCCGCGAACACCCGGACCGCTCGAACCGGCGCCCGTCCCTCCCGGTCCGGACCGGCACGGCTGCGGTCCGGACCATCGTCTGGTCGAAGACACCAGGCCGGGAGCGCGTGGTTGGAGCAAGGGCCACAACCTGTCGGCGCATGGCGCCATATGCCCCGGGGCAGGGCAGAATTCCGGACGCCCTGTCCAAAAGCAAAGAGGAACATCCGTGCGACCAAGACTCTTCGGCGCGACCGCCTGCGTGGCCGCACTCGGCCTGCTGGGCCCCCTCGTCACCGCCTGCGGCTCCTCGGCGGAAAGCGACGGGACCACCCTGCGCCTGGTGGCCGCCGAGTACGGCAGCGGCCCGGCGAACAGCTCCCAGGCGTACTGGGACAAGCTGACCGCCGCCTTCACCGCCGCCCACCCCGGCAAGGAGGTCGAGGTCACGCTCTACCCGTGGGACGACGTCGACCGAGAGGTCACCCGCATGGTCGAGGAGGGCAAGGCCCCCGACGTCGCCCTGATGGGCGCCTACTCGGACTTCGCGGCGCAAGGCCGCCTCTACACCGCCGGCGAGCTGCTGTCGATCAGGACGGAGGCGAACTTCCTGCCACCGCTCGCCGAAGCGGGATCGATCGACAACGCCCTCTACGGCCTGCCGTTCGTGGCCAGCAGCCGGTTGCTCTTCTACAACGAGGAGCTGTTCGACAAGGCCGGAGCGAAGCCGCCCCGGACCTGGGCCGACCTCAAGGAGGCGGCCGGCGAGCTGAAGAAGGCGGACGTCCCCTATCCGTACGCCCTGCCGCTGGGACCCGAGGAGGCGCACGCCGAGGCGCTGATCTGGCTGCTGAGCAACGGGGGCGGATACGCGGGCAGTTACGGCGGCTACAGCATCGCCTCCGAGGAGAACACCCAGACCCTCCGCTGGATCAGGGACAACCTGGTCAAGCCCGGCCTGACCGGTCCGGTCCCGCCGGGCGAACTCAACCGGAAGGACGCCTTCGCCGCCTTCCTGCGCGGCCAGGTGGGCATGCTCAACGGCTACCCGTCGCTCCTGGAGGAGGCCAGGGCCAAGGGGATCAAGGTCGGCACCCTCAGCATGCCGGTCTCCGGCACGCTGGAGGAGGGGCAGGTACCCCCGGCGGCGGGCGTGGCCGACTGGATGATGGCCTTCAAGCGGGACGGCAACCGTGAACTGGTCGGCTCCTTCCTGGAGTTCGTCTACGAGGACAAGAACCTCAACGAGTTCGCCGACCGCTACGACCTGCTGCCCTCCACGGTCTCGGCCAACCAGGCGTCCAGGGGCACGACGACCGACGCCGGCGACACCCAGTTCCTCGACGCCCTGCGCGGCGCCGAGCTCTACCCGGTCAACGAGCCCTCCTGGCTTCAGGTCAGCGACACGGTCAAGCGGAACATCGGCAAGGCCGTCGCACCCGACGCCGACCCCAAGGTGGTCCTCGAGGACATCGCCGGCGACGTCGAGGACATGACGAAGTAGCCGTAGGGGCGGCCGGAGCGGGTCAGACCTCGCGCCACTTGGCCTGGCCGAAGGAGAAGACGCCGAACAGCACGAGCCCGACCGCCACGGCGACGAGCAGCCACGGCCCGGCCGGGGTCTGGGCGAACGAACGGATCGTGTCGTCCATGCCCTTGGCCTCGGCCGGGTCGAAGGTGTACGCCGCCCTGACACCGAACCAGCCCGCCGCCGCGAAGACGAGCCCGCGCCCGACGCCCCCGGCGATGCCGGTGGAGTCCATGAAGAGCCGGGCCCCGCGGGACATCCGCCCCCACTCCAGGTGCTTGCGGTACCTGCGGGCCACGGCGCTGCCCGCCATCCACAGGCCCGCCGCCGCGAAGCCGACGGCGGCCGCGCCGACCCACCACTGCCCGCCCGGCAGGGCGAGCAGCCGGCCGGTGACGTCCCGGCTCTGCCGGTCGCTCGAACCGGCCCCGCTGCCGCCCGCGCCGGCGGCGAAGGAGAACACCAGGAAGGAGCTCACGCCGTAGAACACGCACCGGGCCCCGGACATGGCCCGCTTGCCCGCGCCGTCGCCCTCCGGGCCCGCGGCACCGAACACCGCCTCCGACAGCCGCCACAGGGCCATGCCGGCCAGCCCCAGTCCCAGGGCCCACAGCAGCACGGCGCCGAACGGGGTCCCCGCGACCTCGGCCAGGGCCCCGCCCCGGTCGGCCTGCTCACCGGTGCCCGTCAGGCCGATCCGTACGGCCAGTGCTCCCACCAGCAGGTACAGCACTCCGCGCGCCATGAAGCCCATCCGGGCTCCGACCCGCACGGCGCCACCGCGCGCCGTCCGTCCCACCACCGTCGCCGGCGAACTCGCCGTGGTCATGTCCGCTCACTCCCCTCCAGGTCGAGGAGCTTCGGGTTCCCCCGGTCCAGCGCCCCAATCCCCGAACGTCGTCCCGGCCCCGGGCCCCGGATGCTCCCCGGGGCCCGGTCCGCGCCTGCGGAGACTCAGCGGGAGCCGACCATCCGGGCGTAGACGACCACGTTCCCCGCGTACCCCTTCGCCCGGGTGTAGCCGCCGCCGCAGGTGATGACCCGCAGCTCCGGGTGGCCCGTGTCGCCGTAGACCTGCGGGCCGGGGAAGTCCTCCTTGGAGTAGACCTCGATGCCGTAGATCTCGAAGACCGCCACCCGCCCGTCGTACCGCTCGACCTCGACGTGCTGGCCCTTCTCCAGCGAGCCGAGGCCGTAGAAGACCGCCGGACCGCTGTTGTTGTCGACGTGCCCGACGATCACCGAGGTGCCGCGCTGGCCGGGCGCGATGCCGTTCTGGTACCAGCCGGCCAGATTGGCGTCCTGCGGGGGAGGGGCCGCCACCCAGCCCTCCGCGTCGATCCCCACGTCCATGATCGGGGCCGCGACGTCGATCGCCGGGATCCGGATCCGCGAGGCGGGGGCGAAGGGCAGCGGCTGGACGCCCGCCGAGGCCTCCGCGGGCGGCGGGACGACCGGACGGGCCACCGGGCGGGCCGCGGCGGCCGGCTGCGGCGGCCCCCCGGCGACGTCCACGCCGTTGCGCAGCATCGCGAGTCCGGACAGCATGGCGAGGGCCAGGACGCCCCAGGGTTGACGTCTCCTGCGCTCAGGGACGCGGAAGTCCTTCGGGGGCATGGTTCTCCCTTCGTGGCGACGTGTGAACGGTAAGGGCGACGCCGCACCCCTGCGCTCCGGGCGGCCCGAACGGGTAGCCCGCCGCCGCCGTCCGGGTGGCGAGGCGCCGACGGACCGTCCCCGGAGCGCCGACGGACCGTGCCTGGGGCGCCGACGGACCGTGCCTGGGGCGCCGACGGACCGTGCCCAAAGCGCGCGCTCGTCCGACTCTCCGTCAGAAACGTTTCGGACGCCGCCCCTCGGGCTTTCGCTGCTCGCCCGGGTGACCGCGCGCTGACCCATCCGAGTACTCGTCAGACAATCATTTCGCACGCCTCTGACCTGCGAAGGTGTGGTCCCGCGCAACTCGATCGGCGGCATGGGGGCTCACCGGACCGGCCCAGCGCCGAGGTGCAGGGAAGGGTCCGAGTTGTGATGGTTCGTCATGGAAGGCGTACTCGTCGAATCTCCCGGAGCACCGCTTCGGGGCGTCTTCCACTGGAGGTTCAACCATGCGTGCTGCACGCACTCTGGCGGTGACCGCCACCGCGTTCGCGGCGGTCGCCCTGGCCGCGCCCCTCTCCGTCGCCACCAGCGGTCCCAGCGACGTCACCGTCAATCCCTACGACGTCCACGCGGGGTCGACGCTCACGATCACCGCCAGGGGCTGCGGCCACGGCGGCACGGTCACGTCCAACGCGTTCCCGGAGACCAACCTCTCGGTGAACTCCAACGGCCTCTCCAGCGCGACCGCCCGGGTCTACAACAACGCCACGCCCGGCAACTACAACCTGGCCGTCCGGTGCAGTGACAACCGCCGGGTCGTCACGGCACCGTTCCGCGTGCTCGCGGGCCGCGGTGCCCAGGGTGGTCTCGGCGGTTCGCTGGCGCCCAGCTCCACCGAGATGGCCGTCGGCGGCAGCCTGGTCGCCGCCGCGGCGCTCGGCGGCGGTGTCTTCGTCCTCCGTCGCCGCCGCATGACCGGTACGGGTGCCTGACCGGCCGAACCTCCCGGTCGGCCCACCGTGCCCGCCGCCCCCGCGTCCCGGAAGGGACCCGGGGGCGGCGGGCTGTCCGCCCCCGGAGAGGGGGGCCGGGTCAGTGCCGGCGGGAGGCCGTGCGGCGCCGGATCGCGTACGTCGAGCCGGCCGCCGCCGCGAGCACCAGCGCCGTACCGGCCGCCAGTTCCGCGGAGCCCAGGCCGCTCTGCGAACCGCCGAGACCGCCCTGCACCCCGCGCGAGGGCAGCAGCACCGTCGAACCGGTCGTCGGCGTCGCCGTGACCACCCCGCTGATCGTCAGGTCGACGGTGTCCTGCACCCCGCCCGAGCAGTTGAACGCCACCGTGTACACGGCGCCGCGCCGGGCGTCCGTGTCCACGGTGGCGGTGACCGACGAGCCGGGCGCGATCTGGACGGTGTCGAAGATGCCCGCCGTCGCCGTCGCCGTACTGGCGCAGCCGGGGGCGCTGAGCGTCACCCGCCCGCCGGGGGCGACGAGCGAGGGGGAGACGACGAAATCGCCCGGGGCCTTGGCGCCCCGCACCCGCGGGTTCGGCGCGGGCGCACCGTCGGCCGCGTGGGCGACGGTGACGGGGGCGGCCAGGGCGAGGGCGGCCGCCCCCAGCAGGGCGGTGGAAGCGGCACGTATCGCGCGCATGGTGGTTCCTCCGGGTCCCGAGGGCCGGCCGCGGCGGTCTGGCCGCGAGAAGCCTGCGTACACCTCGTTGCCCGAAACGCTAGGAGCGCACTACCACAGCCGCGATCCCAGACGCGCGAATGGGGCACGGATGTCCCCCGGGCGGCTCAGCCCCGCCCGCCGCTTCACTCCGTGACCTGCGGGAACAGCGCGGTGAACGGCGCGTCGGTGGCGGCCAGGCCGCGCCCGAACGGCGCGTCGAAGTCCCAGATGAGGAAGAGCAGGAAGGCGATCAGGGCGCTGTAGAGGCCGGCGAGCAGCACCTCGCGGCCGGTGCGCCGGATCTGGAGCGTGAAGATCAGCCCAACCGAGACCAGGGCGCCGATGATCAGGCCGAACCAGACGACCCCCGGCATGGTCTCCCCGGCGCTCTGGCCGCGGGCGCCGCGGGCGTCGTCGGCGACCATCACCTGGTCGACGAGCGGCTGGTACGCCTGCCCCTCGAAGTCGTTGGCGGGCTGGTAGTCGGTGACGCTGCGGCGCACCTGGCCGAGCAGGGCGTCGCCCTCCTCGGTGGTCTCGCCCTCCTCCGCCATGTGCGGGAACTCCTCGTTGACCACGTAGGAGACGTACGCGTCGACGTCGGCGCGGATCTGGCGGCGGACCGGCTCCGGGTAGACCTCCACCCGCTCGGAGATCTCGTGCATCGCCTGCGCCTCCTGGCGCACCACCTCCTGGGCGGCGCCGCGCGCCTCCCAGACCCCGGCGATGGCGAGACCGAGGACGATCGCGTAGATCACACCGATCATCATCGTCATGTACTCGATGACGTCGGGCGTCTCGTTGGGGTCGTCGTCCTCGGGGATCCGGCGCTGGTTGATGACGACGATGGCCAGGACGACGCCGCAGGCGGCGGCCATGGCCAGGGTCAGGACGAGCCATTCGGACATGGTTGTTCGGTCTTCCTCACGGGGTGGGGAGCTCGACGGGAGCTCGGACTTCGGGTGGTGCGGGGGTGGTCAGCGGGACGAGCGTGGACGCAGGACCGCGGTGGCGAGCACGGCGGGCGCGACGAGCAGGAGCATCGTGGTGACGGGTGACCGGGTGCCCTTCGGCTGGGGCCGGGTGGTCCGCTGGTAGTGCGGGAGCGCGACCGGGGCCGCGGGGGCGGGACGCGGAGCCGCCGCCGGCGGCGCGGGCGGCGCGACCGGGGGAGCGGGGGCCGGTGGTCGCCCCGGCGCGGAGGCGACGGGTGCGGGGGTCGACGGGGCGGGAGCCGGGGTCGGCCGGGTCTCCGGGGGGACGGGGGCCGGCGCCGGAGCGGGAGGGGAGGGCACCAGGGGGACGGGGGCCGGCGGCGGGGTCGGCGCGGGGCGCCCCGGCGGCGACGGGCGCGTCGGCACGGGCGGCAGCACCGGCGGCTCCGGGGGAGGCGGCGGCAGCGGGGGCAGGGTGGGCGGCAGCGGATGGAACGGGGGCGGGGCGGGCTTGGGCTTCGGCTTCGGGTGGGGCTTCGGTTTCGGCGAGCACGCGTCCGGGCCGATGACCGCCACCGAGGTGTTCGAGCCGTCCGGCCCGCTCGTGGCGTAGGCGCAGGAGTCGGCGGCCGCCGGCGCGGGCGCGGCGAGCAGCCACACCAGTGCGGCGGCGGCCAGCGACCGCGCGAGGGGTGATCCGTACAGAGACACGCCGACGAGCTTGAACACATGGACGCCGAACCGGGGCCCGAATGCGGGTGGATTCCCCGGATGGTGGGGATCTTGTGGCGCGCGATTTGACGAATCTCCGGGCGGAGACCCGAATCACCGAGGTGGAGCGCGGGGGAAATGGCCGACGGGAGCCGCCCCGGGGTCCGTTCGGAAGAACTGTCCGGTTGTCGCCCTGTCGCCGGCCGCGATCTTCCGCGTGGACCGGTCCCGTGAGAAGGTCCGCACGGGCCGACAGCCGAGGTGCGGAGGGGTGTTCAGGCCGTGTGACCAGGGTGACGGCGGTGGCCGGAGAGCCGACGCACGCTCAGATGCACGTGAATATGCACGACCTGAAGGCGTGAACTCTCCGTTCCGCACGCACGTGCCAAAGGCGTGTGACCAAGAACGGATCGCGAATTTCCGTTTCCACTCGCTCTCTCGGCGGGCGATCAGTAGCCTCACCTCGAACACGGCCGCGAACACCGGGCCGCATCCCCCATGGCGACTTGTTGGAGACATTGATGGAGCGTCCCGCCTGGGCTCCGCCGGGTATCGACATCTCGGTACCCAGCGTGTCCCGTATGTACGACTTCTATCTGGGCGGCTCGCACAATTTCGAAGTCGACCGGGAAGCGGCCCGCAAGGCCATGGAGTTCCTGCCGGGCCTCCCCAAGATCATGCAGGCGAACCGGGCGTTCATGCGCCGCGCCGTCCGCTTCGCCGTCGACAACGACGTCACCCAGTTCCTCGACATCGGCTCCGGCATACCGACCTTCGGCAACGTGCACGAAGTCGCCCAGGCCGCCGACCCCGCCGCCCGGATCGTCTACGTCGACCACGACCCCGTCGCCGTCGCCCACAGCCGGGCCGTCCTGGAGGGCGTCGGCGGAGCCGCCGTCGTCCCCGCCGACCTCCGCAAGCCGGCCGACATCCTCCGCAGCCCCGAAGTGACCGGACTGCTCGACCTCGACCGCCCGGTCGCCCTGCTCCTCGTCGCCGTCCTGCACTTCCTGGAGGACGCCGACGGCCCGCGCGAGGCCGTCGCCGAACTCCTCGACGCGCTCGCCCCCGGCAGCCTCCTGGTCGTCACCCACGCCTCGTACGAGGGCATCCCCGTGGACCAGGAGCGGGCCGGCGGCACCGTCGAGGTCTACCGCTCCACCCGCAACCCGCTGGTGATGCGCTCCCGGGAGGAGATCACCCGCTTCTTCGACGGCACCGCGGTCGTCGAGCCCGGCATCGTCTCGATGCCCCTCTGGCGGCCGGACAGCCCGGCCGAGGAGGAGGATCCGTACGCCTTCTCCGGGTTCGCAGGTGTGGGGCGCAAGGCGTGAAGGTGCCGTCGCAGCCGTCCGGGAACGCCGCTGAAGCCGACGGCCCGGAGGACAGACTCAGGCGGTTCGTCACCATCTGGGGCCGGGCCATCTTCCCGGTGACCGCCACCTCCCTCACCCGCGCCGAGTTCGAGGGCCACCTCCTCCCGCTCGCCCGCCTGTTGTGCGACGCGCTGCTCGCCCGGCCCTTCGACACCGCCCCCGCCCAGCGGGCCGGCGCCGGCCTGGTCGAGGCCCACTGCACCGACCCGGACGCGCTCGGCCGCAGCCTCGGCGTCGTCGACGCGTACCTCGTCCTCTACTGCGGCACGGACCCCGAGCTCACCGCCGAGGAGCTGCGCGCCCGCTGTGCCCGCCTCCAGCACGCCATGGCCACTGGCTACGCCCAGGCCCTGCGCGAGCGCACCCGCGCCGAGCAGGAGGCCATCGCCCGCTCCGCGCTCTCCGCCCGCAGCGCCGCCGAGATCGCCCTGCACGCCACCGAGAGCCGCTTCCGGGCCGTCTTCGACGGAGCCGCCATCGGCATCGGCATCGCCGATCTCGAAGGCCGGCTGGTCGAGATCAACGACACCATGACCCGCATGTTCGGCGGCGTCGAGGCCCACGTCCGCAGCCGCAACGTCAGCGAGTGGGTCCACCCCGAGGACGGACCGCACGTCTGGCGGCTCTACGAGGAGCTGGTGCGCGGCGAACGCGAGCAGTACCGGGTGGAGAAGCCGTACTACCGGGGCGACGGCACGGTCCTGTGGACCAACCTCACCGTCTCCCTGCTCCGCGACGCCGAGGGCCGGCCCCAGTACCAGCTCGCGCTGATGGAGGACATCACCGAACGGCGCCTGCTCCACCTGCGGCTGCGGTACGAGGCCACTCACGACGCCCTCACCGGGCTGCCCAACCGGACGCTGTTCTTCGAACGCCTGGAGAAGGCCCTGGCCCCCGGCACGGCCGGCGAGGACGCCCGCTTCGGGCTCTGCTACCTGGACCTCGACGGCTTCAAGGCCATCAACGACAGCCTCGGGCACTCGGTGGGCGACCGGCTCCTCGTCGAGGTCGCCGACCGGCTCCAGGCGTGCGCCACCGGCCCCGGCGAGATGGTCGCCCGGCTCGGCGGCGACGAGTTCGTCGCCCTCACCACCAACGCCGGCACCGACGGCGAACGCGACGCCGCCGCGCTCGCCGACCGCATCCTCGCCGCCCTCGCCACCCCCGTCGGCGTCGACGGCCGCGAACTCACCGTCCGCGGCAGCCTCGGCGTCGTCGAGGGACCGGCCGGCGAACGCACCGCCGCCGAGGTGCTGCGCAGCGCCGACATCACCATGTACCGGGCGAAGTCCGCCGGCGGCAACCGCTTCGAGCTCGCCGACCCCGAGGCCGACGCCCGCGCCATCACCCGGCACGGCCTCACCACGGCCCTGCCGACCGCCCTGGAGCGCGGCGAGTTCTTCATCGAGTACCAGCCGCTCGTCCACCTCGACGACGGCAGCGTCCACGGCGCCGAGGCCCTCGTCCGCTGGAGCCACCCCCAGCACGGCGTCCTCGGCCCCGACCGCTTCATCCCGCTCGCCGAGGACACCGGACTCATCGTGCCGCTGGGCCGCTGGGTCCTCCAGGAGGCCGTCCGGCAGGCCCGCTCCTGGCAGCTCGACGACCCCGGCACCCGCACCCCGCTCCGTATCAACGTCAACCTGTCCCCGACCCAGCTCCACCACCCCCGGCTGGTCGCCGACACCGTCGACGTGCTGGAACGCTCGGGCCTCGCCCCCGGCGCGCTCTGCCTGGAGGTCACCGAGTCCGCCCTGATCGGCGCCGACGAGGACCTCCTCAAACCGCTGCGCCAACTCGCCGAGATGGGCGTCGACATCGCCCTCGACGACTTCGGCACCGGCTACTCCAACCTGGCCAACCTCCGGCGCCTCCCGGTCAGCGTCCTCAAGCTCGACCGCTCCTTCACCCGGGGCATGCAGCAGCATCCGGTGGACCCGGTCGACCTGAAGATCGTCGAAGGCATCGTCTCCCTGGCCCACAGCCTCGAACTCGCCGTCACCGTCGAGGGCGTCGAGACCGCCGCCCAGGCCGAACGCCTCCGCGAACTCGGCTGCGACACCGCCCAGGGCTGGTACTACGCCCGCCCCGGAGCCCCGGACCGCATCCACTCGCTGGTGCTGGCCGACGCGGTGTGAGCACACGGGTGCGGGCCCGGTCCTCCTGAGGACCGGGCCCGCATCGTGAAGAGCTGAAGAGCTGAAGAGCTAAGGGGGGCGAGGAGAGCGAAGGGGCTATGTCATCAGGAGTATGAGAAGGAAGCCCCTCCATGGCCTCGCCCCGGGACGACCGTAACACTCAGGCGGGGATCAGGTCGCGCAGATTTTCCGGCGTCACCACCCGGGAGCCCGGCGCCAGCCCCACGGGCCGGTCGAGGCCGAGGTACGTCACCGGCTCCTCCGGCACCGCACCACCGGACCACTCGGTGATCTCGGCCCCCGACTCCCGCAGCAACTCGATAATATGACGTACCGTCACCGGCTGGTGCTCGACCACTCCGCGCAGCAGGACCGCCAGCGACACCCGGTGGTCCTCGACGCGATTGGCCGACGGGGTGCCCCGCAGGCACAGGTGGAGCCAGTGCGCGTGCCACCGCCCCTCCTCGTCCCGCCGGAAGGCCACCGGCAGCGCCACCCGCCCCGCCCCGCGCAGCTCCGACTTCATCCGGACCGTACGCGGCTCGAAGGGACGCCCGCCCTGCTCGCCCTCGCGGAGCATGTACCCGAAGAAGGACTCGGCGACCTGCTCGAAGTTCTCGCCGGCGTACACGTGCACGTGCGGCACCACGAACGTGCCGCGCACCGCGCCGAGCCGCAGCTCGATGAACTCCGAAGCCCCGTCGGGGGCTTCGGTCACGTCCCCGGAGTGCCGGCCCTCCACCGTGGTCAGCTCGGTGTACGACAGCCAGGAGATCGTCGCGTACCGCTCGTCGAGGAGCAGCGCCGACAGGTCCAGGTCGGTCCTCTGCCGCGCCTCCTTCCAGTACATGAAGAACCGCAGCAGCTCGCCGTCGACCGCGGAGACCGAACCGCGCGGCAGCACCCCGAAACCGCCCGAGGAGGCCCGGCCGCTCAACGGCAGCGCCACGTCCAGGATCCCCGGGTCGACCAGGACGCGGCCCGTCGCGGGAAGCCGCCGCCGGATCTCCCCGTCGAGCAGCGCGAGCAGCCGCCGCTGGACCTCCCTCGGCAGGTCCCGACGGGTGTCCGCCGTCACCCACGCGCTGCCGTTCCGGTTCACGAACAGACGCCGGGGCGCCCCCGACCGGTCGTGCCGGTTCAGCAGGTGCTCCCGTACCGACAGCACCACCCGGCCCGCGACCCGGGGCGCCACGCGCTCCGCCGCCGCGAGCACCGCCTCCCGCCCGGCCCCGTCCGCCGCCGTACGCAGCAGCCGGTCCAGCGCCCGGAAGAGCTGCCCGGGCGCCGCCGCCAGCAGCTCCACCGCCCCCGGCACGTCGTCACGGGCGAGCAGCGCCTCCACCCGGGAGTCCAGGGACGGCGCCCGCACCTCGCCCCGGGCCACGGCGAACACCTCCGCCGCGTGCGGCCACGCCGGGTACTCGTGCGGATGCAGCCGCTCCCCGAGCCGCTTCCACGCCTCCCGGTGCCGGCCGGCGTCGGCCGACTTCTCCGGAGCCGCCGCCACCACCGCGTCCAGGCCCGCGAGCAGGGCGCGCCGCAGCGGCCGGGACAGCGCGCGGAAGCGGGTCGGCTCGCGCAGCGTCACGTCGCCGTCCGACAGCGCGCACGCCAGCCGCAGCACGTCCGTGACCGTGTCGAGCAGCGGCGCGGAACCGGCGCGCAGCCGGGCCGCGTTGACCACGGCCCGGTTCTCCCGGACCGGGATCTCCGCCGGCTGCGGCCCGTCCGCGCAGTGCGCGGCGAGCACCGCCAGGTCGGCCAGATGTTCGTCGCCCAGCGGCGTCACGGAGCCCGCCAGCGACCGGTAGAGGGCGCCGATCTCGTCCTCGAAGGGGCCGCCGAGGTGGAGCACGGTCAGCCGGTCGCCGCTCGCCGGGGTCAACTCCGCGTGCGCCGCGCGCAGTTCCTCGTACGTGTGCTGGTAGCGCCCGTAGGCGGGCAGCGTCAGCAGGTTCAGCACCCCGGCGCTCAGCTGCGCCTCGACCTCCTCCCGCACCTCGGGGTCCTCCAGCGCCTTCAGGACGCACGAGAGCCAGAACTCGTGCGTGTCGGGGACGTTGTGGGGGAAGTCGATGAAGTACGCGTTGTGCCGGACATGGTCGCCGACCCGCTCGCGGACCGCCTCCAGCGCCCATCGGGCCAGCTCGACGACGGTCTCGGCCGAGCGCCCGGACAGCTCCCTCAGCAGCGGGTGGGCGAGGGCGAATCCCGCCGTCCGCAGCGCGGCGTCGAACCGCAGGGCGGCGGCGGAGCCGTCCCCGGCGGGACCGGAGGGAGCGGGCAGCCGCAGGGTGTGCCGGACGAGCAGGCGTTCGAGAGCGTGGTCCATCCCGTGATGCTCGCAGCCCGCCCGACCGGTCCGCACGCGGATTTCGGAGGGTCGGCGCCGGTGCGTGACAGCCTCCGGCCCGGCCGCCCGCGCGGCTTGTGCCACCTCGGCTCTCGTGCCGCCCGGGACGGCTCGCGTCCCTTCCCCGGTGGCGGAGCCGCCTCAGCTCTCGTGCCGCACGGGCTCGGCGAGCGGCAGCCGCTCCTCCGCGGGCCCCGGTCCCGGCTCCGGTGCCGCGACCCGGCCGCCGCGCCGGGCCGTCACCCAGGTCGCGACGGGCTCCGTGTAGCGGGCGGTGAGCGGGCCGACGACGACCAGGATGAGGACGTACGCGGTGGCCAGCGGGCCCAGCGAGGGCTCGATCCCGGCGGAGACGGCCAGGCCCGCGATGACGATGGAGAACTCGCCGCGCGCGACCAGCGTCCCGCCGGCCCGCCAGGCGCCCTTCGCGGAGATGCCGTTGCGGCGAGCCGCCCAGTATCCGGTGGCGATCTTCGTGCCGGCGGTGACGACGGCCAGCGCGAGCGCGGGCAGGAGCACCGGCGGGATGCTCGCCGGGTCGGTGTGCAGCCCGAAGAAGACGAAGAACACGGCGGCGAAGAGGTCCCGCAGCGGGCTCAGCAGGTGGTGCGCGCCCTCCGCGACCTCACCGGACAGCGCGATGCCGACGAGGAACGCGCCGACCGCGGCCGACACCTGGAGCTGCTGCGCGATGCCCGCGACGAGCAGGGTGAGACCGAGCACCACCAGGAGCAGCTTCTCCGGGTCGTCGCTCGACACGAAGCGCGAGATCACCCGCCCGTACCGCACGGCGACGAACAGCACGAGCCCGGCGACGCCCAGCGCGATCGCGAGGGTGGCACTGCCCGCGGCGAGACCGACGCCGGCGAGCAGCGCGGTCACGATCGGCAGGTAGACGGCCATCGCCAGGTCCTCCAGGACCAGGATGCTCAGCACCACGGGAGTCTCCCGGTTGCCGAGCCGCCCCAGGTCCCCGAGCACCTTGGCGATGACCCCGGACGACGAGATCCAGGTGACCCCGGCCAGCACCACCGCCGCCACCGGCCCCCACCCGAGCATCAGCGCCATCGCCGCCCCGGGCAGCGCGTTGAGCGCTCCGTCGACCAGTCCGGCCGGGTACTGAGTCTTGAGGTTGGTGACCAGATCCGTCGCCGTGTACTCCAGACCGAGCATCAGGAGCAGGAGGATGACCCCGATCTCGGCCCCGATGGCGACGAATTCCTCACTCGCCCCCAGCGGCAGCAGCCCCCCTTCCCCGAACGCGAGCCCGGCCAGCAGATACAGGGGTATGGGCGAGAACTTCAGCCGCCCGGCCATCCGGCCGAGCAGGCCGAGGCCGAGGATGATCGCTCCGAACTCGATGAGGAATACGGCGGACGAATGCACCGATCACTCCCTTCCAAGGATCGCGGCGGCGGCGTCGACGCCTTCGTGGGTGCCGATGACGATGAGGGTGTCCCCGCCGGCGAGGCGGAAGCCGGGGCCGGGGGAGGGGACGGCGTCGGCGCGGCGCAGGACGGCGACGATCGAGACGCCGGTCTCCGTGCGCATGCGGGTCTCGCCGAGGGTCCGGCCGTTCCAGTGGGAGGCGGAGGACAGCTCGATGCGTTCGGCCACCAGGCCCAGCTCCGTGGTGTGGAGCAGGTTCGGGCTGTGGTGGGCCGGCATCAGCGCGTCGATGAGCGCGGCGGACTCGGCGGAGGTCAGGTGCAGGGACTGGAGGCAGGCGTCGGGGTCGTCGGAACGGTAGACGTTGACGCTGCGCGTGCCGTCGCGATGGGCGATCACCGACAGGTGCCGGTGTTCCCGGGTGGTGAGGTCGTACTGGACGCCGACGCCGGGCAACGGCGTCGAGCTCATCCGTGAAGTGGGCACGGCCCGGACTCCTCGTGTCGTCTCTGCTGGGGCGCGCGGCGAGGAGGCCGGTGCCCCTCCGCACGGGCGGGCGGGCCGGGGCCGCGGCCGGTCCATGCTGCCATCCCGACGGGCCTTCGCACATGGGTGCCGGCACGGATGGACAGGGGCCCCGGCCGACCCGGAGGATGAAGCGGCGAATAGGCTTCTGCGCAGGTCAGGCGGGTGAGCGGAGTCAGGGGAGAGCGGGACGGTGTCACTGTACGGACGGATCTTCCTGCTCAACGCGGCCGTGCTCGTCCTCGCCGCCGGGCTCCTCCTCGGCCCCGTGACCGTCTCCACGCCCGTCCTCCTCGGCGAGGCGATCGTCGTGGTCTGCGGACTCGTGCTGATGCTCGTGCTCAACGCGGTGCTGCTGCGGGTGGGCCTCGCCCCGCTCGGACGGCTCCGGCGCGCGATGGCGACGGCCGACCTGCTCAAGCCCGGTGCCCGCCCGGAGGCCACCGGCCGCGGCGAGATCGCCGACCTGACCGGTGCCTTCAACGCCATGCTCGACCGTCTGGAGACCGAGCGGGCCACCAGCAGCGGCCGCGCCCTCACCGCGCAGGAGGCCGAGCGGCAGCGGATCGCCCGCGAGCTCCACGACGAGGTGGGGCAGACCCTCACCGCCGTGCTCCTCCAGCTCAGGCACACCGCCGACCACGCCCCGCGGGAGCTGCGCGAGGACCTGCGACAGGCGCAGGAGACCACCCGGGCCGGCCTGGAGGAGATCCGCCGGATCGCCCGCCGGCTGCGCCCCGGCGTCCTGGAGGAACTGGGCCTGCACAGCGCGCTGCGCTCCCTCGCCGGGGAACTCTCCACCCCGGGCCTGCGGGTGACCACCCACCTGGCGCCCGGCGCCGCTCCGCTCGATCCCGCGACGGAACTCGTCGTCTACCGGGTCGCCCAGGAGAGCCTGACCAACGCGGCCCGGCACGCCGGCGCCGGCCACGTCGAGCTCCGCCTCGGCCCCGGCCCAGACGGCGGCACCCGTCTCCTCGTCCGCGACGACGGGCGCGGCACGGACGGCGCCGCCGAGGGCGCCGGCATCGGCGGCATGCGGGAGCGCGCCCTGCTCGTCGGTGCCGCACTGCGGGTGGGCCCGGGGGAGTCGGGGGGTACGGAGGTGTGCCTCGACCTGCCGCCGCGGGGGCCCGTGTCCCCGGCGCCCGGGGCGGCTCCGGCCGACGCGCCCGGGGGCGTACGCCTCCCCGTCCCCGTATCCGTACCCGTGCCCACGCCGGTGCGCGACTCCGTACGCGATCCCGTACCCGCGCCCGTACCCGAACCCGTACGCGACCCCGTGCCGAAACCGACTCCTGGACACGAGTGATGACCTCCCCCGTACGCCCGCCCGCCCGGATCCTCCTCGTCGACGACCACGCGCTGGTACGGCGGGGGGTCCGGCTGATCCTCGACGCCGAGCCGGACCTGGAGGTGGTCGCCGAGGCCGGGGACGGGGCCGAGGCCGTCGCCGCGGCGCGCGGGGACGGGGGGCTCGACCTGGCCGTGCTGGACATCGCGATGCCCCGGATGACGGGGCTCCAGGCGGCCCGGGAGCTCGCCCGGCTCCGGCCGGGGCTGCGGATCCTGATGCTGACCATGTACGACAACGAGGAGTACTTCTTCGAGGCGCTGCGGGCCGGCGCCAACGGGTACGTGCCAAAGTCCGTCGCCGACCGGGATCTGGTCGAGGCGTGCCGGTCGGCGCTGCGTGACGAACCGTTCATCTACCCGGGCGCGGAGACCGCGCTGATCCGCAGCTACCTCGACCGGGCGCGGTCCGGCGCGGGGCTGCCCGAGCGGCCGGTGACCGAGCGGGAGGAGGAGATACTGAAGCTGGTCGCGGAGGGGCACACTTCCCGGGAGATCGGCGACCTGCTCTTCATCAGCCCGAAGACCGTCGAGCGGCACCGCGCCAACATCCTCCAGAAGCTCGGGCTGCGCGACCGGCTCGAACTGACCCGCTACGCGATCCGGGCCGGGCTCATCGAGCCCTGAGACCGCCCCCTCAGGGGGCGTCCGGGACCGGCTTTCCGCGCCGTGAGGCCATCAGCAGGCGCTGGAGTTCGCGCGCGGCCCGGGGCGGGGCGACGTCGCTGCGGTGCGCCAGGGCGATCGTGCGGCGCAGGCCCGGCCGGGCGAGGGCGGTGACGCGCAGGTCCCGGCCGGCGCGGGCGGCGACCATCGCGGGGACGACCGCGAGGCCGAGCCCGGCGCGGACGAAGCCGAGGACCGCGTCCAGCTCGCCGCCCTCGACCGTGAAGGACGGCTCGAAGCCGGCCGCCCGGCAGGCGCCGACGGTCAGTTCCCGCAGGTCGTAGCCGTGCCGGAACATCACCAGCGGCTGGTCGCGGAGGTCGGTGATCCGCACCGGGCGGCGCGGCGGCGGCGCGGACGCGGCCGACACGACGACCAGGTCCTCGCGGAGCAGTTCCACCGTGGTCAGCGCCGGTGAGGGGCTCGGCAGCGGGAGCACGACGAGCGCCAGGTCCAGCGCGCCGCGGGCCAGCTCCCGTACGAGGTCGTGCGAGCCGCCCTCCTCGATCAGCAGCTCGATGCCCGGGTGCAGGTCGTGGAAGGCGCGCAGGACGTCGGGGAGGAGGCCGGTGCAGAGGCTGGGGGTCGCGCCGAGCCGCACCCGGCCGCGCTTGAGCTGGGCCAGCTCCTGCACCTCGCGGCGGGCCGTCTCGGTGTCGGCGAGGATCCGGCGGGCCAGCGGCAGCAGCGCCTCGCCCGCGTCGGTGAGCGCGATGTTGCCGCGAGCCCGGCTGAAGAGCTCCGCGCCCAGCTCCTGCTCCAGCGCCTTGATCTGCTGGGAGAGCGAGGGCTGCGAGACGTGGACGCGTTCGGCGGCCCTGGTGAAGTGCCGGGTCTCGGCCACGGCCACGAAGTAGAGGAGCTGCTGGAACTGCATGGATCCCACCCTAGGGCAAAGTCATAGCTTCAGCCTATGGAGATCAGCTGGACCATGTCTTGGACCTCTCGGGCCCTTCGGCCCTAGCGTCGAGGGCATGGCTCTGGCATCCAGCAAGGACACGGCGGCACCCGCCCGCCCGCCGTCCCGCACCCCGTCCCGCGGCTTCTGGTCGTCGACCATCGGCAAGAAGACCGTGATGGCCGCGAGCGGCCTGATCATGCTCGCCTACCTGGTCGCGCACGTGGCCGGCAACCTCAAGGTCTTCTTCGGCCCCGAGGAGTTCAACGGCTACGCGCACTGGCTGCGCGTGATGGGCGCCCCCGTCCTGCACCACGAGTGGGGCCTGTGGCTCGCCCGGATCGTGCTCCTCGCCGCCGTCTTCGCGCACGCGATCTCCGCGTACCAGCTCAGCCGGCGCGACATCAGGGCGCGCCCGACCCGGTACGCCCACAAGCGCAAGGGCTCCTCCTACGCCACCCGGACCATGCGCTGGGGCGGGATCATCCTCGGCCTCTTCATCGTCTGGCACGTCCTCGACCTCACCACCGGGACCGTCCACCCCGGCGGCTTCGAGGAGGGCAAGCCGTACCAGAACGTCATCGACACCTTCTCGACCTGGTACGGCAACCTCATCTACATCGTCGCCATGCTCGCCGTCGGCCTCCACGTCCGGCACGGCTTCTGGAGCGCCGCCCAGACCCTCGGCGTCGGCAACGCCCGGCGCGAACGCGCCCTGCGCCTCACCGCGAACGCCCTCGCGCTCGCCCTGACCGCGGGCTTCATCGCCGTCCCCGTCGGCGTCATGACCGGAGTGGTGAACTGACCATGAGCTACCTCGACTTCCGCACCGGCGACCCGATCGCCGACACCAAGGCCCCGGCCGGACCGATCGCCGAACGGTGGGACACCCGCCGCTTCGAGGCCAAGCTGGTCAACCCCGCCAACCGGCGCAAGCACCGCGTCATCGTGGTCGGCACCGGCCTGGCCGGCGGCTCCGCCGGCGCCACCCTCGCCGAACAGGGCTACCACGTCGTCCAGTTCTGCTTCCAGGACTCGCCGCGCCGCGCCCACTCGATCGCCGCCCAGGGCGGCATCAACGCCGCCAAGAACTACCGCAACGACGGCGACTCCATCCACCGCCTCTTCTACGACACCGTCAAGGGCGGCGACTTCCGCGCCCGCGAGTCCAACGTCCACCGGCTCGCCCAGATCTCCGTCGAGATCATCGACCAGTGCGTCGCCCAGGGCGTCCCCTTCGCCCGCGAGTACGGCGGACTCCTCGACACCCGCTCCTTCGGCGGCGTCCAGGTCTCCCGCACCTTCTACGCCCGCGGCCAGACGGGACAGCAGCTCCTCCTCGGCGCCTACCAGGCGCTCTCCCGGCAGATCGCCGCCGGCAACGTCGAGATGCACGCCCGCACCGAGATGCTCGACCTGATCGTGGTCGACGGCCGGGCGCGCGGAATCGTCGCCCGCGACCTGATCACCGGAGCGATCTCCACCCACTACGCGGACGCCGTCGTCCTCGCCAGCGGCGGCTACGGCAACGTCTTCTACCTGTCCACGAACGCCATGAACTCCAACGCGACCGCCGTCTGGCGGGCGCACCGCCGCGGCGCGTACTTCGCCAACCCCTGCTTCACCCAGATCCACCCCACCTGCATCCCGCGCACCGGCGACCACCAGTCCAAGCTGACGCTGATGAGCGAGTCGCTCCGCAACGACGGCCGCATCTGGGTCCCCAAGGCCAAGGGCGACCACCGCCCCGCCGCCGAGATCCCCGAGGACGAGCGCGACTACTACCTGGAGCGGATCTACCCCTCCTTCGGCAACCTGGTCCCGCGCGACATCGCCTCCCGCGCCGCCAAGAACGTCTGCGACGAGGGGCGTGGGGTCGGCCCCGGCGGCCAGGGTGTCTACCTGGACTTCGCCGACGCCATCGCCCGGATGGGGCGCGCCGCCGTCGAGGCCAGGTACGGCAACCTCTTCGACATGTACGCGCGGATCACGGCGGAGAACCCGTACGAGGTCCCCATGCGGATCTACCCCGCCGTCCACTACACGATGGGCGGCCTCTGGGTGGACTACGACCTCCAGACCACCGTGCCCGGCCTCTTCGCCATCGGCGAGGCCAACTTCTCGGACCACGGCGCCAACCGGCTCGGCGCCTCCGCCCTCATGCAGGGCCTCGCCGACGGCTACTTCGTCCTGCCCGCCACCATCAACGACTACCTCGCCCGCCACCCCAAGTCGGAGCCCGTCACCGACGAGCACCCCGCCGTCCGCGAGGTGCTGGCCGAGACCGAGGACCGGCTGAACCTCCTCCTCGCCGTCGACGGCGACCGCACCCCCGACTCCTTCCACCGCGAACTCGGCGAGGTCATGTGGGAGTTCTGCGGGATGGCCCGCACCGACGAGGGGCTGCGCACGGCACTGCGCCGCATCCCGGAGATCCGCGAGGAGTTCTGGCGCCGCATCAAGGTCCCCGGCACCGGCGAGGAGTTCAACCAGTCGCTGGAGAAGGCCAACCGGATCGTCGACTACCTCGAACTGGCCGAGCTGATGTGCCTCGACGCCCTGAACCGCGAGGAGTCCTGCGGCGGCCACTTCCGCGAGGAGTCCCAGACCCCGGACGGCGAGGCCGCCCGCCACGACGAGGAGTTCTCGTACGCGGCGGCCTGGGAGTTCACCCCGGGAGCCCCCGTCCTCCACAAGGAAGTCCTCGACTTCGAGTACGTCCACCCCACCCAGCGGAGCTACGCATGAAGCTCAACCTGCGCGTCTGGCGCCAGAAGAACACCGGCGCCGAGGGCACCATGGCCACCTACGCGGTGGACGGGATCTCCCCCGACATGTCCTTCCTGGAGATGCTGGACACCCTCAACGAGGACCTCATCCTGCGCGGCGAGGACCCGGTCGCCTTCGACCACGACTGCCGCGAGGGCATCTGCGGCGCGTGCAGCCTCGTCATCAACGGGGACGCCCACGGCCCCGAGCGCACCACCACCTGCCAGCTCCACATGCGCTCCTTCAGCGACGGCGACACCATCGACGTCGAGCCCTGGCGCGCCTCCGCCTTCCCGGTCGTCAAGGACCTGGTGGTGGACCGGACCGCCTTCGACCGGATCATCCAGGCCGGCGGGTACGTCACGGCCCCCACCGGAGCGGCGCCCGAGGCCCACGCGACCCCGGTGCCGAAGGCGGACGCGGACTCGGCCTTCGAGCACGCCGAGTGCATCGGCTGCGGCGCCTGCGTCGCAGCCTGCCCCAACGGCTCGGCGATGCTCTTCACCTCGGCCAAGGTCAACCACCTGAACGTGCTGCCCCAGGGCGGCCCGGAGCGCGAGACCCGGGTCCTCGACATGGTCGCCCAGATGGACGCCGAGGGCTTCGGCGGCTGCACGCTCACCGGGGAGTGCGCCACGGCCTGCCCGAAGGGCATCCCGCTGCCGTCGATCGCCGCGATGAACAAGGAGTGGCTGCGGGCCCGTCGCAAGGCGAGGTGAGCGCCGGAGCCGGGGTGCGGCGCTTGCTGAGGTGAGCGCCGGAGCCCGGGCGCGGAGGCGGCGCGGAAGTGGGATGAGGCATTCCGCGCCGGGCGGGAACAATGCGCCGGCCCGGGCCGTTCTCCCCGGGCCGACGCCATCCCGACAGAGGAGAGCTTTGCCCGACGCACAGCGCACCATCCCGTCCGCCGACGCCTACACCAGCGCGTTCCCGCTGCCGTCGCTCGCCGACCAGGCCGAGCGGCTGATCGACCTCGGGGTCCCCGCCCTCACCGGCATCGACGCCGGCGAACTGAGGTCCTTCGCCGAGAAGGCCGCCGTGGACGCCCCGGCCGGAGCCCTGCTGGCCGTCCACCCGGACGCCGCGCCCGCCTCGGCTCTCGCCCCGCTGCTGAGCCTCGCGGACAAGCCCGGCTTCCTCGTGGTCGACATGGAGGACGTGGACGCCTTCACCCCGCAGGGCGTCGACCTTCCCGACGGGCCGTTCTACCTCGTCCACGACCTGGACCGGGGTGACCACATGGGCAATTGGAGCCCCGAGGAGGCCCTGCCGGCCCTCACCGCCGTCGGGCGGACGCCCCTCCTCCTCACCGAGGGCATCCACTGGCTGCTCCAGCGGCCCGAGGTCCTGGAGCGCAACAAGTGCTTCATGACGATCGGTTCGCGCCTGCGCAAGCCCAACGGGAGCTTCGACGCCCGCACTCCGGCGATCTGGATCAGCAACGGCACCGGCCGGGACGGCAAGGAGCGCAAGGGCGCCCCCAAGGTCGGCTGGTGCTGGTGGAACAACCGCCACACCTGGCTCGGCTTCGGCTCGACCACCGGCCGCGACGGCTGATCCGCCCCCGCGCCACGTCACTCATCGCCCGCCGCGTCCGGACGCGGCGGGCCTACCGGAGGTGGGAGCAGGGTGAACGACTCGTCGTACGGTGGACGGACCGGGCCGCGGAAGGCCGCGCTGTTCGTCGACTTCGACAACATCTACCTGGGACTGCGTGACTTCGACGCGGAGGCGGCGGACGCCTTCGCCAGCCGCCCGGCCCAGTGGGTGAACTGGCTGGCGACGGCCGGCACGACCGGCACGGACCAGCCGGGCGGGGACCGAAGGTTCCTCGTCCGCAACGTCTATCTGAACCCGGTGGCCTTCGGGCGCTACCGGGCCGTCTTCACGCGCAGCGGGTTCCGCGCCATCGACTGCCCGCCCCTCACCACCCAGGGCAAGAACAGCGCCGACATCTCCATGGTGCTCGACATCATGGACGCGCTGGTGAACCCCACGCGCTACGACGAGTTCGTCATCCTGTCCGGGGACGCCGACTTCACCCCCGTGCTCCAGCGGCTCCGGGCACAGGACCGCTGGACGACGGCGGTGACGGCGGGGATGACCGCCGCGGCCCTCCGCGCCAACTGCGACACGCTCGTCACGCCTGAGCAACTGGCGGCGGCCGCGCTGGGAGTGCACGAGTCCGACGGGACGCCGCTCGGCTACGTCCCCGCCGCCTCGTTCGTGGCCCCGCGCACTCCTCAGGCCGCGCAGTCCTCGGGGGCGACCTCGGAGATTGGCGCGGCTTCGGGGGCCCCGGGTGCCCCGGAGACCTCGGCCGCCCCGGGGGCCGAGCCGGCCGTCGTACGGCCCAGAGCGCAGGGGCCGGCGCAGCCGGACGCCGACATCGCCGGAGTCGCCGAGGCCATCCGGAGCGCGGTCCGGGCCACCGACCAGCCGCTCCCCTCCGCCGCGGCGGCGGGGGCGGCCCTCCGCGTCGCCCCGGGGATCAAGGAGTCCAACTGGCACGGCACCGGCTCCTTCCGGGCCTTCCTGACGCTGCACCTCACCGATCTCCGCTACGAACCGACCGCACCCGGCTTCGTGCTCGACCCGGAGCGGCACTCGGCGGACGGCATCCTCGGGGACGAGCGGAACAGGATCGCCCCCCTGCTCCAGCAGGTGAGCACGGTGACCGGTGTGCCACCGCTGTCGTCGCAGGCGTACCGCGCGCTCTTCACCGCCCTCGCCGAGGACCTGCAGCGGAACCCCTTCGCCCTCTACCCGACCTCGAAGCGGGTGCGCGACCGGACGGAGGACCTGGGCACGCCGGTGCCCCGGGCCGCCGTCAACTACGTCATCCAGGGGCTCAAGTACACGGGGCAGCAGCTGACGCCCGCCGTCACCGCCGACGCGCTCGCCGAGGCGTGGGCGAACAACACGTGGGCGCTCGGGACCAACGCGCAGATGCAGCTGACCGAGGACGACCGCCGGACGATCCGGGGCTGGATCATCGGCACCGACACGGAGACCGCTGCCGGTGAGGAGACCGGCACGGGTGAGGGGGCCGGCACGGGTGAGGAGACCGGTACCGGCGAAAAGACCGGTACCGGCGTGACGGACGGCGAGGCGGAGGGCGCCGGCGCTCGCGTGGGGTGACGCCGTCCGCGCCGGTCATCCGTCGCCGAGGCCCAGGGCCCGGGCCAGATAGGGAGCGGTGCGGCTGCCGGCTGCCCTGGCCACCCGGGCCGGAGGGCCCTCGGCGACGATCCGGCCGCCGGCCCCGCCGCCGCCCGGGCCGAGGTCGATCACCCAGTCGGCCCCGGCCGCGACGTCCATGTCGTGCTCCACGACGACCACGGTGTGGCCGCCGTCGACCAGGCCGCGCAACTGGCGGACCAGGACCTCGGCATCGGCCGGGTGCAGCCCCGTGGTGGGCTCGTCGAGGACGTACAGGGTGTGCGCGCGGCGCGGGCGCTGGAGCTCGGAGGCGAGCTTGATGCGCTGGGCCTCGCCGCCGGACAGCTCGGTGGCGGGCTGGCCGAGCCGGAGATAGCCGAGGCCGACGTCGAGGAGGGTGGTGAGGCTGCGGGCGGCCGCGGGGACGTCCGCGAAGAAGTCCGCCGCCGACTCGACGGTCAGGTCGAGGACCTCGGAGATCGTCAGCCCGCGCAGCCGCACCTGGAGGGTCTCGGCGTTGTAGCGGGCTCCGTGGCAGTCCGGACAGGGCGCGTACGTGCTCGGCAGGAACAGCAGCTCCACGGAGACGGAGCCTTCGCCCTGGCAGGTCTCGCACCGGCCGCCGGGCACGTTGAAGGAGAAGCGCCCGACCCTGTAGCCCCGGGCACGGGCCTCCTCGGTCTCCGCGTAGAGCTTGCGCACCACGTCGAAGAGGCCGGTGTAGGTGGCCAGGTTGGAGCGCGGGGTGCGGCCGATGGGCTTCTGATCCACCGTCACCAGCCGTCCCACTCCCTCTCCTTCCTCGGAGAGCGCGCCGACGAGGGTGGACTTGCCGGAGCCGGAGACGCCGGTGACGGCGGTGAGGGCGCCGCGGGGGAAGGCCGCGTCGACGCCGTGCAGGTTGTGCCGGGTGACGGGTCCCGTGCGCAGCCACCCGTCGGGCACGAGGGGCGGCCGTTCGGGCACCGGCGCCGGGTCGAAGAGGAAGCGACGGGTGGCCGACTCCTCGACGTGCGCCAGGAGTTCGGGCGGCCCGCTGTGCAGGACCCGGCCGCCGTGATCGCCGGCGAGCGGGCCGACGTCCACGAGCCAGTCCGCGTGCCGGACGACGTCGAGGTGGTGCTCGACGACGAAGACCGAGTTGCCCGCCGCCTTCAGCCGGTCGAGGACCACGAGCAGGGCCTCGGTGTCGGCCGGGTGCAGGCCGGCGGACGGCTCGTCGAGTACGTACACGACGCCGAAGAGGCCGGACCGGAGCTGGGTGGCGAGCCGCAGCCGCTGGAGCTCGCCGGTGGACAGGGTGGGGGTGGCCCGGTCGAGACCGAGGTAGCCGAGGCCGAGTTCGGTGACGGTGGCGATCCGGGCGAGCAGGTCCTCGGCGAGGACACGGGCGGTCTCCGGGGCGCCCGGTGCTGCGGACGGGGCGAGCACTTCGGCCAGCGCGGTCAGCGGCAGGGCCGCCAGTTCGGCGATCGTCCGGCCGGCGAAGGTGACGGCCAGCGCCTCGGGCCGCAGCCGGGTGCCGCCGCACACCGGGCAGGGGGCGCTGGTGAGGAAGCGTTCCGCCTTGGCCCGCAGCGCGGGGCTCCTGGAGTCGGCGTAGGTGCGCAGGACGAGCCGGCGGGCCCCGGTGTACGTGCCCTGGTACGGGCGCTGGATCCGGCCGGCCTCCCGCACCGGGTGCACGGTGACGACGGGCCGCTCGTCGGTGAAGAGGATCCACTCCCGGTCCTTCGGGTCCAGCTCGCGCCAGGGCCGGTCGACGTCGTGGCCGAGGGCGGCGAGGACGTCCCTGAGGTTCTTGCCCTGCCAGGCGCCGGGCCAGGAGGCGACGGCGCCCTCGCGGATCGAAAGACCGGGGTCGGGGACGAGCAGTGCCTCGCTGGTGTCGTGGATCAGGCCGAGGCCGTGGCAGGACGGGCAGGCGCCTGCCGCCGTGTTGGGGGAGAAGGCGTCGGAGTCGAGACGGGGAGCCCCGGCCGGGTAGTCGCCGGCGCGCGAGTAGAGCATGCGCAGCGAGTTCGACAGGGTGGTGACCGTGCCGACGGAGGAACGGGCGCCCGGGGCGGCGCGCCGCTGTTCGAGGGAGACCGCCGGGGGCAGTCCGGTGATCTCCCCGACCTTCGGGGCGCCGATCTGGTGGATGAGCCGGCGGGCGTAGGGCGCGACGGACTCGAAGTAGCGGCGCTGGGCCTCCGCGTAGACCGTCCCGAAGGCGAGCGAGGACTTCCCCGAACCGGAGACGCCGGTGAAGACGGTGAGGGTGTCGCGGGGGATGTCGACGTCCACGCCCTTCAGATTGTGCTCGCGGGCACCGCGGACACGGACGAAGGGGTCATGGGAGGAGACGGGATCCAGCATTCGGAGATTTTATCCAATATCCGGTTCTGCGCCGGTCTGGTTCTGCGCCCGTCCGGTTCTCCGACGGTCCGGTTCTTCGCCGGTCCGGGGCGCGGCCGGTCCGGGCCCGGCCGCGCCCCGGGAGAACCTCCGAAGAAATCTTCCGCCGACCCCATCCGAAAGGGCCCGTCGAGCGGAATGTCGTGGTGAGAGGTCAACCGATCCACGGCCGAGGGGCCTCGGCATCCGGCCGGTGGGAGGAGAGCTCATGAACACCACGCGCAACCTGCGCCGTGTCCCCGCCGCCCTGGCCGCCGCGGCCCTGGCGTTCTCGCTCGGGGCCCTCGCGCCTCCGGCGTCCGCCGACGTCGTCGCCGCTCCCTTCGGTCCGGGCTGCGCCTCGGTCCCGAAGGAGGGCGAGGGCTCGGTCGCCGGAATGGCCGACGACCCGGTGGCGACCGCCGCCTCGAACAACCCCGAACTCTCGACCCTGGTCGCCGCCGTACAGAAGGCCGGCCTGGTCGACACCCTGAACGACGCGGAGGACATCACGGTCTTCGCGCCGACGAACGACGCCTTCGCCAAGATCCCGAAGGCCGATCTGGACAAGGTCCTCGCCGACAAGGCGACGCTCACCAAGATCCTCACCTACCACGTGGTGGACGAGCCGGTGGAGAAGGCGGACCTCGCCGACGGCTCGTTCAAGACCCTCCAGGGAGGCATGATCACCACGGACGGGTCGGGCGACACGTACAAGGTGAACGACTCCGCCTCCATCGTGTGCGGGGACGTGGAGACGTCCAATGCCACTGTGCACCTCATCGACACCGTGCTGATGCCGAAGTGAGGGACGTCAGGACAGGGACCCGGCCGCGGCCGGGTCCCTGCGCCGCATCCGTGAAAGGGAACACCACATGCCCAGGTCCGCACCGTCCGCGGCCCCGCTCTGTCTCGTCACCGGCGCCAGCGGCTACATCGGCGGCCGCCTGGTCCCGGAGCTGCTCGACGCCGGGTACCGCGTGCGCTGTCTCGCCCGCCACCCGGAGAAGCTCCGCGACTTCCCCTGGGCCGACCGGGTGGAGACCGTACGGGGTGACGTCACCGTCGCCGAGAGCCTCCGCGACGCGTTCGACGGCGTCGACGTCGCCTACTACCTCGTCCACTCCATGGGATCGACGTCCCGGTTCGAGGACGCCGACCGGCGCGCCGCCCGCGCCTTCGCCGCCGAGGCGGGCTCGGCGGCCGTGCGGCGCATCGTCTACCTGGGCGGTCTGACCCCGCGCGGGGTGCCGGAGGACGAGCTCTCGCCCCACCTGCGCTCCCGCACCGAGGTGGGGCGCGTCTTCCTCGACTCGGGCGTCCCCACCACCGTGCTGCGGGCCGCCGTCGTCATCGGCTCCGGCTCGGCCTCCTTCGAGATGCTCCGCTACCTCACCGAGCGGCTGCCCGTCATGGTCACCCCCAGCTGGGTCGGCACGCGGGTCCAGCCCATCGCCGTCCGCGACGTGCTCAGGTACCTGGTGGGGAGCGCCGGCATGCCCGCCGACGTCAACCGGGCCTTCGACGTCGGGGGCCCCGACGTGCTCACGTACCGGGACATGATGACGCGGTACGCCGAGGTCGGAGGACTCCGCAAGCGCCTCATCGTCCCCGTGCCCGTCCTCACCCCGAGGCTCTCCAGCCATTGGATCGGCCTCGTCACACCCGTGCCGGCGTCCCTGGCGCGCCCCCTCACCGAATCGCTCCGGCACGAGGTGGTCTGCGCCGAGCGCGACATCACCGCCCACGTCCCCGACGGCCCCGGCCGGCCCATCGGCTTCGACGAGGCGCTCAGGCTCGCCCTCCGCCGTGTCCGCGAGGCGCGGGTCACCACCCGCTGGTCCACCGCCTCACCGCCCGGCGCGCCGAGCGACCCGCTGCCGACCGACCCGGACTGGGCGGGCGGCAGCCTCTACACGGACGAGCGCTCCCGCACCGTCGACGCGAGTCCCGAGGCGCTGTGGCGCGTCATCGAGGGGGTCGGCGGCGAGAACGGCTGGTACTCCTTCCCGCTGGCCTGGGCCGTCCGCGGCTGGGCGGACCGCCTCGCCGGGGGAGTGGGGCTGCGACGCGGCCGCCGGGACAGGCAGCGGCTCAGGGTCGGTGACGCGCTCGACTTCTGGCGCGTCGAGGCGATCGACCGCGGACGCCTGCTGCGCCTCCGCGCCGAGATGCGACTGCCGGGCCTCGCCTGGCTGGAGATGTCCGTCGACCGGGACGCGCGGGGCCGGACCACGTACCGCCAGCGCGCCCTCTTCCACCCCCGTGGCCTGGCAGGGCAGGCGTACTGGTGGGGCGTCACGCCCTTCCACGCCGTGGTCTTCGGCGGCATGGCCAGGAACATCGCCAGGACGGCGGAGACGGAACGGAAGGGCCCGGCGGGCCCGGCGGGCGCGGCGGAGGCGGCGGACGTGGCACCGCGCCGCGGGTGACCTCCCGGTGGCAAGCGGCGTCGGGCACCATGCTTCAATATCTCTCGATCATTGAGATAGTTGATGAATGAGAAAGATTCGGGGAGTTCTTCATGTCCACACCCGCGCGATGGCTGAGCAGGCTGCTGCCACTGCTGGTGCTCGTCGTCTGGCTCGCCATCGGAGGAGGGCTCGGCCCCTACGCGGGGAAGCTCGGCGAGGTGGCCACCAACGACCAGGCCGCCTTCCTGCCCCGCAGCGCCGAGTCGACCCAGGTGCTCCAGGCCCAGGAGGCGTTCCGCCAGGAGGAGACCCTCCCCGCCCTGGTCGTCTGGACCACCGAGGGCGGCGGCCCCGTCGACCCCTCGGCGCAGGCGGCCGCCACCCAGGCCCTCGCCTCCCTCAAGGGCACCCCGGGAGTGGTCGGCGCACCGTCGCCGGCTCTCCCCTCCGAGGACGGCGAGGCCCTGCGCGGCATCGTCCAGCTCCGCCCCGACCTCGGTGAGGAGCTGCCCGCGACCCTGGAGCGCGTCGAATCCGCCGTCTCCGACGTGCCGGGGACGGAGACCTGGCTGGCGGGCCCCGCGGCGACCCAGGCCGACCTCGGCGACGCGTTCGCGGGCATCGACGGCCTGCTGCTGATGGTCGCCCTGGTCACGGTCCTGGTGATCCTGCTCCTGGTCTACCGGAGCGTCCTGCTCCCGCTGCTGATCATCCTCGGCGCCGTCTTCGCCCTCGGCCTGGCCTGCGCCGTCGTCTACGTCCTCGCCGACCACGACATCGTCCGGGTCGACGGCCAGGTCCAGGGCATCCTGTCGATCCTGGTCATCGGAGCGGCCACCGACTACGCCCTGCTGCTCGCCGCCCGCTACCGGGAGGAGCTGGCCGCCCGCGAGGGCGCGCGGGTGCCCGCCATGCGCGCCGCCCTCAAGCAGTCCTTCGGGCCGATCGTGGCCAGCGCCGCCACCGTCGCCCTCGGCCTGCTCGCGCTGCTCTTCAGCGACCTCACCAACAACCGCGCACTCGGCCCCGTCGGAGCCATCGGCATCGTCTGCGCCGTCCTGAGCGCGGTGACGTTCCTCCCCGCCGTCCTGGTGCTGCTCGGCCGCGCCGCGTACTGGCCCGCACGGCCGAAGGCCACGCCCGACGGCGAGGCGGCCCACCCGGTCTGGCGGAAGATCGCCGCCCTCGTCGACCGCGCGCCGCGCAAGGTCTGGGCCGGCTCCCTCGCCGCCCTGCTGGCCTGCGCCGCCTTCTCCTTCACGCTCGACTCCAAGGGCGTCCCCTTCGACGAGATCTTCGTCAAGGACGCCCCCTCCGTGGCCGCACAGGAGCGGCTGAGCGAGCACTTCCCCGGCGGCGCGGGCAACCCGGCCGTCGTCATCGCCGACGCCGACGCCGCGGAGCGGGTGCGGACGGCCGCCGAGGGCGTCGACGGCGTCGACTCGGCGACCCTCTTCGCGACCCCCGGCACCTCGCGGCCGCTCGTCGCCGACGGGCGCGTCCGGATCGACGTCACCCTCACGGACGCCGCGGACTCCGACCCCGCCAAGGACACCGTCGCGGCCCTGCGCACCACCCTGCACACGGTCCCCGGCGCCGACGCCCTCGTCGGCGGCTCCACCGCCCAGCAGTACGACACCCAGGTCACCGCCGAGCGGGACCGCAAGCTCATCGTGCCCGTCGTGCTCGTCATCATCCTGGTCATCCTGGTCGGCCTGCTGCGCTCGCTGCTGCTGCCCGTCCTCCTGGTGGCGACGGTGGCCCTCAACTTCCTCGCCACCCTGGGCGTCTCCGCCCTGGTCTTCGAGCACGTCTTCGGCTTCACCGGCACCGACGCCGCCGTGCCCCTGTACGGCTTCGTCTTCCTGGTCGCCCTCGGCGTCGACTACAACATCTTCCTGATGTCGCGGGTGCGCGAGGAGACGGAACTGCACGGCACCCGCGAGGGTCTGCGCCGGGGCCTGGTCGCCACCGGCGGGGTCATCACCTCCGCCGGCGTCGTCCTCGCCGCCACCTTCGCGGCGCTGGGCGTGATCCCGCTGGCGTTCCTCGTCCAGATCGCCTTCATCGTCGCCTTCGGCGTCCTGCTCGACACCCTCGTGGTCCGCTCGCTCCTGGTGCCCGCGCTCGTCCGCGACATCGGCGCCCGGGTCTGGTGGCCCGGCGCCCTGCGCCACCGGCCCTGAAACCCGCGGGCGGCCGGCCGGGTGACCGGCCGCCCCGGGTTCCCCCGGACCGTCGCGCATCCGGCGCGCCCCAGAAGGCGGAACCGCGGATGCAGGAGTACCGTCCGGGTGCCCCGGAACGGCGTCGTGCGTACGTGACCGGGGCCGAGCAGGGAGAGAGCGCGATGACCGTCGCCGTCGTTCTGTACACCTCCGACCTCAGGGTCCACGACCATCCACCGCTCAGGGCAGCCGCCCAGGGAGCGGAGGAGGTGGTCCCGGTCTTCGTCCGCGACCCGGCCGTCGACCGCACCGGATTCGCCGCCCCGAACCGGCTCGCCTTCCTCGCGGACTGCCTGGAGGACCTCGACCGGGCGCTGAAGGAGCGCGGCGGCCGCCTGGTGGTCCGGGACGGGGACACGGTGACCGAAGTACGCGAACTGGTGCGCAGGACGGAGGCCGACGAGGTCCACATGGCGGCCGGTGTGACGGCCTTCGCCCGGCGGCGGGAGGCCCGGCTGCGCGAGGCGCTGGAGGAGGACGGCCGCCGCCTGTACGTGCACGACGGCGTGGTCACCGTCGTCCCGCCCGGCGACGTCCTGCCGCAGGGATCGGACCACTTCGCCGTCTTCACGCCCTACCACCGGCGCTGGGCCGCCCAGCCGCTCCGGAACCCCTTCGCCGCCCCGAGGAGTCTCAGCGTCCCCTCGGACGTGCGCTCCGAGCGCGTCCCCCGGCGCTCCGACGTCGCGGACGTCTCGCCGGCCCTTCCCGCGGGAGGCGAGAGCGAGGGCCGCAAGCGGCTCGGATCGTGGCTGACGGCCCACCTCGACCCGTACGAGGATCGCCACGACGACCTGGCGGGCGACGTCACCTCCCGTCTCTCGCCCTACCTCCACTTCGGCGCCCTCTCCGCCACCGAGGCGGTGCACCGGGCGGCCAAGCGGGGCGGGGCGGGCGCCGACGCGTTCGTACGGCAGCTCTGCTGGCGCGACTTCCACCACCAGGTGCTGGCCGCGCGTCCCGAGGCGTCCGGGGCCGACTACCGCTCCCGGCCGGGGCGCTGGCGGGAGGGGCCGGACGCCGAGGCGGACCTCGCCGCCTGGCGGGAGGGCCGCACGGGCTACCCCGTCGTCGACGCCGCCATGCGCCAACTCGCCCACGAAGGGTGGATGCACAACCGGGGCCGGCTGATCACGGCCTCGTTCCTGTCGAAGACGCTCTGCGTCGACTGGCGCGAAGGGGCGCGCCACTTCCTCGGCCTTCTGGTGGACGGCGACGTCGCCAACAACCAGCTCAACTGGCAGTGGGTGGCGGGCACCGGCACGGACACCCGCCCCAACCGCGTCCTCAACCCCGTGGCGCAGGCCAAGCGGTACGACCCCGACGGCGCGTACGTACGCCGCTGGGTCCCGGAACTCGCGGGCCTGGACGGGGCGGCCGTCCACGAGCCCTGGCGGCTCACCGGCCTCGACCGGGCCGCCTACGACTACCCGGACCCGCTGGTCGAGCTGCCCGAGGGGCTGGAGCGCTTCCGGCGGCTCCGGGGCTCCGCCGCCTGAGCCGCGCGTTTATCGATGCGGAAACGATGCGAGTTGTGACGGGGGGTGCGTCGGCCGGACCGTGAAGTGGTACGGGGTCGCTCAGGTCCCGGAGCCGCCGCTCCCGCAGCGACGGCGGCACACCCGGTGGACACGCGCGCCACCGCACGGAGGAGGAAGCGCCATGAACGCACACCGGACGACCGCGGGGCTCACGGCCCCCTCCGTCCCCTCCGCCCCCGTCGCCACCGTCCCCACGCACCCCGGCGCCGTCCCCGGCGTCCCCTCCGCGGTCTCCCCGGCCGACGACGACTGGCTCGCCCGCGGCCTCGTCGGAGGCGACGAGCAGTGTCTGGCCGCTGCCTACCGGCGCTGGGGCCGCTTGGTCCACACCCTGGCGGCCCGTGCGCTGGGCGACCCCCGCGAGGCGGAAGACGTCACCCAGCAGGTGTTCGTCGCCGCCTGGCGGGGCCGGGCCAACTTCCGCCCCGAGCGGGGTTCCCTGCCCGCGTGGCTCACCGGCATCACCCGGCGCAAGATCGCCGACGCCCTGACCGCCCGCACCCGCCGCACCGAGCTCGCGGCGACCCTCGGCGCCTCCCTGGAGCACGAGGACCGGGCGGACGAGGGGCCCGAGCGGGTCCTCGACCGGATGCTCGTCACCGAGGAGCTGTCCAGGCTGCCCCGCGTCCAGCGCGACGTCCTCGAACTCGCCTACTTCGCCGACCTCACCCAGACCCAGATCGCCGATCGCACCGGCATGCCGCTCGGCACGGTCAAGAGCCACGCCCGCCGCGGCCTCCAGCGCATGCGGCACAGCCTCGAACTCGCGGGCGCCGGCGCCCCGGCCGCCCGCTGACCCGACCGGCCCCGCAGCACGTGCGTCAGGCTCCGGGACCGCCCGCTGACCCGGCCGGCCCGCAGCACGTGCGTCAGGCTCCGGGACCGGCCGCGTGGTCCGCGTACAGCCGGGAGACGAGGCCGATCGCCTCGCGCAGACCGGAGGGCCGCACCATGCCGGGAGCCGGTGTCCGGCCGAGCCAGCCGGGGCCCGCGAGCATCACGAGCGGAGTCCTGCGCGCGCCCCGCACGCCGAACGCCGTCGCCGCCACGTGCCGTGCGAGGGCGTGGTCGGCGGTGGACCGCGCCTGGGACCAGAGGGCGACGGCGGCGGGGCCGGACCGCCGGACCGCGGCGTCCAGGGCCTCCGCCGGCACGGCCGCGCCGAACATCCGGATCGGCAGGCCCTGCTCGGCGAGACCGGCGGTCAGCGCCTCCAGCGGCAGGGTGTGCTGCTCGGCCGGGACGCAGGCGAGGACCACCGGGGGGCCCGGGGAGGGTTCGGCGGAACCGGTCACGGTGGCCCGCCGCAGCGCGGTGGAGATGTGCCAGGAGAGCAGGTGCTCCACCTCGACGTACCGGTCGTCGGACGACTCCCACTTCCGGCCCACCGCGTGCAGCGTCGGCGCCATGACGTCCTCCCAGGCGGTGACGAGCCCGTACCGTTCGAGGACCTCCTGGAGCATCCCCTCCACCGCCGGTCCGTCGAGGCGCACCGCGGCGCGCGCGAGTCCGCGGCACTCCTGCCGCACGGCGCCCAGCGGCAGCCCGCTGCCCGCCGCCGCCCGCCCCGGGGCCGGGGCGTCGTCCCTGACCGCCACCCCCGTGGTCCGTGTCCGGAGCGCGGCCCGCGCGGCTTCGGCCGGCGGGACGCCCGAGGCCGTGAGACGGCACATCTCCTCCAGCATCGCCACGTCCCCGGGACCCCACCGCCGGTGGTGCCCGTCCGGGCGGGCGGCGGGACCGATCCCGTAACGCCGGTCCCAGGAGCGCACGGTCGTCGGGGAGACCCCGAGACGCCGCGCCAGGGAGCCGGTGGTGATCCCGTGTGAACCGTCGGACATACCGCCACCCTACGTCGCGAGAGCGGTGCGCGAACGATGCGAGAAGGGCGCGGGCCGGTCCGTCGTCGCGAGGGTCCGCTCACCCGTGCGGCGGCCCGCCGACGCCGAACGCTGCCGTTCGCGTCAACATCAGGCTGATTCCATTCGAAAACCCTCGTACGGCACGGGTGTTGCGTCACGCGGTTCACATGGGCGCATTACTCTTCGTTGACCCACGCTTGGGCTTGCTTTGGTGAATCCCGATGATGATGCGACCGGAGGATCAGGGAGGAGAGCGTCCACGATGCCGTCCGTCCGTACGCCCCCGGCCCTGCGCGCGGTCCTCCTGCTCCTCCTCGCCCTGGTCTGCGGCACCTGCGCCCTCTCCGCCCCCACAGGGCCCACTCCGACGGGGGCCGCGCCCCCGCTCCAGCAGCCCCGGGTCCAGCAGGCCGCGCCGGCCGCGGCGCACGAGCCCGGGCACGCCGGGGGAGGCGAGGCCGACGCCCCCCGGGGCTCCGTCCTCCACGGCGACCGGCGGAGGGCGGTGCCCGCCCCCACCGGCGCCCCGGGCCCGCAGCCCCTCGTCACCCGCACCGCCACGCCGTTCGCCGACCGGGGGACCGGCCGCACGGACGGATCCGACTCCCGCCCCAGACCGCTCGCCGGCCACGACCCCTCCGCCCTCCAGGTCTTCCTCTGCTGACCGGCGCCGCCACCCCGCGCCGACCTGTCAGCCCGACGCGCCCCCACGCGCGCCAGGAGGAAACCTTCATGCAGCCCCTCATCGACACCGCCCGCCGATCCGGACAGCGCCCTGAGGAGTCAGCCCAGGATCCAGCCGTACGCGAGCACCGCACCGGACCCGACGCCCCCGGGGCACCGTGATGAACGACCTCCGGACGCCCCGCTCCCACCCCTTCCTGAGGCAGGACCTCGCCGCCTCGCTCGTCGTCTTCCTCGTCGCCCTCCCGCTCTGCATCGGTGTCGCCGTCGCCTCCGGCGTCCCCGCCGAACTCGGCCTCATCACCGGCATCGTCGGCGGCATCGTCACCGGACTCATGCGGGGCAGCAGCCTCCAGGTCTCCGGCCCGGCCGCCGGGCTCACCGTGCTCGTCCTGGAGGCGGTCCGCGCCTTCGGCCTCCCCGCGCTCGGCGTGATCGTGCTGGCGGCCGGCGTCCTGCAGATCGTCATGGGGCTGCTCCGCTGGGGCCGCTGGTTCCGCGCGATCTCCCTCTCCGTCGTCGAGGGGATGCTCGCGGGCATCGGCCTGGTCATCATCGCCGGGCAGCTCTACGCCGCGGCGGGCCTGACGGCCCCGGCCTCCGGCCTCGACAAGCTCGTCGGCCTCCCGGGCGCCCTGGTCGAAGCGCTCGGCAGCCGTACGGCCCTCGTGTCGCTCGCCCTCGGGGCCGGCACCGTCCTCGTCGTCGTCGGCTGGCGGCGGATGCCGCGCCGGGCCCGCGCGGTGCCCGGCGCCCTGGTGGCGGTGCTCCTCGCCGCCCTGGCGACCGCCGCGTTCGGCCTCCCGGTGGAGACCGTGCGGGTCAGCGGAGTGCTGGAGGCCGTCCACCTGCCGGGAGCCGAGGCCCTCTCCTCCCTCGCCGACCCGGCCCTCCTCGGCACGATCCTCGCGTTCGCCCTGATCGCCTCGGCCGAGTCGCTGTTCAGCGCGGCGGCGGTCGACCGGCTCCACTCGGGACCCCGCACCGACTACGACAAGGAACTCCTCGCCCAGGGCACCGGAAACGCCCTGTGCGGCCTGCTCGGCGCGCTGCCGCTCACGGCGGTCATCGTGCGCAGTTCGGCCAACGTCGAGGCCGGCGCCCGGACGAAGGCGTCCCGGGTCCTCCACGGCGTCTGGCTGCTGCTCTTCGTCGCCCTGCTGCCGGCCGTCCTCGCGTACATCCCGCTGGCGGCACTGGCCGGGATCCTCGTGCACGCGGGCTGGAAGCTCATCCCGTTCAAGGGGATCGTGACGCTCTGGAGCCGTCACCGGGGCGAAGCCCTCGTCCTGGTGGCGACGGCGACGGCGATCGTCGTGGTCGGCATGTTCGAGGGCGTCCTGATCGGTCTCGTCCTGTCGGTGGCCAAGGCCGCCTGGGAGGCGTCGCACCTGCGGATCGAGCACAGTGACGACGGGCGCGACGCGGTGCGCGTACGACTCCAGGGGACGATCACCTTCCTGAGGCTGCCGCAGATACTCGACAGCCTCGAAGCCCTGCCCAGCGACCGCCGCGTGGTGCTCGACCTCTCCGGGATCCACCACCTCGACCACGCCTGCCGGGCGGCGCTGGAGACCTGGGCGGAACGGCACGGCGACGCCGACGCCGAGGCCGTCCGTGCCGGGACGGGCCCGGACAGGCACGAGAACGCGGCCCCCGGCCCCGGCCGGTGAGCCCGCGGGGGACGACGGCGAGCGCGTGCCCGTAGTCCCCCGCCCCACCGGGCACGGCCGCACCACGGCGCACGGCCCGCGGTCGCCCACCCGGTGGTGCGCGGCCCGCGGGCAACGCCGCCGTGGTGCACGGGCCGCGGGCAACTCCGCCGTGGTGCACGGCTCCCAGGCTTCGCGCCTGCTCAGGGTCCGTCGGAGACCCGCTCGGGCTCGCCCCAGCCCCGCAGTCGGTCCGGGCCGGGCACCGTGCCGGTCAGCCGGACCCGGCCTTCCGCGTCCGTGCGGACGGCCAGGGTCTGTCCCCGCGCGGTGGCGGAGACGGGTCCCTGGGCGGTGATCGCGGTCAGGGCCCGGCTGCCGGCGGCGAGGTAGTACCGCGCCCCCGACGGCGCCGTCCAGTACGTCCCCGCCAGCAGGTGCTGACCGAAGCGGCTGCACGCCGCGGTGTCCGCCGGCGGCGGGCCAGCCGCCGGTACCGGCGCCGTGCGGCCGTCCTGCCGCTCCCACGCCACCTGCACGCGGGCGCGTCCGTCCCAGCCCTCCGCACGCGTGCAGGTCCAGGTGGCGCGTCCCGCCCGCTCCGGCAGGGCCTGCTGGGCGAACTCCCACCGGTTCACGGCGCGTACGCCGGTGCCCCGAAGCTCCGGCAGGGCGCAGGCCGAACGGGCCCAGGCGGCGAGGCCCGCGGCCGACGTGGCCTCCCGCGGCTGGCGCGCGGGAGCTCCGGTCCCCGGCGGCGGAGTCCACGTCAGGTGCGCGGCGAAGGGCTCCCCGAGGTCGGCGAGCAGGAACGAATGGTCCTCGACGATCCTGGTCGACGAACGCACCTGGAGCGCGGGAACGGCGCGGCAGTCTCCCGGCGCCTGCGGCACGGGGTCGGTGACGCCGTCCCGGGAGACGCCCAGGGGCCGGGCGGGCACCTCGGGCCGGCGGAGGTCGCGCACCGCGCTCTCGTCGATCCAGGGGGCGAGCAGGAACCGCGCTCCGAGCGGTGTCCTGCTCACCGCCACGGCCGCGCCGCTGGTCACGTCCGCGTCGTCCGCCCGGGCCAGTTCGAGGACCGCCGCACCCCGGCCGCCGAGCGGCTCGGCGTACCGGACGAGCCGGCCGCCGTCGTTCAGGAGGACGACCGCGGAGTCGTCGACCGGGCCGGCGAAGAGCAGCCGGGCCGGCGCGACGGGCGGGGTCGTCGGCGTCCCCGGCGTGGCGGTGACCCGGATGCCCGTACGGTCCCCGGAGCCGCGCGCCCAGGCGTCGAGGGCGCGGGACAGCAGCGCCGTGTCCCCGGTCCCGGCCCCGCGCGCGGGCCACACGGTCAGATCGACGCGCGCGGTGTCGGCCCACAGCTCGGTGGGGGTACGGAGCAGGAGCGCGGGGTCGGCCGCGCGGGCGGACGCCACGGTGAGCGGCGTGACGGGCGGCTCGGCCGGACGAGGCGCGGGCCGCGGGGCGAGCACGACGGCCGTGGTCGCGGCGAGCAGCAGGGTGGCGGCGAGGGCGGCCACGCGGCCGCGGTGTCGGCGGCGCAGCAGGTCCGTCGGGCGCGCCTGGACGGTGCACGGGTCGAACTCGACGCCGTGCAGGAGCGATTCGGCGTCGGCGCCGAGCGTGGTGCGGAGGTCTTCGGCGGCCCGGAGGGCCTCCTCCGGCCGGCGCGCGCCCGCGGCGGCGAGGACGAGGACGGCGGGTTCGGCGGCGAGCCCTTCGAGGACGCGGAGGGCGAAGGCGGCCCGTACCTCGGGAGCCACCTCGGCCAGCGCGGCCTCCAGCGCCGTCTCGTCGTCGCCGCCGGCCCGGGGGAAGACCCTCAGTCCGAGGACGGCGGGGAGCGGGGTACGTCCGAGGGACCACCCGGGGCGGGCGGCCGCCCGCAGCGCGGCGGACACGACGCGTTCCCGCAGCCAGGAGAGGACCGGACCCTGCTCGCCGCGCGGCGCGGGCACGCGCGGGCGCGGGCGCGACGGGCCGGCCGCCGCGAGGGACCTCTGCACGACGGCGTGCGCGGCGAGCACGCGGCGGTGCCGGCCGAGGGCGGGCGGGAGGATCAGGTGGGCGAGCCTGACGAGCCGCGGATAGTGCTCGACGAGCGCCGCCTCGGCGTCGCTCCGGCCGGGGCGAGGGGGTGCGGCGGGGGGTATTCCGCTGCCGGGCAAGGTGTCGTACGACTGCATGACTGTGCCAACGAGGGGTCCGCGCATCGGTCACCTCGGACGGGTGCGCTGGGGGTCCCTCCCGGCGGATCCGGCGCATCCGGCACGACCGCCGCGCGCGGGCGCCGCCACGCGCGCGTGGCGGGAGCGGCCGGCGGGGGCGGCGAGTTGGTGGGGTCGGAGGGGGTGGGGGAGTCCAAGGGGCCTGCGGGGGCGAGGGTCGGCGACCTGCCGTCGTCGGTGCCGTGGGCCTGTCTGCGCCCGAGCCTTGGTCGGTTCGGTCGGCGCGGTCGGTCCGACCGAGCCCGGTCGGTTCGACGGCCCCGGTCGGTTCGACGGGTTCGACGGGCTCGGCGGTGGCGACCCGCGGCGGCGGCCACATGGGCCGCCCCGCAGTATCAGGCTCCGATGCTGGCCGGCCGCGTCGGGCCCGATGCACGTCCCCGGTGTTGTCGGTGGGCGCTCCTAGGCTGGTCGTGTGACTCGTGACACCCGGCCGCTGGCCGTCTTCGACCTCGACAACACCCTCGCCGGGACCGCCCACCGGCAGCACTTCCTGGAGGGCAAGCCCCGGGACTGGGACGGCTTCTTCGCGGCGGCGCCGGACGACCCGCCGCTGGCGCAGGGCGTGGAGCTCTGCCGTTCGGCGGCCGAGGAGTGCCAGGTGGTGTACCTGACCGGGCGTCCGGAGCGCTGCCGGCGGGACACCCTGGACTGGCTGGCCGCCCAGGGGCTCCCCGAGGGGCCGGTCCACATGCGCCGGCACCGCGACTTCCGGCCCGCCCGGGTCACCAAGGTGGAGATCCTGCGGCGGCTCGGCGCGGACCGGGAGGTCCGGATGCTGGTCGACGACGACGCGCTCGTCTGCGACGCGGCCGAGGCCGCGGGCTTCCCGGTGGTCCGCGCCGACTGGGCGTCCTCCTCGGAGGCGCTGCGGGAGGCCCAGGAGCGCGAGGGCAGGACCTGAGCCGCCGCCACACGCGTGTGGCGGCGGGCCGACGCGGGGTCAGGCGCCCTCGTCCAGCCTGAAGCCGACCTTCAGCCCGACCTGGTAGTGCTCGATCTGCCCGTCGACCAGATGGCCGCGCACCTGCGTGACCTCGAACCAGTCGAGGCCGCGCAGCGTCTGTGAGGCGCGCGTGATGCCGTTGCGGATGGCCTGGTCGACGCCCTCGGTGGAGGTGCCGACGATCTCGGTGACGCGGTACGTGTGGTTCGACATGGAGCGGGACTCCTCTCGGTGCCCCCGGTGGGGGTTCCCTCCACCGTGCCCCAGGGCGGGGCGCCGCGCGACACGGCGAGGGCGGTCCGCCACCCTTCGCCCGTACCCGTGGGTAACAGTGCCGTTTGCCCCGCCCGCTCCTGGAACGAGGTGGTCAAGGACTTGACCACTCGGTTGGTCCAGACCAGAATCCAGGCCACATACCCGCGCGAACACCCCGTTCGGTCCCCCCACGTCGGGTCAGCCCCCCCTTGCCGCACCCCCGTGTGCTGAACCGAAGGTGACCTCCGTGAAGAACCGCTTGCTCGCATGTCCGCTGGCTGCCGCCACCGCACTCGCCCTCGCGGGCTGCGGGCTGTTGCCCGGGACCGGGGGCGAGAGCCGCACGGTCGACATATGGCTCATGCGGGACAGCGTCAGCGAGGACTTCCTGAAGCGCTTCACCGAGGCGTACGAGGACGAGCACGGCGACGTCGACCTCAACGTCACGATCCAGGACTGGACCGGCATCGGCAAGAAGGTCACCGAGGCCATCAAGGGCGGCGGCGGACCGGACCTCATCGAGGTCGGCAACACCCAGGTCGCCCAGTACGCCGACACCGACCGGCTCTACGACCTCACCCTGGAGTCCGTCCGCGACCTCGGCAGCGAGGACTGGCTGCCCGGTCTGGCCGAGCCCGGCAACCTCGGCGGTTCGCAGTACGGCATCCCCTGGTACGCCGCCAACCGCATCGTCATCTACAACAAGGACCTCTTCGCCGCGGCCGGGGTCACCGAACCGCCCGCCACGCGCGCGGAGTGGCTCGACGTCACCGAGAAGCTCAACCGCCAGGGCTCCCAGGGCATCTACCTGGCCGGCCAGGACTGGTACACCCTCGCCGGCTTCATCTGGGACGAGGGCGGCGAGCTCGCCGTCGACGAGGGCGGCCTCTGGACCGGCACCCTCGACACGCCCGAGGCCCTGCGCGGCATGGACTTCTACAAGTCGCTCCAGTCCCTCGGCTCGGGGCCGAAGAACGCCGACGAGCAGAACCCGCCGCAGGCCGAGGTCTTCGCCCGCGGCGACGTCGCCCAGATCGTCGCCGTGCCCAGCGCCGTCTCCGCCATCCTCAAGGCCAACCCGGCCCTCAAGGACAAGCTCGGCTACTTCCCCATCCCGGGCAAGAAAGCGGGCACCCCGGGCGCGGTCTTCACCGGCGGCTCGGACCTGATCATCCCCGCGAACGCCCCCGACCGCAGCGCCGCCCTCGACGTCGTCAAGGCGCTGGCGGGCGAGAAGTGGCAGACGGAGCTGGCCCGCGCCATGGGCTACGTGCCCAACAAGAAGAGCCTCGCCTCCGTCGTCTCCGGCCAGGAGGCCACCGCCGCCATGGCCGCCGGCGCCGCCAACGGCCGCGCCACCCCCAACTCCCCCCAGTGGGCCGACGTCGAGGGCGACAACCCCATCAAGCCCTACATGACCGCCGTCCTGGACGGCGAGAACGCCAAGAAGGCGGCCCGCACCGCCTCCGAGGCCATCACCGACACCCTGGCCGAGTAGACCGCCGCGGCGCCCCCCTCCGGGGGCGCCGCGGAGCATTCAGCCTTCCCACACCCGCGATCCCCCGGCCGGTCATGTCGAATCCAGCCGGCGGCGGAAGAAACGAGGGGCCGGGCCGCACCGCTCGCGGACCGGCGACACCCCTTCACCTTCCGTACGCCGGAGGAGACCGCAATGCCCGCACTCTCGCCCGCGCTCGCCGACGCCACCGTCCCGGCCGTCCCCGTGCCGGCCGGCATCCCGCCCCTCGTGGCACTCCCCGCTCAGCCCGGTCCGGCCGACGCAGCTCAGCCGGCACCCCGCTACGTCGTGGAGCTCGCCCGCGACCAGGCCGACGTCAGGGCCGCCCAGCGCCTGCGCCACCTGGTCTTCGCCGGAGAGCTGGGCGCCCGCCTCGACGGACCCGAACCGGGTCTCGACACCGACGCCTTCGACGCCTACTGCGATCACCTCCTCGTCCGCGAGGAGACCACCCGCGAGGTCGTCGGCACCTACCGGATCCTGCCGCCCGAGCGGGCCGCCGCCGCCGGCCGGCTCTACTCGGAGACCGAGTTCGACCTCACCCGCCTCGCGCCCGTCCGCGACGACCTCGTCGAGGTGGGCCGGTCCTGCGTCCACCCCGCCCACCGCAACGGCGCGGTCATCGCCCTCATCTGGGCCGGCCTCGCCCGTTACATGACCCGCACCGGCCACGAGTGGCTGGCCGGCTGCTGCTCGATCCCGCTCGCCGACGGCGGCGCGCTCGCCGCCGCCACGTGGGACACCGTCAAGGCGAAGCACCTCGCCCCCGAGGAGTACTGGGTCACCCCGCACAAGCTGTGGAACGCCGACGGCGTCCCCCGCCCCGGCGGCCGCACCGAACTCCCCGCCCTGCTCCGCGGCTACATCCGGCTCGGCGCCTGGATCTGCGGCGCCCCCGCCCACGACCCCGACTTCGGCGTCGCCGACCTCTACGTACTGCTCTCGCTGCGCCGGACCAACCCCCGCTACCTGCGTCACTTCCTCTCGCTCGTCCCGGCCTCGTGAACCGCGCGGTCCCGCCTCCCTCGCCGTGGCTCCCCACGGCGCCGTGCACCCCGGGCCGCCGCTGCGCGGCCCACCCGGACGCGGTCACGGACCCCGGGACCGCCCGCGCGGCCTTCCGGCCCGCACCCGCCCCGCTGGCCTGCGCCCGCCTGGCGGCCGGGCTCGCGACCGTCCTCCTCGGGGTGGTCCTGCTCCCGGTGGTGAGCCGGCTGTCCGCCGCCGCGAGGCACGTTCTCGTACGGCTCTGGGCGCGGGCGGTCGTCCGCGCCTTCGGCGTCCGGCTCGCGGTCACCGGCCCCCGGCCGCCCGCCGGACGGCCCGCGCTCGTGGTCGCCAACCACGTCTCCTGGCTCGACATCCCCCTCGTCGCCACGGCCCTGCCCGGCCGGATGATCGCCAAACGGGAGGTGCGCGGCTGGCCGGTGCTCGGCGCGCTCGCCGCCCTCGGCGGCACCCTCTTCATCGACCGCGACGGGCTCCGCGGGCTGCCCGGCACCGTGCGCGAGGTCGCCGGCGCGCTGGCGGCGGGCGGCCGGGTGACCGCCTTCCCGGAGGGCTCCACGTGGTGCGGGCGGGCCGGCGGGCGGTTCCGCCCGGCGCTCTTCCAAGCGGCGGTGGATACCGGATCCGATATCCAGCCGGTACGGATCGGCTACCGGCCGCACGGGGCGTCGGCGTACGTGGGGGAGGACCCGCTCGGGGCGTCGCTGTGGCGGGTGGTGCGGACGCCGGGGCTGGCCGCCGAGATCCGGATACTGGATCCCATATCCACCATCCAGTATCCGGACCGCAGGCTCCTGGCCGCAGCGGCCCAGCACGCCGTCCACCCCACCGCCGTACCGCCCTCACCGCCCCGGCGTCCCACCGCCGGACCGCCGGCCGCCGTGCTCCCCGCCGGGACCCCGCTCGGGACCCCGGTCGGCCCGCGGCCCGCCGTCCCCCGGCAGACCGCCCCGAACGCCTACCGCGCCGTCGCCAGCGACAGCGCGAACCGGCCCTCCTCGTCCGTCCACCACCGCTCCGCCTCGAACCCGGCCTCGGCCAGCTCCTCCCGCACACCCTCCTGACGGAACTTCGCCGACACCTCCGTCCGCATCTCCTCGCCCGCCTCGAACGGCACCACCAGATCGAGGTCGGGGATCTTCACGGTCAGCGCGTGCCGCGCCCGCAGCCGCATCTCGATCCACTCCCGCTCCCGGTCCCACCGGGCCACGTGGTCGAAGTCCGCCGGATCCGCGTCGGCCCCCAGCTCCCGGTCGATCACGGCCAGCACGTTCTTGTTGAACGCCGCCGTCACCCCGGCCGCGTCGTCGTACGCGGCCACCAGGGTCGACTCGTCCTTCACCAGATCGGTGCCGAGCAGGAACGCGTCGCCCGGGGCCGTCATCGACCGCACCGAACGCAGGAACGCCCGCCGCTCCTCCGGCAGCAGGTTCCCGATCGTCCCGCCCAGGAAGGCGACGAGCCGGGGCCCGGGCGTCCCCGGCAGCGTGATCCCCCGCGTGAAGTCGGCGACCAGCGCGTGCACCCGCAGCTCGGACCGGTCCGCGAGCAGCGCCTCCGCCGCACCCGTCAGCGCCGACTCGCTCACGTCCACCGGCACGTAGGCGGCCAGCCCCGGCATCAGCGCGTCGATCAGGAAGCGGGTCTTCTCCGACGAGCCCGAGCCCAGTTCCACCAGCGTCCGGGCCCCGGTCGCCGCCGCGATCTCCGGCGCCCGCGCGATCAGGATCTCCCGCTCCGCCCGCGTCGGGTAGTACTCCGGCAGCCGGGTGATCTCGTCGAACAGCTCGCTGCCCCGGGCGTCGTAGAACCACTTCGGCGGCAGCTCCTTGGGCGAGCGGGTCAGCCCGCGCAGCACGTCGGCGCGCAGATCGGCGGTGGCCGCGTCCGCGGCGAGGGTGCGGGTCAGCTGGAACGTGCTCACGCGGACGACTCCTTGAGCGGGGTGAGGACGACATCCGCCCGGGAGGCGGTGACGAGCGTCCGCTCGGGCACCTCCCGCCAGCGCGGATCGTCGTCGTACGGTTCGGAGGCCACGGCCACCCGGCCGGGACCCGACAGACACCACAGACTGTTCCCCCACGCCGTCGCCGCGATCTGGTCGCCGTCGGTGAGCAGCAGATTGAGCCGCGCCTCCGGAGCGGCCTCGGCCGCCGCCAGGACCGTCCCGGCGAGCGCGTCCCCCGGCCCCTGACCGGCCCGCAGCCGGTGCAGCACCAGCGCCCACAGCAGCGCCGAGTCCGTCCGCGCCTCCAGATCGAGCAGCTCCGCCGCCGGCAGGGCGGCGGCCAGCGGCGTCAGCGACCCCGGCCAGCCCGGCACGGCACCGTTGTGACTGAAGAGCCACGGCCCCGACCCGAACGGCGCCGCGGCGGCCTCCCCGTCCGCGCCCGGCAGCGTCGCCCCCCGCACCGCGCCCAGCAGCGCCCCGCTCCGCACCACCCGGGCCAGGTCCGCGAAGGAGAGGTCGCCCCAGATCGGGCCGGTCCGCCGGTACCGGGCCGGGACCGGGTCCCCGTCCGCGTACCAGCCGACGCCGAACCCGTCCGCGTTCACCACCCCGCTGCTCTGGGTACGCGGCGCCCACGCCTGGCGCAACAGCGCGTGCGCCGGCCGCACCAGCAGGTCTCCGAGCGCCACAGGATCGCCGAGGTAGGCGATATGACGGCACATCAGTCGAGCTCCGCGGAACGGGCGGTGCGGAAGCCGGCGAAGATCTGCCGCCGCACCGGATAGTCCCAGTTGCGGAAGGTCCCCCGGCAGGCCACGGCGTCCACCGCGAAGGAACCGCCGCGCAGCACCTTGTACTCGGGACCGAAGAACACCTCCGAGTACTCCTTGTACGGGAAGGCGCGGAAGCCCGGGTAGGGCGTGAAGTCGCTCGCCGTCCACTCCCACACGTCGCCGATCAGCTGCCGCACCCCGAGCGGCGACGCGCCCGCCGGATAGCTTCCCGCCCGCGCGGGCCGCAGATGCCGCTGGCCCAGGTTGGCGTGGTCGGGACCGGGATCGGCGTCACCCCACGGATAGCGGCGCGAGCGGCCGCTCACCGGGTCGTGCCGGGCCGCCTTCTCCCACTCCGCCTCCGTCGGCAGCCGCCGGCCGGACCAGCGCGCGTAGGCGTCCGCCTCGTACCAGCTGACGTGGACCACGGGCTCGTCCTCCGGCACGGGTTCGGTCACCCCGAACCGGCGGCGCAGCCACTGACCCGACTCCTGTCGCCAGAACAGCGGCGCCACGACGCCGTGTTCACGGATCTGCGCCCAGCCGTCCGGCCGCCACCACCGCCGGTCGGTGTATCCGCCGTCCGCCATGAACGCCAGGTAGGAGCCGTTGGTGACCGGCACGGTGTCGATGTGGAAGGCGGCCACGGTACGGGTGTGCGCCGGGCGTTCGTTGTCGAGCGCCCACGGCTCGTCCGAGGTGCCCATCGTGAATGGGCCTCCGGGGACGAGGACTTCCTCCGGGAGCGGCCCCGAGGGATGGGTCGGGGGCGGGGGAGCGGCCAGCGCGGCCGGACCCCTCCGGAGCTGGTGGGTGATCAGCATCGTCTCGTCGTGCTGCTGTTCGTGCTGGGCGATCATCCCGAAGGCGAAGCCGGCGTCCAGCAGCGGACGCCCCTCCATGCGCGCCCCGGTCAGCACGTCGAGCACCCGGGTCCGTACGTCCGCGGCGTACGCCCGTGCCTCGCCGGGCGACAGCAGGGGCAGCGACGGACGGGCCGAGCGCGGGTGGGCGAAGGCGTCGTACAGCGGGTCGATCTCCGGGCGCAGCGCCTCCCGGCCCCCGACCTCCCGCCATAGCCACTGCTCCTCCTGGTTCCCGATGTGCGCCAGATCCCAGACGAGCGGGGACATCAACGGTGAGTGCTGCGCCGTGAGTTCACCGTCCTCCACGCAGTCGGTGAGGAGGGCGGTACGGTTCCGGGCCGTGGTCAGCGCCTCCAGCGCGCGGCTCCGCAGCTCCTCCGCGCCCGGAGCCGTCCCGGCGTCGGTCGTTCCGGTCATGACGTCATCACCTGGAGTTCGTCGGCCGGGCAGCCCCCGGGATCCACGTACCTTTCCTGGAAGGCGTCCACGGCCCGCCGCACCCGCTCGCTCGCACCGATCCGGCGCAGCGCCGGCCGGGCCGCCGCGAAGACGTCGCGGGCCGCCGCGTGCAGGACGGGATCGGTGAGCCCGTCGCGGGCCGCTCGCCGCCACAGCGGATTGCGGGGTGCCGGCTCAGGACCGGCGAGGCCGGCCAGCGGCCGTACCGCCCGGTACACCGTCTCGGCCGCCGTCGCGTCCTCGAAGACCGCGGTCGTCACCGCCACCGGCACCATCCAGCCGTCCGCGCCCGGCTGCGCGTCGATCATCCGCAGCTCCAGATGGCCGCGCGGCCGGACCGGCGGGAAGAGCGTCGTCACGTGATAGCGCAGGTCGTCGGCGTCGGCAGGCCGGGGCAGCCCCGTCCGCAGCCACTCCCGGAAGGTCAGCCCCTCCGGCACCAGCCAGGGGCCGGCCTCCTCGCGCACACAGAGCACCGGCGTGTCCAGGACGTGCGCCGCCCACTCCCCGCGCGGGTCGCCGTCGGCCGACGGCGCCAGCGTCCGCAGGGGGTCGAGGTCCGCCCAGAGCGACTGCCGGGTGGAACGCCAGCCGGTACGGCGCCCGCCGTGCTGCGGCGAGTTCGCGAAGACCGCCACCAGGACCGCACCGAAGAGGTGCGCCAGTTCCCAGCGGCGCAGATAGCCGAGCGGCCCCGGCTCCTCGTGGCCCGCGTCCAGGCAGACCTGGACCGAGGCCGACTCGCACATCATGGCCCGGCCCGCCGGGCCCGTCCGGCCGAGCGCTGCCTCCATCGCGTCGTACCGCGGCTCGCGCAGCACCCGCTCGCGCGGCGCGTGCCAGGGGTCGACCCCGTACCCGCTCAGCGTCAGGCCGAGCGGGCCGAGCGCCGACCGCACGGCCGTCAGGTCGGAGGCGAGCGAGTCCAGGCACTCCATGAGGGAACCGGCCGGGCGCGAGCTGAGCTCCAGCTGCCCTCCGGGTTCGAAGGTGAGCGCCGACACCAGCGGCAGGGACCGTACGGTGTCGAGCGCGGCGGCCAGCCGGGGCGGCCGCACCGGCTCGCGCGGGTCGCGCAGATCATGGACGAGCCACTCCAGCTCGGCCCCCACCGTCCGGGGCGGGCCGGTCTTGAAGCAGATACAGCGCAGCAGTTCCTCCGCCGCCTCCTCGGTGAGGGGCGGACCGCCGCGCGGGGTGCCGCTGAGCGTCATCCGTGCACCTCCAGGTGCTGGTCGCGGATCCGTTCGGGAGCCGCTGCTTCCACCTAAAGGCACCGCCGGGCGGCGTGCAAGAGCGCCTCAGCGCCCCCACGCGCGCCCCTTGTGCCCCCGGAGGTCCGTAAATCGCCGCTCACGCGGGAGTGAGGCGCGAGGGAGCGGGAGGGCGGGAAAACCGTTTGTCCCGGACACTCCGAAACGATCATCCTGCCGTCATGAGTGCACGACTGCGCGAGATCGCGCGGCAGACCGAGGCGATCGTCGCCGCGGGCTCCTACACCGCCCCCGGCGGGCGGACCGTCTCCCTCCACGAGGACCTCGCGGCCGCCCTGGCCGGAACCCGTCTGTACGGACCCGAGCCCGTCCCCGTCACCCCCGGCACCGGCCGCGCCGGCCGGATCGAGGTGACCGGTGAGAGCAGCCTCGCCGCCGCCCGCAGGATGACCGGCGCCGCCCCGGGCGCCCCCGTCGCCGTCCTGAACTTCGCCTCCGCCCGCAACCCCGGCGGCGGCTACCTCAACGGGGCGCAGGCCCAGGAGGAGGCCCTGTGCCGCTCCTCCGCCCTGCACGCCACCCTGCTCCGCGCCCCCGCCTACTACGCGCACCACCGGGACGAGCGGGACGCCTTCTACACCGACCGGGTGATCCACTCGCCCCGGGTGCCCGTCTTCCGTGACGACCGCGGTGCCCTGCTCGACGACCCCTTCACGGTCGGGTTCCTGACCTCGCCCGCGCCCAACGCCGGCGTCGTCCGCCGGCGGAACCCCGAGCGGGCCCACCATCTGCCCGCCGCGCTCGCCTCCCGCGCCGAGCGGGTCCTGGAGACGGCGGCGGCCGAGGGGTACCGCCGGATCGTCCTCGGAGCCTGGGGCTGCGGCGTCTTCCAGAACGACCCGTCCGAGGTGGCGGGCACCTTCAAGGCGCTGCTGACCGGCGACGGGCGCTTCGCCGGCCACTTCGACGAGGTCGTCTTCGCCGTCCTGGACCGGGGGGCCGGAGCCCCGACGCTCGCCGCCTTCCGCCGGAGATGGGATCCAATAGCCCGTTCAGGCACCTGATTCATCCCGCCATGCGTACTTCGTACTCCCGTGCGAGCCTGAAGGGACAGGGACTCGGCACGGGAGGCACCATCGTGGGCAAGAAACAGACCCGGGTGAACAAGGGCGCCCGTACCGGCGGCCACGAGCACCGCGAGGCGGTGACCGCCAAGGAGAAGGGCGGGACCGCGGCGGCGAGCGAGGCGCCGCGATCGGTCATCGAGACGGCGTCCCACCGCAAGGAACGGAAGTTCGGCCACAACTGAGCGGCCGCGGCGGCACAGGGGTACGGGACGACGGGGGTACGGGCCGGGGCCCGGCGCCGTGACGGCGCCGGGCCCCGGCCTTGGTGCGGTAAGGGTGGGCCGATCACGCGTCGTCGCCGACAGTGATCTCCACCGTCGCCACCTCCTTCGTGTCGCCGCCCCGCGCGGCCGGAACGGCGGTGGCCGGCCGGTCGGCGCCGTTCGGGCCCATCGTGGCGAGCAGCTGACGGGCGAGGCCGAGGCCCGTCCCGCCCATGGTCAGGGCCTTGGCGAACATCTCGCCCATGCCGTCGGCGCCGTTGAGCAGGACCATCTGGTCGACGTTGCCGAAGGCCGAAGCGCCGGCCTCGACGATCTCCGGCCACTTCTCGGCCAGCTGCTGGGCGACCACGGCCTCCTGGTTCTCGGCGAGGGCCGCGGCCCTGGCCTTGATCGCCTCGGCCTCGGCCAGTCCCTTGGCCCGGGTGGCCTCGGCCACCGCGAGACCCTTGGCGTGCGCGGCCGCGGCCTCGGCCTCTCCGGTGACCCGGGTGGCCGTCGCCGTCGCCGCGCTGGCCAGCTCGGTCTCCCGCGCCGTGGCCTGGGCGGCCGAGATCCGGGCGTCGCGCTCGGCCTCGGCCAGCGTCCGGGTCTCGTACGCCATCGCGTCGGCCGGCTTGCGGACCTCCGCCTGGAGCTGCTGTTCCTTGCGGTGGCCCTCCAGCTCCGCGACCCGGGTCTCCTGGACGACGACCTCCTGGCGGGAGGCCGCCTCGGCCAGCGGACCGGCCTGCCGGGCCCGGGCGCTGGCCTGGTCCCGCTCGGCCTGGTAGCCGGCCTGGAGGATCTCGCTGTCGCGGGTCGCCTCCGACATCCGGGCCGCCGCCTGCTGCTCGGCCTCGGTCGCCCGCCGGTTGGCCTCCGCCTGGGCGATCCGGGCGTCGCGCTGGACGGCGGCCGCGTGCGGGGCGGCGAGGTTCTTGATGTAACCGGTCGGATCCTCGATCTCGTGGATCTGGAGCGAGTCGACGATCAGACCGAGCTTCTCCATCTCCGTGCCACAGGCCGAACGGGCCTGCCCGGTCAGCTTCTCCCGGTCACGGATCATGTCCTCGACCGTCAACCCGCCGACGATGGCGCGGAGGTGGCCGGCGAAGACGATGTGCACCCGCTCGCTCATCAGCTTCTGCTGGTCGAGGAAGCGGCGGGCGGCGTTGGCGATGGACACGAAGTCGTCGCCCACCTTGAAGATCACCACACCACGGACCTTGAGCGGAATTCCCTGGTGGGTGACGCACTCGACGGACAACTGGGTCTCGTTGAGGTCCAGCGACAGCTTGCGCACCGCCTGCACACCGGGCACCACGAGGGTGCCGCGCCCGGTGACGATGCGGAACCCCATGCCCTCGCCGAGGCCCTCGTTCTTGTGGTTGGAACCGGAGATGATCAGCGCCTCGTTGGGTTCCGCGACGCGCCACATCATCTTGAACAGGACGATCAGGACGACGAGCGCGCCGACGGCGGCGCCCGCCAGGATGCCGATGCCCATGGGCAAGGTCCCCCTTCACCGGAGCCGTGCGGATCCGGTGAAGGGAGTGTGCGCCCGGGACGGACGCCGTTCAACGGGCGTGGCGGACGTCGTGTCAGACGTCGTACACGGCTGTGACATAGACGGTGCGCGGAGGGAGGTGTTCCACCACGGTGACGAGTGCGCCGACCTCGATCCGCTGCTTCGGGGAGGCGGCGTACGCGAGGAAGTGCTCGGCCCCGCCGCGGATCCGGAGGATCACCTCGCCGACGAGGCCGGGTCCGATGGTCCCGGTGACCCGGCCGAGCAGTCCCACCATCGAGCTGTCCATCGACGCGTCCATGCTCGAACGGTACGTCAGAACCAGCCGGTCCGGGGTGGGTTGCGCGGTCCGGCCGATCAGCGGACCGAGCGGATCGGCCGGACCGCGAGGGCGCCCAGGACCGACAGGACGGCGGCGACGAGGAACAGGGGTGTGTAGCCGCCGCCGATCGAGACCACCGCCGAGGCGACGAAGGGGGCCACGATCTGCGGGCCGGCGTTGGCGATGTTCAGCACGCCCATGTCCCGGGCCGCGTCCTCCGCCTTCGGCAGCACCATCGTCACCAGGGCGGTGTCCACCGCCATGTAGCAGCCGAAGCCGAGGCCGTTGACGATCGAGAAGGCGAGCATCGCGGTCCAGCTGGTGGAGACCGCGGGGATGAGCAGCGCGACGGCCGCCAGCGCGGCGGAGGCGCCGACGAACAGCTTGCGGCGGTCGTAGCGGTCGGACAGCCAGCCGCCGAGGACCGTGGAGACGACCATGGCCAAGGCGTTGACCGGCATGAGGATGGCGACGGCCTCCTCCGCCCAGAGCCCGGCCGGCAGCTCCGTGTGGTCCTTGAGGATGTAGAGCTGGAAGCCGGCCACCGCGAAGTAGCCCAGGACGAGCAGCGCGCGGCCGATGAAGGCCCAGCGGAAGTCGTGGTCCCTGAGGGCGCTGCCGAAGGCGGCGAGCTGCGCCTTCACCGGCATGGGCGCCTTGGCCGGCATCCGCTCCTCGCGGGCGAGCGAGGTGAAGACGACCGAGGTGACGGCGACGATCACGCCGAAGACCAGGTAGCCGGTCCGGTAGTCGTCGGAGAAGGCCGCGCCGACCAGGGCGCCGATGGTGGAGCCGATCGGCAGCCCCAGGCCGACGGCCGCCGACGCCTTGCCGCGCGAGGCGAGCGGGACCCGGTCGGGCACCACGGAGGTGATGGCCGCCTGGTAGACGTTCATCACCGCCTGGCCCAGACACCAGGCGATGGTCACCATCAGGATCGTGTCCACGCCGCCGAGCAGCAGCATCACCGGCACGGCGAGCAGACCGCCGGCCAGGATCCAGGGATTGCGCCGTCCGGAGCGGTCGGACAGCGCCCCCGCGACCGGGTTGAAGACCGTCGCGAAGATCGCGGATATGCCGGAGACGAGGCCGAAGTTCGCCACCTTGTCGGCCGGGTCGATGGCCTCGATCTGGAGCGCGAGCAGCAGTCCCGGCACGCCGATGTAGAGCGTGTACATCGCGGTGTTGCCGAGGAGCAGCAGCGGGAGCAGGCCACGGGTGGGCCGGGCGGTGGGGGAGTCGGGGCCGGCTGCGGGACCGGAGCCCGTACCGGCTCCGGTCCCGGGGGAGGAAAGGGCCACGTTGCCCTCCAGAGGAGAACGCCCGATGAGGGGGCGGGAAGCGGATGATTGGGGGTGGTGACACGTGTCAGCATTGTGTAGCACTCGATTCCGGCCATCCGCCAGACCTCGCGCCGGATTGTTCTGGAAAGATGCCGAAGCGATGAGTCAGTCGATCGAACAGCCCGCCGACGGCACCCCGGGCCGCACCCCCGCCCGCGCCGTGCCGACCAGCGCCGACGTGGCGCGCCTCGCGGGAGTGTCCCGGGCCACCGTCAGTTACGTCCTGAACAACACCTCGGCCGTCCGCATCAGCGAACCGACCCGCGAGCGGGTCCGCGAGGCGGCCCGCGAGCTGGGGTACGTCCCCCACGCGGCCGCCCGCACCCTGCGCGCGGGCCACAGCCGGATGGTGCTCCTGCCCACCGCCCACGTGCCCATCGGCCCGCTCTACAGCCGCTTCTACAACGACCTCCAGTGGGCCCTGCGCCGCCTCGACTACACCGTCGTCCAGTACGGCAGCGTCGGCCTCGCCCCCGAGGACGCCGCCCGCGCGTGGGCCGAGCTGCGGCCCGCCGCCGTCGTCTCGACCGGCGAGGTGGAGGTGCCGCCCGAGGCCGTGGAGATCCTCAAGCGCTCCGGCGTCAAGGCGGTGATCACCGTCGGGACCCGTCCGGCCGACGACACCCACTCCCTCGTCCTGAACCAGCCCCGGGTCGGCGAGGTCGCCGTCGAGCACCTGATCGCGAACGGCCGCCGCCGGATCGGTGTCGTCGTGCCCGAGGAACCCGGCCTCGGGATGTTCTCCGGCCCCCGCCTGGAGGGAGCCCGCCGCGCCGCCGAGGGCACCGGCGCCACCGTCGTACCCCTGCCCCTCGCCTACACCGAGGAGTCCGCGGAGGAACTGGCCGCGCGCTGGCCGCAGCTCGCGCTCGACGCCGTCTTCGCCTACAACGACGAGTACGCCATGCTCCTGATGCGCGCCCTCCAGGACGCCGGCACGACCGTGCCCGACGAGACCGCCGTCGTCGGCGCCGACGACCTCCTCCTCGGCCGGCTGCTGCGCCCGCGGCTGAGCACCGTGCGCATCGACCTGATGCCCGGCCGCGAACTGGCCGCCATGATCGACGACGCCGTCAACGGCACCGCCCCCGGGCCGAGCACCCGCTCCCTCCTCGACTCGCGGGTGATCCGCCGCGAGTCCAGCTGACCGCCGCGTCCGCCGCGTCCGCCGCCCGGCGGGAGGCGGACGGAGCGCTTAGCGTCGGTTCATGAGCACTCACCCGAAGCGGTACGAGATCCTGCTGGTACCGGCGCACGTCCTGGACCGGGGCGGGGCCGCCGTCACCGACAGCGCCGTCCGGACGGCGGTCGTGGAGCGGACCGGGCGGTCCGGCGAGTCCGGCTACCCCATCTACGAGGGGCACGGCATGGTCGCCGACATCGACCCCGAGACGCTGACCGTCGAGGCCCTGCTCGTGGACGGCAGGGAGCTCGACTACGGCCTGGTCGCGCTGGTGCGCGAGGCGTCCGCGGGATGACGGAGAGGGGCCGCGAGGCCCGAGGGGCTCCCGGGCGGGGCACTTCCGGGCCCCGCCTCGGGGATCGGGTGACCGTCGAGGGGTGGCCGCGGCGGTCGGGCCCGGCCCGGGGGACCGGGTGACCGCCGAGGGGTGGCGGGGGTCGTCGAGGGGTGACCGGGGTCGTCGAGGGGTGGCCGGGGCCGTCGGGCACGACCCAGGGGGCCGGGTGGCCTCCGAGGGGGATCGGGTGACCGCGGCCGTCGGGCCCGGCCCACCGTTGACAGGCGCGGCGGAGGGGCCCAGACTCTGCGCGCGCACCAGCGCGAAACTTCTTTCACCAGGCGAACAGAGTCGTTCCGCCGGTCACCCGGGAGAGATCCGATGAGCATCCGCGACGTGTACATCGTCGACGCCGTCCGCACCCCGATCGGGAAGTTCGGCGGCGGCCTCGCCTCCGTACGGCCGGACGACCTCGCCGCCCATGTCGTCAAGGCCCTCGTCGACCGCACCCCCGACCTCGACCCCGCCCTCGTCGACGACGTCTACTTCGGTGACGCCAACGGCGCCGGCGAGGACAACCGCGACGTGGCCCGCATGGCCGTCCTGCTCGCCGGACTGCCCGTCACCGTCCCCGGCGTCACCGTCAACCGGCTCTGCGGCTCCGGCCTGGAGGCCGTGATCCAGGCCGCCCGTGCGATCGCCCTCGGCGACGCCTCCGTGGCGATCGCCGGCGGCGTCGAGTCCATGTCCCGCGCCCCCTGGGTCCTCCAGAAGCCCGAGCGCGCCTTCCCCGCGGGCCACCAGCAGCTCCACTCGACGACCCTCGGCTGGCGCATGACCAACCCGCGCATGCCCGCCGAATGGACCGTCTCCCTCGGCGAGGGTGCCGAACTCGTCGCCGACAGGCACGCCATCGGCCGCGACCGCCAGGACGCCTTCGCCCTCGACAGCCACCGCAAGGCCGCCGAGGCGTGGGCCAAGGGCCTGTACGACGGCGAGGTCGTCCCCTACCCGGGCGCGGAGCTCGACCGCGACGAGTGCGTCCGCGAGAACACCTCCCTGGAGGCGCTCGGCCGCCTCAAGCCCGCCTTCAGGACCGACGGCGGTACCGTCACCGCCGGCAACGCCTCGCCGCTCAACGACGGCGCCGCCGCCCTCCTCCTCGTCGACGAGGACGGGCTGCGCGAGAGCGGCCGCGAACCGCTCGCCCGCATCCGCGCCTCCGCCGTCACCGGCATCGAGCCCCAGCTCTTCGGCCTCGGCCCGGTCGCCGCCGTCCGCCGCGCCCTCGGCAAGGCCGACCGCTCCTTCGCCGACCTGACGACCTTCGAGCTCAACGAGGCGTTCGCCGCCCAGGCCCTCGGCTGCCTCGCCGAGTGGCCGGAACTCGACCCCGCGATCGTCAACCCGCGCGGCGGCGCCATCGCCCTCGGCCACCCGCTCGGCGCCTCCGGCGCCCGCCTCGCCGGCTCCGTCGCCCACCAGCTCGCCGCCGCCGGCTCCGGCACGGGCCTCGCCGCCCTGTGCATCGGCGTCGGACAGGGCCTCGCCCTCGTCCTGGAGCGCTGACGGGCGCCCGCCCGCCACGAACCCGTCGGACATGGCAGAGCCCCCGCCGCAGCGGGGGCTCGCTCTCACCGGGCGCCGGCGGCCGGGATCACTTGCCTTCGGCCTGCTGCTGCTCCGCGACCGACTTCCGCACCTCGTCCATGTCCAGGTTCCGCGCCTGGCCGATGACGTCCTCCAGCGCGGCCTCCGGCAGCGCGCCCGGCTGCGCGAAGATCGCCACCTTCTCCCGGACGATCATCAGCGTCGGGATCGAGCGGATCTCGAAGGCGGCGGCCAGCTCCTGCTGCGCCTCGGTGTCGACCTTGGCGAAGACCAGGTCCTGGTGGCGCTCGGACGCCGCCTCGTACACCGGGCCGAACTGACGGCAGGGTCCGCACCAGGAAGCCCAGAAGTCGATCAGGACGAAGTCGTTCCCGCTCACGACCTCGTCGAAGTTTTCCTTGGTGAGCTCGATGGTGCTCATTCCTCCGCCTTTCCGTCTCCGGTGGTGTCCTCGCGGTCCCCTGGGGACTCGACCCGCACAACGGCCTATCGAGCCGCGCTATTCCGGCCCCTACCCACCAGACTGTTCCTCATGACGCGAACGGTGGAGAACGAGCACGAGTACGACGTGGTGGTCCTCGGGGCGGGACCGGTCGGCGAGAACGTCGTCGACCGGGTACGGGCGGCCGGTCTGACCGCCGCGATCGTGGAGGCCGAACTGCTCGGCGGCGAGTGCTCCTACTGGGCCTGCATGCCCAGCAAGGCCCTGCTCCGCCCCGTCCTCGCCCGCTCCGACGCGCGCAAGGTCCCCGGGCTGCGCGAGGCGGTGTACGGCCCGCTCGACGCCCTGGAGGTCTTCGCGCACCGGGACGAGACGGTCGGGCACTGGAAGGACGACGGCCAGGTCGACTGGCTGGCGTCCATCGACGTACGCGTGTACCGCGGCCACGGGCGCGTGCAGGGGCCCCGCAAGGTGGTCGTCGACGGCCCCGAGGGCGAGCGCCACGTCCTCACCGCCCGCCACGCGGTGGCCGTCTGCACCGGCAGCCGCGCCGTCCTGCCCCCGCTGCCCGGCCTCGCCGGCGCGCGCCCCTGGACCAGCCGCGAGGCGACGAGCGCCGAGCGGGTGCCGGGGCGCCTGATCGTCGTCGGCGGAGGCGTCGTCGGGGTCGAGATGGCGACCGCCTGGCACGCTCTCGGCTCGCACGTCACCATGCTCGTCCGGGGCGACGGGCTCCTCCCGCGCATGGAGCCCTTCGTCGGCGAGCGCGTCACCGAGGCGCTGCGCGCCCGCGGGGCCGACGTGCTCACCGGCGTCTCGGTGGAGGCGGTCGTCCGGGACGGCGGCAGCGGCCCCGTCACCGTGGTCCTGGAGGGCGGCGACACGATCGAGGGCGACGAGGTCCTCTTCGCGACCGGCCGCGCCCCGCGCACCGAGGACATCGGCCTGGAGACCGTCGGCCTGGAACCCGGCTCGTGGCTCGACGTCGACGACAGCCTCCGCGTCACCGGCAGCGACTGGCTGTACGCGGTCGGGGACGTCAACCACCGGGCCCTCCTCACCCACCAGGGCAAGTACCAGGCGCGGATCGCGGGCGCCGCCATCGCCGCACGCGCCGCCGGCACCCCGCTCACGGAGCTCGCGCCCTGGGGCTCGCACGCGGCCACCGCCGACCATGCCACCGTCCCCCAGGTCGTCTTCTGCGACCCGGAGGCCGCCGCAGTCGGCCTCAGCCTCGCCGAGGCCGAACGCGCCGGACACCGGGTCCGCGCGGTCGACGTCGAGATGAGCTCGGTCGCCGGCGCCGGGCTCTACGCCCAGGGCTACCGTGGCAAGGCCCGGCTCGTCGTCGACCTCGAACGCGAGGTCCTCCTCGGCGCCACCTTCGTCGGCCCCGCCGTCGGCGAACTGCTCCACGCCGCCACCGTCGCCGTCACTGCCGAGGTCCCCGTCGCCCGCCTGTGGCACGCCGTCCCCTCGTACCCCACGCTCAGCGAGGTCTGGCTCCGGCTCCTGGAGGCGTACCGGGACGGCGCCGACCCGGCGTGAGCGCCGAGGAGCGCGCCAACGCCTACGACGCCGCCTGCGCCCGCTGCGGCGAACCGGTCCCGGCCGGCGCCGGGCTGCTCCGGCACGGCCCCCGCGGCTGGGACGTCTACCACCGCGAGCACGCCCCGGCGCCCGGTCCGCCGCCGCCCGGAGACCATCCGGGCTGGCACCGTCGGCCGCTGCTGTCGCTGGACATCGGATCCACCGGGAACGATCCCGCGCGCGACCGGATCACGGCGGCGTCGGTGCGGGGGAGCGACGGGACGGCTCGGGACTGGGTACTGGATCTTGGATCCAGTACCCAGGATCCGAATATTGGATCCAGGATGTTGGATCCAAGCCCTGGCCCCCAGGCCACGGTGCCGGATCCTGGATCCACCACTCTGGATCCGAGTTCTGGATCCAACACCTTGGATCCAGGCGCTGGATCCAGCGCCTCGGACGCGAACACTGGATCCGGTGGCGTGCGTCCGGATCCTGGATCCAGCGCCTTGGATCCGAACCCGGGATCCGATATCCCGGATCCGAATATTGGATCCGCAGACCCCGCCCGAGCCCTCGACGAGCTCGCCACCCTTCTCTCCGACCACCTCGCCCGCCACGCACTCCTCGTCGTCTGGTACGCCCCCCATGTGCTGTCGACCCTCCACGCCGAACTGCTCCGCCACGGCCTGCCCCCGCTCGCCGACCGTCTCCCGGACGGCGTCGTGGCTCCGGTCTGCGATCCGCTGGTCCTGGACCGGCACGCGGACCGTTACAGGCCCGGTGGTCGTTCGCTGCCCGTCGTCGCGGAGTGGTACGGGGTTCCGCACGAGAGGCCGGGCGATCCGGCGTCGGACGCACGGGCGGCGCTGCTGGTGGCGGGCGCGATCGCGGCCTCGTACCCGGCGGTCGCGCGGCTGTCGCGGCCGGTGCTCCACGCCGAGCAGGTGATCTGGTACGCGGAGCAGATGGAGCGTCACCCCGACGCGCCGCCCTGGCCGTTCGAGCCGGTGGAGCCTGCGGGTCCCGTGGAGCCCGTGGAGCCCGTGACGGACTGAGCGCGGCTCAGGCGCGGGGGACGAGCAGGGCGGCCGCGGCGCGGGCGGTGTCCAACGGGGGGCGAGGGTCGGGGGTGGAGCCCTGGCCGAGGACGACGCGGGTGCTCAAGCCGTCGAGGAGGGCGAGGAGTTCGGAGGCGCGGGCCGTCGCGTCGAGCGGGGCGAAGCGGCCGCGGGCCGCGCCGGCGGTCAGCAGGGACTCCAGGTCGCGCTGCCAGTCGGCGTCCAGCTCCTGCTGGGCCTCGCGGAGTTCGGGGTTGCCGGGGGTCCGGGCCCAGAGCTCGATCCAGAGCGTCCAGCGGGGGTCGCGCGGGCCGCGCGGGAGGTAGAGCCGCAGGAAGTCGTCGAGCTTGCGCTCCGCGGTGGTCCGGCGGGCGATCAGGGCCCGGCGCTCGTCGGCCAGCGCGGCCTCGCTCCAGCGCAGCGCGGCGAGCAGCAGCCGGTCCTTGGAGCCGAAGTAGTACAGGATGTGCCCGCCGCTGGTGCCGAGTCGTTCGGCCAGCGCCGACATCGTGAGCGAGGCGAGGCCGTCCTCGGCGATCGCCGCCATGGCCTCCTCCAGCATCCGCTCCTGCGTGACGTGTCCGTCGCGCCGCCGTGCCGCCCCTGTCACCGTCGTCCCGCCCCGTTCGTCCGCCCCGGCCCCGCCCTGGCGCGCAGCCGCGTACGCCTCCGACCTTAACCGGACTTCCCCAGGGTCTTGACGCGACCGGAACCTGTCACTCATCTTGAATGTCATTCAAGAACTTAGAACAGCGTTCAAGATCATTGTTCAAGGTCGATGCTCAAGGTCGACGCCCAAGGTCGATGTTCAAGATCGTCGTTCGAGATCGCTGTGCGAGATCCAGGCAGGGGTGCAGGCATGCGTAGAGAAGAGCGCGGGGTGCTCGATCAGGAGACGCCGGCCGCGGCCGTCCCGACCGTCACCCGGGACGAGGTCTTCCAGGTCGAGGAACACGGCATCGACCCCATCCCCGACGCGGAGCGCCACGGCAGCGCCAAGGACGTCTTCTGGGTCTGGTTCGGCTCGAACCTCACCTTCACCTACGTGATCAACGGCTCCCTCGCCGTCGCCTTCGGCCTCTCCTTCTGGCAGGCCACCGCCGTCGTCGTGATCGGCGGCCTCTCCTTCCTCGTGATCGGCGCCGCCGGCCTCGGCGGCGCCCGCACCGGCACCGCCACCCTCGTCCTCTCCCGCGCCGCCTTCGGCCCCCGCGGCAACCGCCCCGCCGGCGCCCTCAACTGGATCGTCAGCATCGGCTACACGGTCGTCAACACCGTCGTCGGCACCCTCGCCCTGGAAGCCTTCCTCGCCTCCCTGGGCTGGTCGGGCGGACCGCTGCCCCGCGCCCTGGCCCTCGCCGTCACCCTGGCCCTGACCTTCGCGATCTCCTTCTGGGGCCACGCCACCGTCCAGTTCGCCGAACGCTGGATGGCCTACGTCCTCGCCGCCGGCTTCGGCGTCCTCGTGGTCCTGCTGGTGCCCGGCGCCGACACCTCCGCCCCCGTGACCGGACCCGGCGCCGCGGGCTGGAGCCTCGCCTTCGTGGTGATGCTCGCCGGCCCGTTCTCGTACCTCCCGATGCCCGCCGACTACACCCGCTACCTGCCCCGCACCACCAGCCTGCGCGCCGTCACCGTCAGCGGCGCCCTCGGCGGCTTCCTCTCCTCGGTCGCCCTCGGCGTCGCGGGCGTCGCCGCCGCCACGCAGACGGACATGACCGACGCGGTCGCGGGCGCCGAGAGGCTGCTGCCCGGCTGGTTCCGGCCGGTCTTCCTCGCCCTCGTCCTCGGCGGCTCCGTCACCAACTCCGTCATCACCCTCTACTCCTCCGGCCTCAACCTCCAGGTCCTCGGCATCCCCTGGAACCGCGTCCGCGCCCTCGGAGTCAGTGCCGCCGTCACCGCCGCGGGGTCCCTCGGCGCCCTCTTCCTCACCGACTTCACCACCTCCCTCCTCTCCTTCCTCTCCCTCCTGATCATCGTCTTCGCCCCCTGGGGCGGCGTCTTCCTCGCCGACATGGTGCTGCGCCGCTGCCGCTACGACTCCGACGCCCTCCACCGCACGGACCCGGCCGGCGCCTACTGGTACCGCGCGGGCTGGCACCCCGCAGGCGCCGCCGCTCTCCTCACCGGCGGCCTCTTCTCCGCACTCACCTGCGACTCCGCCCTCTGGACCGGCCCCCTCGTCGCCCCCCTCGGCGGCGCGGACCTCACGCTCCTCGGCGCACCCGTCGCCGCGCTCGTGTACGTCCTCCTGGCCCGCCGCACCGCCACCCCGCACCCGGCCGCCTGACCCGCGACCGCCGCCACCCCTCCCGTACGACAAGGAACGCACCCCGCATGAACGGCACCACCCCCGCCCCCGCAGACCTGCTCCTCACCGGCGCCCGCATCCACACCGTCGACCCCGCGCTGCCCGAGGCGGAGGCGATGGCCGTACGGGACGGGCGGATCGTCTGGCTCGGCGCCGCCGCCGACGCGGACGCCTGGACCGGCCCCGGCACCCGCGTCCTCGACGCCGGCGGACGGCTCGTCCTCCCCGGCTTCATCGACGCCCACAACCACGTCCGGCTCGGCTCCGACGACGCCTGCGTCCAGCTGGCCGGCGCCCGCACCCTCGACGAGATCCACGCGCGCGTGCGGGCCTGGCACGCCGCCCACCCCGACGCGGCCTGGATCGAGGCCGAGGCGTTCGACTACTCGGCGATCCCCGGCGGCCGCATGCCCACCGCCGCCGACCTCGACCCGGCCACCGGCGACACTCCGGCCCTCGTCCTCAGCTACGACGTCCACACGGCCTGGCTCAACACCGCGGCCCTGCGCGTCCTCGGCGTCGACCGTGACCACACCGACCTCCCCTTCGGTACCGCGGTCACCGACCCCACCACCGGCGAACCCACCGGCTTCGTCAAGGACTTCGCCGTCAAGGGCCTCTCCCGCGACGGCCACCGCGCGTTGCGCGCCCTCGGCGTCCCGTGGGCCTCGCCCGACCGTCAGTACGGGCGGCTCGCCAAGAGCCTCGACGACGCCATCCGCTTCGGCATCACCACCGTCGTCGAACCCCAGAACTCCCTCGACGACCTCGCCCTCTTCACGCGCGCGCGTGCCGAGGGCCGGCTTCGCTCGCGGATCGTCGCCGCGCTCTTCCACCCGCGCGGCACCACCGACGCCGACCTCGACGCCTTCGAGGCGGCGGCCGGGGAGCACGCCGACGACCGTTTCCGCGTCGGTCCGCTGAAGCTGTACATCGACGATGTCGTCGAGCCCCGGACCGCCGCCCTCCTGGAGCCGTACGCCGGCTGCGGCCACCACCGGGGCGACACCTTCTACCCGCCCGAGGAGTTCGCCGACCTGCTCGCCCGCCTCGACGCGCGCGGTTTCCAGTGCTTCGTGCACGCGACCGGCGACCGCGGCATCCGCACGGTCCTCGACTCCGTCGCCCACGCCCGCGCGGTCAACGGCCCCCGTGACGCCCGCCACCAGGTCGTCCACGTCGAGTGCCTGGACCCCGCCGACACCCCGCGCTTCGCCGCCCTCGGTGTCGTCGCCTGCATGCAGCCCCGGCACGCGGCCCCCGACATCGCGGGACCCGGCCAGGACTGGGCCGAGAACATCGGCCCCGAGCGCTGGCACAAGGCATGGCCGCTCCGTGACCTGCGGGAGGCCGGCGCGGTGCTCGCCCTCTCCAGCGACTGGAACGTCGCCGAGATGGACCCCATGGTCGGCATCCACGCCGCCGTCACCCGCCGCCCGCTCGCCGGCGGCGAGCCCTGGACGGAGGGGCAGACCCTCACCGCCGTCGAGGCCGTCGAGGGCTACACGATGGGCTCCGCGTACGCCAACTTCCTGGAGCACGAGCGGGGTTCGCTGACCGTCGGCAAGCTCGCCGACTTCGTGGTCCTCTCGCGGGACATCCTGCGGATCGCCCCGGAGGAGATCCCCGGAACGGTCGCGGAGACGGTCGTCGTCGGCGGCGAGATCGTGGCGGAGGCCGCCGCGGTGTGAGGCGGAGGCACCGTGGTGGAGCGGGGCGCGGAGGTGTGAGACGGGGCGGCAGCGTGGGGCGGGGACGGAGGTATGGGGTGGGGGCGCCCTGGTTGCCGGGCGCCCCTCGTTCTCGTACGGCCGTCCTCGCGTACCGCTCCGCTCAGTGACCCCCGCCCTCCCCGGGCGTCACCTTCATCCGGCGGACGAAGGAACGTCCCGCGTCCCGCGATTCGTACACCCCGTCGCCCGTGGCCACGAGGAGCCGCCGCGCGTCGACGGCGGTCAGTGCCTGCGGGGCCCCGCCGGGTACGGCGCCCACCCGGGTCCAGGCGGTGCCGCCGTCCCCGGAGCGGAGGAGGACTCCGTCGGGGGAGACGCCGTAGAGCGCGTCCGCCGCGCCCCAGGAAACGTACGAGACGACCCGCCCGGCCCCGGGCGCGAAGGTCCTGCCGCCGTCGGTGCTGCGGGCGACGCCCGTCTCGGTGGTGGCGACCACGGTGTCCGGCGCGGTCGGCGAGACAGCGATGTCGAGGGCGCGGAGCGCGGCGCGGTCCTCCCAGGCGGTCTGGTCGTGGGTGACCCTGAGTCGGCCGGTGGTGCTGTCGTAGCCGTAGACCGGCCCGCCGGGGGCGGCGTCGAGGGCGTGGAAGTCGACCTCGCCGGCGAGGGACCGCTCCGTCCAGGTGCGGCCCGCGTCGGTGGAGGCGACGAGCCCGAGATTCGAGGGGCCGCCGCTGCCGGGCGCGGGGTGGCCGCCGGCGAGGAAGGTGCCGTCGGGAGCGACGGTGAACCCCATGAAGTCGTCGCGCCGGTCACCGACGAGTACGGGAGCGCCGCCCGGGCCGGGGGAGTGGATGCCCTCGTGCGTGGCGACGTACAGGGTGTCCTCGTGGAGGCCGAGTCCATGGATGTGGGTGAGGGCGGATCCGGATCCGGACCGCCCGCTCGGGTCGTCCGGCGCCGGCGCCGGCGCCGGCGCTGGCGCTGGCGAGCAGGCCGTCAGGGCGAGGGCGAGGGTGAGGACGAGTGGCAGGGCGAGGGCGAGGCGAAGGGGCTGGGACGGGGCGGGGGCGGTCGCGGCGGTGCGGCCCGGGGGAGGCGTGGCTTGATCATCGTTCTTTCGTTCACCGGAGCGGAGGCGTGGAGGAGCCGAGGGAAGGGATCGGGTGGGAGCCAGATCCTGGGTGGGAGCCCGGTCCTGGGTGGTGGGAGCGAGAGCTCGGGTGGGACCGGAGTCTCAGGGGGGGGCGATCCCTCAGGGGCCGGGGCCCTCAGGGACCGGCCCCCCTCAGGGACCGGCCCCCCAGGGACCGGCCCCCTCAGGGACCGGGGCCCGCCCCTGAGGGATCGGGGCGGGCCGTCGTGCGGTGGCGGAGGGCCGGAAGCCTTCGCTAGCGGAGCCGGTCGAGGATCTTCCGCAGCTCGGTGATCTCGGCCGTCTGGGCGCGGACGACCTCACCGGCCAGGGCCTTGGCCTCGGCGTTGCCGCCGTCCTTCTGTTCGTCCCGCGCCATCTTCACCGCGCCCTCGTGGTGGGCGATCATCAGCTCGGCGAACGCGCGGTCGAAGTCCTCGCCCTTGGCGTCGGCGAGCTTCTTCATGTCCTGTTCGGACATCATCCCGGCCATCGAGTGGCCCGCCCCGGCGGACTCGGGCCTGCCCCAGCCCTTCAGCCACGCCCTCATCTTCCGGATCTCGGGGTCCTGGGCCTGCTCGACGGCGGCGACGATCTGCTTGATGCCCGCGTCCTCGGCGCGCCCGTCGGCGAGCTTCGCCATCTCCAGGGCCTGCTCGTGGTGGGGGATCATCATCTGCGCGAACATCACGTCCGCGTCGTTGAAGCTCCCGGTCGCCGAGGGGGCGGCGGAGGTGGATGCGGACGCCGAGGCGGTCTTGCCGCCGTGGTCCATCCCGCTCATCGAGCCGTCCTCGCCGCAGGCGGCGAGGAGCAGGGCTGCTGCGGCGACGGCGCCGGTCAGGCCGAGAGCACGGGCGGTGCGGTTCCGGAAAGTACGCATGGTGATACCTCGTGTGCTGTACGTACGGTCATGGGCTCATACCGGTAGGCGCGCGGGCAGCAGGGAGCGGCCCGCGGCGGTACGGCCTAGATCCGCAGGACGGACAGCCGGGCGAGGTCGGGTGGGCGGCGCGGCGGGGCGTGCGGCCCGAGCGCGGGCGTGAGGCGCGCGAGGAGGAGGACGAGCCAGTCGGGGCGGCGGCCGAGCGCGGCCCGGACGAGACCGGCGAGCAGCCAGCCGGCCAGGACGGCCACGCAGAGCGTGGTCATGTCCATCCCGGACCCGGGCGCGTGCCCCTCGTCCGGCGGACCGGAGCCGTGGGACCCGCCGGCGTCCGGCGCGTGCCCGGCCATGGCGCTCGCGGCACCCGTGGCGCTCATGTCGCTCGTCGCGCTCGCGGGGCCCGTGGCACTCATTGCGCTCGACCCGGCGGAGCTCCCGGTCGTGCCCGAGGAGGGACCCTCCGGGTGCCCCGTGGAGTGCATCATGACCACGCCGAGCGCGAGCACGACGACGAGCAGGAGGTGCGCGAGGGCACCTCCCGCTCGCTCGCCGCGGCGCGGGCGGGGTGTGGGCATGATCAGAACCTCCGGGGGCCGACCATACCGTGCCGGGGTATCAGATCCGCGTCAGGACGGCAGCTCGCCGCTCATCGCCGCGGCCATCCGCAGATGCGGGGCCGCCTCGTCCGCGCGCCCCTGGCGCTCCAGCGTGCGGCCGAGCATCAGCCGCGCGTAGTGCTCCACCGGGTCGCGCTCCAGGATCGCCCGCAGCTCGGTCTCCGCGAGCTTGAGCTGGGCGGAGTGGTAGTAGGCACGGGCGAGGAGCAGTCGCTGGGCGGTCTGGTGCGGGTGCTCGGCGACGAGGCCGCGCAGGATGCGGACGGCGGTCTGGTGCTCCTTCGCGTCGAAGAACAGCTGCGCGCGGCTCCAGCGATCGGCGGCCGTTCCGAACTCGTAGTACGTGTCGCTCACTTGCTCTCCCTGTTCCGGGGTGCCGGATCTGCCACCCTGTGGGGTGGTCCGCCCTCGTCAACACCGAAGAGTAGTTGAACATTCCACCACCTATGCTGTGCCTCGATCTTCCTGATTCCCCCACCGGAGAGGTGTCGATCCCCGATGAGCAATCTCGACCGCCAGGCCGAGCTCGCGGTGTGCGGTGGCCGCGGCTTCGTCGTCGCCGAGCCCGTACGCGAACTCCTCAGCCCCCGCCACGTCCAGCTCGGTGAGTCGACGGAGGTGCGCCGGCTGCTGCCCAACCTCGGCCGGCGCATGGTCGGCGCCTGGGCCTTCGTCGACCACTACGGCCCCGACGACATCGCCGACGAGCCCGGCATGCAGGTCCCGCCCCACCCCCACATGGGCCTCCAGACCGTCAGCTGGCTGCACGAGGGCGAGGTCCTGCACCGGGACTCGACGGGCAGCCTCCAGACGATCCGCCCCCGCGAGCTCGGCCTCATGACCTCGGGCCGGGCGATCTCCCACTCCGAGGAGAGCCCCCGGTCGCACGCCCGCCTCCTGCACGGCGCCCAGCTCTGGGTGGCCCTGCCCGACGCCCACCGCCACGTCGAGCCGCACTTCCAGCACCACACCGACCTGCCCACGGTCACCGCGCCCGGTCTCACCGCCACGGTGATCCTCGGCTCCCTCGACGGCGCGACCTCGCCCGGCAGCGCGTACACCCCGATCGTCGGCGCCGACCTCGCGCTCGCCGCCGGCACCGAGACGGAGCTCCCGCTCGACCCGGACTTCGAGTACGCCGTCCTCGCCATGTCCGGCGAGGCCCACGTCGACGGCGTCCCCGTCCTTCCCGGCTCCATGCTCTACCTCGGCTGCGGCCGCACCTCGCTCCCGCTCCGCGCCGCCTCCGACGCGGGCCTGATGCTCCTCGGCGGCGAACCCTTCGAGGAGGAGATCGTCATGTGGTGGAACTTCGTCGGCCGCACCGACGAGGAGATCCGCAAGGCCCGCGAGGACTGGATGAAGAACGACCGCTTCGGCGAGGTCAAGGGCTACGACGGCGCCCGCCTGGACGCCCCGGAGGTCCCGGCGACCCAGCTGAAGGCGCGGGGCAGGGTGCGCTGACCCGGGGTTCCATCTGCCGGGTCGACGGGGGGCGGGGGAAGGTGCGGCCCCGGCCCGTGGCTTGTCGCGGTGACTGCGGGAGGGGGCGTGACGCAGTCACCCGCGGTCACCGTCACCGTCACCGTCACTGTCACCACTCCGCGAAGGAGCCGTCCTTGTGACGCCAGACCGGGTTGCGCCAGCGGTGGCCGGTCTCGGCGGCGCGCTCCACGGCCTGCGCGTCGACCTCGATGCCGAGGCCCGGTGCGGAGAGGAGGGCGACGTGCCCGTCCTCGTACCGGAAGACCGAGGGGTCGACGAGGTAGTCGAGGAGGTCGGAGCCGGTGTTGTAGTGGATGCCGAGGCTCTGCTCCTGGATGAGCAGGTTCGGCGTGGCGAAGCCGACCTGGAGGCAGGAGGCGAGGGCGATGGGCCCGAGCGGGCAGTGCGGGGCGAGGGAGACGTCGTACGCCTCGGCCATGGTGGCGATCCTGCGGGTCTCGGAGATGCCGCCGGCGTGCGAGAGGTCGGGCTGCGCGACCGCGATGCCCGAGGTCAGCACGGATGCGAAGTCCCAGCGGGAGTAGAGGCGTTCGCCCGTCGCGATGGGGATCGAGGTGGAGCGGACGATCTCGCCGATGTGCTCGCTGAGTTCGGGGACCAGCGGTTCCTCGACGAAGAAGGGCAGGTAGGGCTCCAGGAGCGGCAGCACGCGACGGGCCATGGGGATGGTCAGCCGGCCGTGGAAGTCGACCGCGATGTCGAAGGAGTCGCCCACCGCCTCCCGGATGCTCGCGACCCGATCGACGATGCCGTGCACCGCCGCGGGGGTGTCGATGAACTCCAGTTGCGGTGAGGCGTTCATCTTGACGGCCGTGAAGCCCTCCGACCTCCTGGCGAGCGCCTGCTCCACGACGTCCTCGGGCCGGTCGCCGCCGATCCAGCTGTAGACGCGCACGCGGTCGCGGACGTTGCCGCCGAGGAGCTGCCAGACGGGGACGCCGAGGGCCTTGCCCTTGATGTCCCACAGGGCCTGGTCGATGCCGGCGACGGCGCTGGAGAGGACGGGGCCGCCCCGGTAGAAGCCGCCCTTGGTGAGGACCTGCCAGTGGTCCTCGATCCGCATCGGGTCCTGGCCGACCAGGTGGTCGGAGAGCTCGTCGACGGCGGCGGCGACGGTGTGGGCGCGGCCCTCGACGACGGGCTCGCCCCAGCCGGTGATCCCCTCGTCGGTGTCGATCCTCAGGAAGCACCAGCGGGGGGCGACGAGGTACGTGCGCAGAGAGGTGATCTTCACTTCGACTCCTTCTTGACCGACCAGCCGCCGTCGACGACGAGTTCGGTACCGGTGATGTAGGCGGCGTCCGACGACGCGAGGAAGGCCACCGCGGAGGCGACCTCGTCCGCCGCGCCGAGACGGCGCAGCGCGGTGGCGTCCGCGGAGAGCCGTCGGTCCTCCTCGGACACGGTGTCCCACACCTCGGTGAGGATCGGGCCGGGAAGGACGGAGTTGAACCGCACGTCGGGTCCGTACTCCACGGCGAGCTGGCGCATCAGCGCGCACGCCCCGCCCTTGGACGCCGCGTACGCGGGGTACCCGGAGGCCGAAGGCGAAGGTGATCGAGACGATCAGGCTGTTGTGACCGGTGCCGAGTCCGGCCTTGCCCAGGGTACGGATGCCTGAGACGGCGACCGATCCGAAGAAGACGACGCCCGCGCCGCCCAGGACCGGCAGCGGGACCAGCGACACGACGGACCCGAGGGCGGGGACCAGGCCCATCAGAGCGAGGATGCAGCCGCACAGGGTCACCACATGACGGCTGTGGATCCGGCTCAGGGCCACCAGTCCCACGTTCTGGGCGTAGCTGGTCGTGGTGAACGAACCCAGGACACCACCCATAGCGGTACCGAGCCCCTGCGCGCGCAGGGCGCCGGTGATGTGGCGGTCCCGCGCCGTCCGGCCGGTGATGGCCGACAGCCCGATGAGGGAGGCGGTGGCCTCCATCATGGAGACGAATATGACGACGACGGCCGTGATGATCACCGTGGGGACGAAGCGGGGCGCGCCGAACTCGAAGGGCATCGGGAAGGCGAACCAGGCGGCTTCGTGAAGAGTGCTCTCGTCGACCTTTCCCAGGGGGATCGCGAGGAGCGAGCCCGCGACCATGCCCAGGAGGATCGCGATCCGGCCCAGGAACCTGCCCGACAGACTCCGGTGGAGGACCAGCGTGATGACGAGAGTGGCCGCCGCGAGCCCGAGGTTGGTCCCCGATCCGTAGTCGGCTGCCTCGGGGTCGCCGCCTCTGGCCCAGATGCTCGCCACCGGCAGCAGGGAGATCCCGACGAGGGTGACCACGGATCCGGACACGACCGGGGGAAAGTATCTGACCAGGCGTGAGAAGAGCGGCGCGAGCAGGAAGCACAGAGCGCCGGCGATCAGCGTCGCTCCGAACACGGCGGAAGGGTGTTCTTCCCCTCGGTGGCGACCGCCGCGAGGGTGGGCGAGACGGCGGCGAACGACACGCCGTTGGTCAGCGGCAGGCTCGCCCCGATCCCGAAGACACCGAGCGTCTGGGCGATCGTGGCGAGTCCTGCGACGAGCAGGCCGGCGGCCAGCAGGGCGGAGAGTTCCGCCGGACCGAGGCCGAGCGCACCGCCGATGATCAGAGGTGGGGCGGTGAGGCCTGCGTACATGCTGGCGACGTGTTGGAGGGCGGCCGGGACCGATCGGCGGGCGGGAAGTCTCTCGTCCACCGGATGGGGGGCCGCACCGGCCGAGGTGGCTGTGGTGCGGGGCGACATGGTGAAGTCCTCGGAAGCACCGCTGGCCGACGGAGGGCCGACTGCGGCGGGCGAATGTGTGACGGGAAGCCGGCTCAGGGCGTAGGGGAGGCAGAAGGCGTGCGAGAAGCGCGACTGAGCGGCCAGGGAGATCCCTGAGATTCCGCCATGCGGGAACTCGCTTCTGCATGGCGAAGTGAAGCGGACTGTAGGGAGCGTCTGTCGACTCCGTCAACTTGTAGGTGGATACCGTCGAGACGCTGAATCTTTGGAGTTATCGCCAAGCACGCCATCGAGCGTGGGTCGCGCGAAGCTGCGTCCGCACGGCTGAACCCGCAGGTCAAGGCCGTGCCTGTCAGGACCTGGGCGGAGTGGCCGCTGTCCTCGTCCTCCATGATCCATTCGCGTTCCCGGTCCCGCGGGCGGTGGGGGGACATGGAGGGGGCTTGGCCGCGGCTCGCGGCCTCTCTAGCGTGTCCCCCCATGCCGAGAGACGATCACAGCGACGACCTGCCTCCCTTCGCCCCCGTGCGAGCCGTGGGCCAGCGAGAGAGCCTGGGACTCACGCTCGGACAGGTCGCCTGGGCCGTCACCGCCTACCGCGGGGAGTCCGTCCACCCCGACACCGTCGCCGCTTGGGAGTCGGGGGCCGTCGTCCCTGACGGGAGCCAGGTGAAGGCATTGGCCGCCGCCCTGTGGTGCTCCCCCGTCCAACTGGTGGGTGAGCCGACCACTCTCGCCCAGTGCCGCGTCGTGGCGGGCCTCGATATCGGGCAGGTCGCCCGTGAGGTCGGCGTGACCCACGACCGCTGGCAACGGATCGAACGACTCGACCGCTGGCAGGGTGACGCGGCACAGACGGCCGCGCTGCTCCGGACCCTGAGGCCACCGCCTGCCGTGTTCGTCGCCGCGTGCGGAACGACCGGCCGGCTCAGAGTGGCGTTGAGGGAGGCGGTCACCACCTGGTCGCCCCACCACGTCGTCGCTGTCGCCCGTATCGTGCCGATGCCGCAGTCGGTCATCGCCCAGGCCCTCGAACGCCTGCACCTGGTCCACCAACGCCTCGACCACCCCGCGGGAGGCTCGCAGTACGACCTGGCTCAGGCGGAACGGCGGTCCGCCGAATTCCTCGATCACATCGACCGGTACCTGTGGCACCTGGTGCGGCAGACCCCCGAGTCCTCCGGTCGCGAACCCTCGGGGCACTGAGGCGTCCGCGCCGCCCGGCCGAGTTCCTCACCGTGATCGGCGGCCCACCCCGGTCCGGGCGCCGGATCCGCCGCCGTCCGCGGCCTCATGCCAGCATCCGCCCCACCCGAACCCCTCCTGCCGGGATCGGCCGACTCTCTCGGCGAACCTTGCTCCGACCGCCGGGAACGGCGTTCATGGGAGTGCAGCACCCGACGGAAAGAGGCACAGCCGTGAACAGCTCGGAGCCCATGTACATCGTGGACGTCCCCTCGTCGAGGTCCACCGACACCCACGTCGACGGCAGCCATGTCTTCGTCGGCCCCGCCGCCACCGCCTACGAGGCGGTCGACGCGGCACGTGATGCCTACGAGGCGGCTCTGGAGGCCTCGGTGCGGGAGGAGGCTCCCTCTCCGTCACCCCGAGGCCGGCGATGGACGGCGCGGGCCACCCGCACCGACCGGACCCTCCTGTGGGACCGAGCCGAGGTCCGTCCCCACGTACCGCTGGGCATTCAGGAACTCCGCGCGCTGCAGCGCGCCGGCTAGTCGGCAACTCGCTCTCCGCGGGCGTGTTCTGGTGGCGGCTCCACTGACTGTGTGAGCAACCTCCGCTTCCCTGGCGGGAGTTCACTTATCATCCATCTTTGATGCGCTTTGGGTGGATAGCGTTCGATCATGAGAATTCGAACCACGTGCAGCTTTCTGTTCGCAGGCTTGCTGGCCGTGACCGGTATGGCGGTGCCCGGCCCCGCCTCGGCGCTCGCCGGCTCCCCGTCCTCACGGCCCGAGGCCCGGCAGTGCTCCCCCTCCGTATCCATCGGCGGCTTCTCGGACGAGCTCGACAAGACGAGCTTCGACGGTGCCTACGTGGGGAACCTCTCGGCGCTTGCTCCGAACGGTGAAGGGGGACTGCTCGCCCTGTCGGACCGCTCCGCCCTGTTCACCCTGGACCGCACCGGGAGCCGCCCCACACGGGTCGTACCGCTCGCTGACGAGCAGGGACGGGAGCTCGACGCGGAGGGGCTGGTCGTCGACCGCGACGGGGGGCTCCTCGTCTCCTCCGAGGTCGAACCGTCCGTCCGCCGGTTCACCGCCGACGGCGCGCTGCTGGGGCGTCTGCCCGTGCCCCCGGAACTGATGGTCGCGCCCGCGGGCCGCGCCGTGCGCAACGGCACCTTCGAAGGGCTGACCCTCTCTCCGCAGGGCCACCGGCTGCTCGCGGCGATGGAGTATCCGATCACCGGCGACGGTCCCGGCATCGTTCGCCTGCAGACGTGGGAGCGCAGAGGGCGAGCGGAGTTCGAACTGGCAGCCCAATTCGGTTACCGGGCGGACCCGGGCCTCGGAGTTCCCTAGATCCTCGGACTCGGGGACGGCCGCCTCGTCGTGATGGAACGAGGTTTCACGCCGGGCGTGGGCAATACGGTCCGCCTGTACCTCGCCGACCCGCGGCGGGCCACGGACACGCGCCGCGTCGAGAACCTGACCGGACAGAAGGGGGTGCGTCTCATCCCCAAGACGCTGCTCGTCGACCTGTCGTCCTGTCCCTCCCTCGGCGCCGTGGCCAGGCAGCCGCAGCCCAACCCGCTGCTGGACAACATCGAAGGCATGGCGGTCACCGGCCGCAATCAGGATCGGCTCCGCCTGATCCTGGTGAGCGACGACAACCAGAACCCTGCACAGGTGACACGCCTGTACGAACTCGGCGTGCGTCTCCCGGCGCCCCGCGAGCGGTAGCCACGGTCCGGTGGCGGGGGAGCTGTACCGCAGCAAGGGTGTGGTGCAGGTCCCCCGCGCCGACCCTCGACGAGGATGTGGCGCCGCGTTGTGCCTGGTCTCCGGCCGCCGCGTCATGTCCGGCGCAGGGGTACGGGAGATCTGCCGGACCGCGGGCCCGGGCATCGACTCCGGCACCGACTACTACCACCCCGACATGATCGTGGCACGCCGGGTGAACTGACTGTGTGGGCGTCGCCTCGCGCTGCGTTCGGCTCAGTCCGGCAGGAGGGTCAGGATCTCGCGGACGACGGTCTCGGGTTCGGTCAGGGGGACGTAGTGGCCGGACCTCTCGGCGATGACGTGCCGGCCTCCCGGCGCCAGGCCGGCGCGGCGGGCGTGGGAGGCGTTGGCGGCGGCGCGGACGGCGGTGTTCATGCCGTCGCCGGGGAGGCCGCCGGAGACGACCGTGATCGGGATGGCGCCGGTGTCCGGCGGGGTGTCGCGCCAGGTGGCCAGTTCGTCGAGGTACGTGCGGGCCTGGCGGCGCTGGGTGCGCACGACTCCGGGCGTGAAGCCCTCGCGTGCCATGTCGTGGCGGACGTCCTCCGGGAGGAGGGCGAGCTGGTGGCGGAACAGGGGGCGCAGCAGTCCGAGGGTGGCCAGCGGGAGGCCGAGGCGGAGAGCCGTACGCTCCATCCGCCGGAAGCCGCGGCCGAACAGGACGTCCGCCGCTTCGTCGGTGGGGTCCACCAGGACCAGGCCGGTGACGCGTCCGGGGTCGCGCGCGGCGGCGAGGCGGACCAGGGGGCCTCCCGCGCTGTGGCCGACGAGGACGTACGGGCCGGGGCCGAAGTGGTCGAGCAGGGCGCCGAGGTCCTCGGCCATCCGGGCCAGGGTGCGGCCGGCCGGGTCGGGTGCGCTGCGGCCGAGGCCGGAACGGTCGTAGACGACCGCGCGGGCGTGGGGCGCGACCGCCGGCTGGACCAGGCCCCACGAGGACCCGCCGGCACCCGCCCCGGCCTCGAACACCACCGTCGGTCCGTCCCGCCGGGGCCCGTCCAGGACCATCGCGTGGAGGCGCCGGCCGTCGGGCAGGGGGACCTGTACGGGGGTGCCCTGGACGTGGGCCGGGGTGGAGGTCACCGGGCCGTCTCCAGGGTGAAGAGGTTCATCCGGTAGGAGTTGACGACCGGCGGGGCCAGACGGGCCAGCAGCGGCATGCCGTAGCGGTGGCGCCACGGCCAGTCGCGGGCCACGTCGGGCTGCGGGGTGGCGAACGTCCTGCTCTCGTGGAGCCGCAGCCCCCAGCCCTCCAGGGACTTCGGGTCGTCGCAGGTCCAGGTCATCCGCGCGTCGACGGCCTTGAACACCGGGTTGCGGTCCTGGTGGCGCATCATCGTGCCGCCGGCGGTGTCGAAGCTGAGCGCGGACCCGGGGAAGCGCCGGCCCAGCGCGGCGACGACGCCGCGGACCTGGTCCTCGCCGAAATAGAGGAGCACGGCCTCGCTGACGAAGAAGTACGGTCCGCCGGTCGCCGCGATCCGCTCGAACCAGTCGGTGTCCAGCACCGAAGCGGCGAGGGTCTCCGTCCGCTCCGTGTCGGGGAGGAACCGCCGGCGCAGTTCCACCGTGTCCGGCAGGTCGAGGTCGAACCAGCGGGCCCTGCCGTTGTCGAGGCGGCGCGAGCGGGTGGTGAGCCCGGCTCCGAGTTCGACCACGGTGCCGTCCGGGTGTTCGGCGAGGAACCGGCGCACCCACCCGTCGAAGATCGCGCTGCGCAGGACGGAGCCGCCGAGGGAGGGTCCGCGGAACTTCGCGAAGTCGTAGTCGATCCGTTCGACCATCCTCCGTGCCTCGGCGTCCCCCAGGATCGGGCGGCGGGCCCGCGCGTCGAGCGCTCGGCCGTAGAGCGGAATGAGGAGTGTCTCCTGGACGGTGCCCAGCCCGACGGGCTCCTTCGCCATACGATCACCAACCTTGCTTAGGTAAGGCTTGCCTAAGTAACCCTAGAGTGGTGGGCGTGTGACATCAACTCCCTTGCGGGGAAGGGCCGACAGGAGCCGCCCGCCGTGCGGACGGCTCCGTGCGACCGTGCGCGGGGGATCAGGACCAGGAGGCCGTGACCAGCGAGCGTTCGGCGGCGTGGAGGTGGAGGGCCGAAGCCAGCCAGGCGCGGGCGTAGGCGTCGGGCGAAGGGTCCGTGAGGCGGCCGAAGGTGTCCCTCGGTCTGCGGTCCGCCTCGGCCGTCAGCGCCTCCACCAGATCGGCGGCGCCCGGGAGCCCCGCCCGCCGGAGGGGCACGGTGAGGGAGGCGCGGTCGGTGCCCCGGGACGCCTCGGCGACGGCGCGGCGGCCTCCGGCCACCCCCGTCTCCAGGAGGCGCCGGACCCTCCAGAGCGGAGCGTCGGCCAACGGGTCCGGGGCCGCCGGCGCGAGCGCCGGGACACCGGGGGCGGTACGGGGGAAGTGATCGCCCTGGAGACGGTCGTACCCCAGGTCCGCGTGCCCCCGCCACTCCTCCGGGAGACGGAGCGAGTTCGGGGCGTCCGGCACCGGGCCCACGGCCAAGGGGCGGAGGGTCGCCGCGCGGTCCGGGTCGGGGTGGCCCAGGACGCGGAGGACGAGGCCCGGGTGCTCGCCGATACGCCGCAGGTTGGCGGTGTGCGGGAGCTCCGGGTGGGGGTGCGCGACGCGCAGCCGCAGCACCGGGCCGCCGCCGAGCACGCGGGCGAGGAGGTGGTCCTCGGCCGCGCCGAGCACCTCGACGTCGCAGCCCAGCAGCGCCGGGCCCGCCTCGCCCGGCAGCTCCGCCGCGTCGAGCGCCGACGCCACCGCCTCCCGTACCGGACGGGCGAAGAGCGCCGCGACGGGCTCCTCCGACCAGGCCGCGCCCCGCAGCGGCGTGGCCCGGACACCCCGGCCCGCGCCGAGCCGGCCGTCGGACGAGACGGTCGCTCCGGCGATCAGCAGGCCCCCGCGCGCCAGCCCGGCGTGGTCGAGGACGGCCCCGCCGAGCGCGACCGACGCCGTGCCCGCGCCCCTGGCCCGCGAGAGACCACCCGGCCGCACGTCGGACAGCGTGTGCAAGGCGCCCTCGGGGGTCAGGAGATGGGTCGTCACCCCGCCGTACCCGGTCGCCGACAGCACCGGTTCCCGGCAGAGCCCGTACACGCGCAGACTGCCGCCCTGCTCGTACGCGCGCCGGGCGGGCCCGGTCGTGCCGGGTCCGGCCGCCCCCGCGAGCAACTCGCGGAAGGCCGCCGTCAGGTCCGGGAGCCCCTGGCCCCGGCCCTGTTCACGCGCGTTCCTGAGCCCGCGTACGACCCTGAGCGCGGCGGCCTCCGCGCGCGGCAGCCCCGCCAGCCGCGCCGTGTGGGCGGCGCGCAGCAACTCGGCCTGGACGACCGTCCCTCCCGCGGTGACGCCCGCCGACAGGGCTTCGGCGGCGGCGTGCCAGAGCGCCGACGCGGCGGCGGCCCGGGCGGGTGTGGGCGGCGCCGTCTCCGGCGCGCCGGCGGGAGCGGAACCCTCCGGCCGGGAGGCGGCGGTGTGCCCCGGCGCACCGGGGCCGGACTGCGCGGGGGACTCCCCGTCCGCGGCCGGGGACGCGACCGGGGCTTCCTCGGAAGCCTCGGCGGCCGCGGCGTCCGCGAGGGGCGCTGCCCCCAGGACCGCCGCGCGGTGCAGACAGCGCGGGGCCAGGAGACAGGTGCAGACCGCCTCGCCGGGGTCGGTGACCGTGCCCGACGGGCCGGGCCGCAGGGTGACGAGGGTGTCCTCGCCGAAGCGCACCCGCACGGCCCCGTCCGGGCCCGGCTCGGCGCGGCCGGCGCACTCCGCGACGGCGGCGTCCAGCTTCTTGCGCAGCCGCGCGGTCAGATGCCCGACGGCCTCGGCGAGGACCTCGGGGGCGACGGGCGGCAGGGCTGTGGTGCTCAACGGGCTTCTCCACGGAGGCGGTCGCCGACCCAGCGGGCGAGGGCGAGCGGGCTGAGGGCGGCCACCGGCATCCCGGCGGCGACGAGCCGGCGTGCCACCGGCACCGAGTAGCGGGGCGCGCCGGTGTCGTCGAGCGCCGCGCAGCCCAGCAGGTGCGCGCCGGACGACGCCAGCGCGCGGACCTCCCCGAGGAGGCCGGAGAGCGGGGCGCCCTCCTCGAAGTCGCTGACCACGACGACCAGGGTGCGGCTGGGCACGGTGATGAGGGTCCGGGCGTGCGCGAGGCCCGCCGCGATGTGGGTGCCGCCGCCGACCCGTACCTCCAGGAGCAGCGACAGCGGGTCCTCCACGCGGTCGGTCAGATCGACCACCTGCGTCGAGAACGCCAGGAAGTGCGTGGACAGCGTCGGTACGCCGCCCAGCACCGCGGCCGTCAGCGCCGACCAGACGACGGACGCCTCCATCGAGCCGGACACGTCGACCACGAGGATCAGCCGCCAGTCCGCCTCCTTGCCCGCGCGGGTGCCGAACACCGGGCGCTCGGGCACCACGACCACCCGCCCGTCGTCCAGCCGCCGGGTGTGCGCCAGATTGGCCCGCAGGGTGCGGGCGAGGTCGAGCCGTCCGCCGGGGCGGCGGGTCGGACGGGGCGAGGACAGCCCGGAGAGCGCCGGACGCACCCGGGTGGCCAGCTCCTTCGTCAGCTCGTCGACGAGCCGCTTGACCAGCGGGCGCAGGCGGGCCACCTGGGACTCGGGCATGCCGCCGGCCAGCGACAGGACCGAGGAGAGCAGTTCGACCGACGGGCGGACCGCGGCCGGGTCGAGCTGGGTCAGCACATCGGACCGGCCCGCGTCGGCGGCGTCCGCGAGGACCTCCTCGCGGACGTCGGCCCCGAACAGCGCCTCCAGCTCGTCCGCCCACTCACGCGCGGTCGGGAACGACGCCTCCTGCCCGCCGCCCGCCCCGGACGCCCCGCCGTCGAGCGCGTCGGAGCCCTCGCCGCGGCCGTGCCCGTACAGCTCGTCCAGCGCGTGCGCGTAGCGCCGGGCCCGGCCGTTCAGCCGGTCCTTGTGTCGGCCGAGCAGCAGCCGCCACCGGTCCGCCGTCGCGATGCCGTGCTCGGGCACCGGCGGGACCGGCGCCCCCGCCCCGGCCGCGGGAGCGGTTCGTACGGGCTCCGCACCGGCGCCCTCCCCGGTCTCGGCCGCGCGTGGCGGTTCCTGGCCGGGCAGGGCCAGTGTCTTCAGGGCCGCCAGGCCCGCCGCGTCGGCCGCCGCCCACAGGGCGAGCAGTTCGGGCGGGGCGTCCAGGGCGAGGTCGAGACGGTCGCCGAGCCGTTCCGTCACCGAGGCGAGCAGCCGCTCGCGCGCGGCCGGCGACAGCGCGTCGAATCCGCCCCGCAGCGCCGGCAGGCGGTCGAGGAACTCCTGGTCGGCCAGGGTGTCGATCCGGTCGAGGAGCGGCCCGAGGGCGTCCGGGGACACCTGGAGGAGTGGTCCCGCCGCGGTGAGCAGACCGGCGAGCCGCTTCATCAGCGCCCGACGCGTGCCGGGCTCCGTGGCGGCGTCGATCCAGCCCGCCGCCCGCTCGCCGAGACCGGCGGCCGGATCGAGGTCCACCAGGACACGGACCGCGAGGGCGGCGCCCTGGACGAGCGGTGAGCCGTCGGCGGCGAGTTCGGCCAGGGCCCGGTCCATGCGGAGACCGAGCTGCCGCGCGGCCGCCCGGTCGGCCAGCGCGACCAGGGCGGTCGCGTCGGCGCGGGAGTCGCTCCCGGCGAGGCCGGGCAGGGCGCGGACGGCGGCGTCGAGGAGCTCGCCGGAGAGGACGCCCGCCGCCTCGCGTGCCTCCGGGGTGGTGCCGGGATAGTGGCCGCGCCGCAGTCCCTCCAGCAGGTCGAGGGCGTCGAGGAGTTCGGGGAGGGCCGCCGTCCCGGGCAGCACCACCGCGGCCTCCGCCAGCCGCTCCCCGACCAGCTCGGGCAGATCGCAGCGGGCGGCGGCGGTCAGTCCGGCGAGGACCTGGGCGGGCGTCGGGCCGCCCTCGGCGGCCTCGCGCCGGGCGGTCTCGCCCAGTGTGCCCGCCGCCGCCTGCGCGGCGGTCACGCCGCGCACCCCGGCCAGGTCGAGCCGGGCGGGCACCGAAGGCGTCCACGTGAGACGCCACTTGGTGCCCAGCGCCGTACCGTCCCCGGTCGCCGCGACGGCGACCGGCTCCCCGTACGACGCGCCGATCACCAGCAGCCGCTGGAGCAGCACCTCGCGGCGGGCGTCGAGCGGCGACCGCAGGGGGTCGAGGCGGACTTCGCGCGGCTCGGGGTCGTCGGGGCGCGGCAGCCGGAGCCGGGCCAGCTCGTCCTCGACGGACGGGCCCAGGCCGGACCGGGGCGCGTGCGGGGTGAGCCGGCCGCGTACGGTGCCGACGAACACGGCCTCCAGAGCGCGGGCCAACGCCCGGCCCCGGCCGAGGGGTTCTCCCTGGCCGAGCACGGTGGTCACGGCTTCGAGGAGCTCGCTCCGGCCGGGCGCCGGCAGCCCACGAAGGGCCGCGAGGTCGCAGGCGAGCCGCAGCGCCTCGGTCGCCTCGCCCGTCCCCGCGGTGTGCCCCGCGCGGCGCAGCTCGCGGCACAGCCCCGTCAGCGCGGCGGCGGACGCCTCCCGCAGCCGCTCCGGTGCGCCGCCCGCCTCGAACACGGCCTGCTGCCAGCGCGGATCGCGGATACCGGCCGGATATCCGGAACGGGAGTCGAGCAGATCGAAGGAGTACGGGACGAAGGAGGTGACGGCGGTCCCGAGCGCCGCGCCCCCCGCCTGCCCCTCCGCGCCGACGCGGTCCGCACGACGGGAGTCCGTACCGCCGGAGTCCGTACCGCCGGAATCCGTACGACGGGAGTCCGTGTCCCCCGGTTCCGCACCGCCAGAGTCCGTGTCGCCCGGTTCCGTACCGCCGGAGTCCGGGCCCGCCGCGGCCTCCCCGGCGAGCGCGGGCGCGTGGAAGGCGCCGATCACGGCCGCCACCCGGCGCCCGCCCGCCGCGGCCCGCGCGACGACCGCGCGCATCCGGGCCTCGCGCGCCAGGTCGGTGGCGGGCACGGCCGCGTCGGAGCGCAGCGCCCAGCCCACGCCGAGCGCCGCCCGCCGCACCGCCTCGGGCGCGCATCCGGGGGCCAGCACCTCGACGGCGCGGTCCCACACGTCGTCACCGTCCCGACCGGTACCGGCGGCGGTCAGCGCGTCGGCGAAGAGACGCCGCCCGGGGGCGGTCGCCGCCGCCCCGGAAGTCCCGGGCGCCGCGGAATCCTCGGGCGTCTCGGGCGCCCCGGGCGCGGTCGCCTCCGCGGTCCAGCCCGGGTCGCCGAGCGGCAGGTCGCAGCAGACGACCTCGGCGCCCCTGGCACGGGCCCACCGCACCGCCGCAAGCTCCGGCGAGAAGTCCGCGAACGGGTAGAACGACAGCCGTCCGCCCTCGCCCGCCCCGGCCAGCGCGACCGGCGCGACGGTCTCGGGATCGGCGAGGTGCTCCAGCCACGGCTGGAAGTCGGCGGGCAGCTCGACGCAGACCACCTCGGCGTCCGCCGCGTCCAGGAGCGCGGGCACCACGGCGGCCAGGGCCGGGCTGTGGTGGCGCACCCCCAGCAGGTAGGGCGTGCGCGACGCGGCCAGCGCGTCGACGGCCGCCCGGGGGTCGGGGATCGTCAACGCAGGCTCCCGCGCAGGTCCCAGAGCCGGCGCCACATGGCCGAGCCGGTCTCCGCCCGGCGGCGGACGGGCCCGTCCCAGTAGCCGAGCAGCCGGGCGTGGTCGGCCGGGTCGTCCTTGCGGACGACCCCCAGGAGGTGCCCGGGGAGCAGATCGAGCACGTCGCCGCCGGGCAGGTACGCCGCGGAGAGCCCCAGCGAGGCCGCCACCTGCACCGCCTCGGCCGTGGACATGACCGTGCCGGGCCGCTCCACGTCCCAGCCCTCGGTGGACCGGCCCGAGCGCAGATCGCGGAAGACGGTGACGAGGGCGTCCAGGACGGCGTCGTCGACGCCGAACTCCGCCCCGGCCCGCCGCACCGCGGCGACGGCCTGACGCCGGATCAGCAGCGCCTCCGCGTCGGCGTCCGCGATCGGGTCCACGGTCTCGAAGTTGAAGCGGCGCTTGAGCGCGGCCGACATCTCGGAGACGCCACGGTCCCTGAGGTTGGCCGTCGCGATGACCGTGAAGCCCGGTGCGGCGCTCACCACGGCGTCCTCGGTGGCGGTCAGTTCGGGGACGGTGACGCGCCGGTCCGACAGGAGCGACACCAGGGCGTCCTGCACCTCGGGCAGACAGCGGGTGATCTCCTCGACGCGCACCACCCGGCCCGTGCGCATGGCGGACAGGACGGGGGAGTCGACCAGCGCCTGCGGGGTGGGGCCCTGGGCGAGCAGGAGCGCGTAGTTCCAGCCGTACCGGAAGGCGTCCTCGGTCGTACCGGCGGTGCCCTGGACCGTGAGGGCGCTCGTCCCGCACACGGCGGCGGCGAGGAGTTCGGACAGCATCGACTTGGCGGTGCCGGGCTCGCCGGTCAGCAGCAGACCCCGCTCACCGGCGAGCGTGACGACGCACCGCTCCACCAGCGCCCGCTCGCCGACGAACTTCGGGCCGATCGCCAGCTTCGCCGGCAGGCCGTCGCGCTTCTCGGGCAGCGCCAGCTCGACGCCTCCGCTGCCGCACACGAACGTGACGACGGCGCGCGGGGTGAGCAGCCAGCCGGGCGGACGCGGGCCCGGATCCTGCGCGGCGAGGAAGGCGAGTTCGGCCGCGTGCCGCTCCTCGGCGGGCCGGACCTGCCGGGCGGGGGCGGAGTGTTCGGTGACGGTCATGCGCGGTTCCTTCGGGACGGTCCTGCGTCGGGTCGGCGGGACGGCCACGGGCGTGCCCGTGATCGCCATGATGATCGGGTACGGGGGCGGGGACGGGCCCCGCGGGGGGTGCCGCCGGGAGCCGGTGGAGCTCCCGGCGACGGGGCGCGCTCCGGTGCCGGGCCCGCGGATCCGCCCCCACCGGGCGGGGGAAGGGCGGATCCGCGGCCCCGTGCGGCGCGGCGGTCAGCGCCGCCGGCGGGTGCGCTTCACCTTCAGCTCCTCGAAGCGCGGCAGGTCGCCGTCGACGATGCGCCGCCACGCGCGCGCGTACAGCTCGGCGACCGGTTCCGCCGGCACCAGCACGCCCAGGACGGGACGGCCGCCCGCCGGGAGGCCGTACAGGGCGGACTTCCACTGCTCGACCGGCGGCACCGGCGCGGACTGCTCCGCCCACGCCCCCGGCAGGAACAGCGAGCGTCCGGCGCGGGCCCGGACGGCGGAGACCACCAGATCGGTGGCCGCGAGCTCGGCCCGCGCCGCCTTCAGACGCGCCGGCTTCCACCCCGTCCAGCGGGCCGTGTTCCGGTCGGTCGGGTCGGGCAGCGCGAGCAGCATCAGGTACAGCGTCGCCGCGTCGGCCCCCAGGCCGTGCGCCGCCGCGGCCTCCGCGACGAGCGAGGGCACCGACCGCGAGGGATCCTGCGGCCACCATGTGCCGTCGTCCGCCGCCCCGCCCGCCGCAGGCGCGCCCGGATCGGCCAGCAGCCGCGCGAACGCCGGGTCGTGGCAGAGGCGCAGCGCCGCCTCGACCGACGTCGGCCGCTGGTCCTCTCCGCGCAGGGCCGGCAGATACGGGTCGGCGCCGGTCGAGTCGAGCAGCGCCGTCCGCAGCGCGGGCAGCGGCTGCCCGTCGTACGTGGCCATGAGCACCGCCCCGTACCGCTCGTGGTCCGGCGCGGTCTCCGTCGGCGCGCCCGCCACCTTCCGGAACTCCGCCAGGCTCGTGTAGTGCCCGACGGCGACGAGCAGGTCAGGCGAGGCGAGCCGCTGCCGCACCGCCGTCAGCGCGCCGGGCAGCGCCGCCCGCAGCGGATCGCCCGCCGGGAGCCGGTGCGCCAGCCACCCCATCAGGCCGACGGCGCCCGTCAGTACGGCTCCGGTGAACGGCGCCTCCACCGGAACGACCGGCGCGGGCTTGTCGTTGCTGATGTGCCAGGCCACGTCCACGCCCAGCTCGGGCGAGTTCGCCGGATCGAGCAGCCCGGCGAGCGCCCGGGGAGCCGGCCAGCCGCCCCGCACCGCACGGGCCGCCTCGGCCGTCAGCCAGTCCGGCACCTGCGCCCGGCGGCCCACGCGCGCGTTCCACACCTCGGCCGCGGCCGCCACGTCCGGGCCTTCGGTCCACAGGCGCGCCGGGTCGTCCGGCAGCAGCGCCGACACGACCGCCTGGCGCACCTCGACCGGGAGGGCCCGCAGCTCGTTCCGGGCGTGGGCGGCCTCGACGACCTTCACACCGAGGGTCTTGCGCAGCTCCAGGGGCAGGAAGTTGTTCTCGTGGCTGTCGATCTCCGGCATGCCGGCGAGAACGAGCCCGGCGAGCGCCCGGGAGGCGCCGGTGAGCCGGCCGAACTCCTCGGCGGCGGCGGGCAGGAACGGCGCTGCGCCGCCCCGGGCCTCCGCCTCCCGGAGGAAGGCGGACGCCCAGCCCGCGGCCCGCTCGGGGTCGCCGACGGGCACGCAGGCGCGCACCGTGTACGGGCCTGGCACCTCGAACCGGCCGCTCGGGTCGTACAGCAGGGCGCCGAGGTCCCGCCCGCCGGGCACGCTGTCGCTGCGCTCGGTGAAGCCGAGGGCCGCGCCGCCGCCCAGCGGGACCACGCTGCGGTGCGAGACGTTCCGGTCCTGGCCGTCGGGGGCGGTCAGGTGCTGGTCGGTCAGGTGCAGCAGGACGCGGCGCCAGTGGCCGGCGGATCCGGCGGCCGACAGCAGACCGAGGGCGTCGGCCCGGCCGAGGACGCCGAGCAGCGCGTCGCGGCGCGCCGGCTCGGTGCAGGGCGCGACCGCCCGGTAGGCGAGCACGGCCGGCGTGTCGAGGAGCGGGGTGAAGGGCAGCCCGGACCACGGCAGCGTCGGCAGGTCGAAGTGGAGGCGGCCGGGGACGGCCGGCGCGTCCGTGGCGGCGCGGACGGCGGCCAGCTGCTCCAGGTAGTGGTGGGTCACGTCCGAGTCGGCGCCCCACCGGGAGTAGCCGGACGCCACCACGCCGTTGAGCGCCTGGGAGAGGATCCGGTCGGCCGGACCCGCGACCCGCGACGCGACCGGCTCGTCCGCCGGGTCGAGCCGGGCGGCGACCGCGTCCAGCGCCTTCTGCTGCCGCACCGCGAAGCGCAGCACCTTCGTCACCCCGGCGGCGAGCTCGGGCGAGAGCCCGGGCAGCACGGTGCCGACGAGGACCGTGACGTCCTCCGCGCGCTCCGCGGCGACGGCGCCCTTCAGGAGCGCACCGGCGGTCTCGGCGTCGGCGGCGCGCAGCACGGCCGAACCGCGCGGGTCGCGGGTGCGGAGCGCGTACAGGAAGTCCAGCGGCGGGAGCAGCGACGTCGCGGTCCGGAACAGCTCGCCCCGGCCGCCCTCGCACGTCGCCGTGACGACGCCTTCCGGGTCGGTGAGCGACAGGGTCCGCCACTCACGGGTCAGCGCGCGCGGGCGGGCGTCGCCGGGGAAGGTGAGCGCCGCGAGCGGCATGTCGGACCCCTCCGGCAGCACGACCTCGCGGCCGGCGAGGTCACCCGCGTGCCAGCCGTTCTCCGGCAGCCGCACCACGCGCCAGCCGAGGAGGCCGTGGACGGGCGCGCCCACGGCGGAGTCCTCGACCGTCGGCGCGGGCCGCAGCCAGGAGGAGAAGTCGCCCAGGCGTGCGCCAGGGGCGTGCGGCCGCAGCGCGTCGGCGAGGAAGCCGGGCTGCGAGCGGCGCCCGGAGGTGCCCTCGACGGGGTCGTACTCGACCCAGCCGCTCTCGTCCTGCCCGTCGCGGTTCTCGTACGCCCAGTAGGACGTCCCGTCCGAGATGACGGGGACCTCCGCGGGGAGCCGGGTGTCGCCGGCGTGCAGCACGCCGCGGCCGGTGGTGCGCCCGCCGCCCGGCAGCTCCAGGCTGGCCCGCCCGGAGCGGAGCGACCACGTGTTGACGTTCCCTTCGAGCGTGAACACCCGGTCGGGGGCCGTGTGCCAGTAGCCGCGCGGGGGGTTGTTGCCGTACTCGGTCCAGAACACGAGCAGTGCGCCGTCCACGTAGTGGAAGCCGTGGCTGCGGATCGAGGACGCGGACGCCGTCGGGATGCGCAGGTCGTGGACGAGGAGGGTGGCGTCGGCGCCGATGACCCGGGCCTGGGAGGCGTTCGCCACGATCAGGTGCGGCCACGCCTCGACGACGGTCAGGTCGGACGGGTCGGAGGAGGCAGGTGCCAGCTCCGCCACCGCCCGCTCCCACTCCGGCCAGTGGAACTCCTCCCACAGGCCGCCGCGGAGCGTGCGGGCCAGCGTCTCGCCGAGGTCGGCGCCCGCCGCGGCGGCCACCTCCTCGGGGGCGAGCGCGAGAGCCTCGGCGGGGAGCCACGCCAGGGTGGAGAGGGCGGCCGGCAGGCCGGGCAGTCCGGCCGCGACGGACGAGCGGGCGACCTCCCGGGTCCAGCGGGCGAGCAGCACCCGGCCGCCCTCGGACGCGGCCAGCCGGCGCAGGACGTCCTCGCCGTGACCGCCGCCGTTGAAGGCGTTCGCCCCCCGGTCGAACGGGCGGTGGAAGCGCGGGTCGGCGGCGAGCGCCGCCAGGTCCCGGGGACGCTCCGACTGGTGCCAGTCCGTCAGGTCCAGGGCGACGCCGTGCCGTCGCTCGTCCCGCTCGGGGGCGCGGACCGGGACGTCCAGGGCGAGCAGCAGGTCCAGCAGGTTGGTGTCCTCCAGACCGATCCGCAGCTCGCGGCGGCCCTCGGGCCGGGCCGCGAGATCGGCGCGGATCCGTCCCGCCGCGCGCTCGACCAGGTCGAGCAGCGGCGTCGGCGTGGGCCGCCGGCCCCAGCCGCTGTGCCGGGCGGCGTGGAACCGCTCCAGCCAGCCGGCCGCCCCGTCGGCGCACTGCTCCTCGGCGGGCAGCCCCGCGTCGACCAGGCCGGTGTCGGCGCCGGACTCCGTGAGGATGTCGAGCCACAGCTCGCTCAGGGCGCCGTCGTCCGACGAGGGGGCGAGCGTCAGCAGCGTGCCCCGCGTCCCGGGCACCCGCCGGGCCAGCGCGACGAGCGGCGCGCGGTGCGCCTTCCACCAGCCCGTCGCCGCCCGCAGCGTGGCCGGCAGGGGCAGCAGCTCCGCGAGGTGGTCCTGCTCGGCCTCCCCGGCGGACAGCCCGGCGGCCCGGGCGAGCCGCCGCAGCTCGGTCGCGGCCTGCGCGGACGGCGCGAGCCCGCCCGCCGTGCGGCGCACGCACAGCCGCCGGAACCGCTCGTACGCCTCCTGGGGCGCCAGCCGCGCGGACAGCTCCTTGCCGTACCCGGACAGTACCTTCACGGGCAGCGCCCCGGCGAGCGCGAACTCCAGGAACACGGCGTCCAGCCGGTCCTCGTCCACGGGCAGGCCGTGCTGCGCCTCGCTGGTGCGGGCGCGGCCGAACAGCTGCCCCGCGTACGTGGTGTTCTCCACCGCCAGGAAGACCCGGGCGGCCTGCTCGAAGAAGACGGGCAGGAAGTGCGGCACGGAGGAGGCGAGCCGCCCCGCGAGTTCGAGGCAGGCGTCGAGCGCCGCCTTCGGCTTGCTCTTCGCCTGCCGCGCGAGCCGGTCCAGCTCGGGCACGACGGCGAGCGCGTGGTGCCCGTCCTCGGGGTGGTGCACCAGCACCCACTCCGGGAAGCCCAGCTCCTGGCGCCGGCCGAGTCCGACCACGGCCGGCTCCGCGGCCGGTTCGAGTCCGAGGAAGCCCGCGGCCAGGTCCTCGGCGGCGCCGAGTTCGGCGGCCGTCAGCCGCACCACGACCCGGTCGTCCCCGAACACGGGGTGCCGGTAGGTCCGGGCGGTCAGCTCCACGGCGGAGGGGCCCGCCCCCACCGTGTCCGCCGGGAGGACGGCCCCGGCGTTCAGCAGCTCGATGTCGTTCGTCGCGGTCGTGCCGGTCACGCGTTCCCACCCTCTTCGATCGTGCGGCCGGCGTAGAGCGCCGCGGCCATGCGCATCCCCTCGGACCAGGCCACCGGCCCGACCCCGTCGAGCCGCATCGCGCGGCCGTCCTCGTCGTGCCAGCTCAGCCCGCCGGTCTCCGACTCCCCGTCCCAGTACGGCTCGCCGATCCACACCGACGCCTCGGTGCTCCGGCCCCCGTCGCGCACCTTGCTCGTCGCGTACCCGCCGGAGACCCGGTAGCCGAGTCCGGTGGCCCGCGCCGCGAGCCCGAACCGCGAGGTGAACTTGCCGCCCACGTAGTCCCGCACCTCCGTCGCGTTCGCCGCGAGGGTCTCCGGGCGGGTCCAGGTCGCGCGGTGGATCTGCTCCACGCGCTGGGTGATGCCCAGTTCGGCCGCGAACTCGCGGACGTCCTCCAGGTCGGGGAGGAGCACCGGGTGCGGCAGGGTCACCGTGCGCGGCGCCATCCGCACCGTCTCGCCGTCCAGGTCGACGACCTTCAGCCCGCCGTCCTCGGAGACGTCCCGCAGGAAGCCGACCTCGTCCGGGTCGTCCCCGACCACGGCCATGTCGCGCAGCGCGGCCCGCCACGCCTCGTCCGGCCAGACCCGCGCGATCAGCGCCGTGGGCACCGGCAGCGAGGACACCATCCAGGCGTCCACCTGCGCCACGCACGCGTCCGCGTGCCGGTCCAGCCACTCGGACAGCTGCTTCAGCCTGTCCACCCCCGGGTCGTCCCGCAGGGCCTTCGGCACCGTTTTCAGCACCCGCCCCCCGGAACGGCGGGCGACCACCCGCCCGCCGTCGTCGAGGGTGACCTCGTACCCCTCACCCGCATCCAGCCACACCATGAGCCGCGCCCCTCCACCTGAACCGACGTGTCCACGCAGCCCGAAACAGGGGGCCCACGCCCCCGAACTGCGGTATGGGGAAGACGCTATGCGCTCCCACTGACAACGCGGGAAGGAGGCCGCGGTCTCCAGGGGGGAGGCCGCGGCCGGGTGGCTCGCCCCCGCCCTACGGCGCGGCGGGGGTCCTGGCCGGAGCGGCGGCGGGCGGAGCGTCCTGCCGGTAGAAGATGTCGATGTCCACCTCTTCGCCGCCGACGATCAGGGTGTCCCAGGCACCGCTCTCCCACAGCGTGCGCAGCGTCGAGGCGCCGAGGGTCTCCAGGTGGCTCCGGAGGGTCGGGTCGTCGGGCATGCCGGGCAGGCGGGAGGCGAGCCGGCCGCGGATCGACCGCAGCCGTTCCATCAGGGCGTCGATGTCGGCGCCCCTGTCGAGGTCCTTCCCCTCGTGCTCCTCGATGCTCTGGGCGATCTTCTCCTTGATCGGGCGGCTGACGCCGTGCTCGTCGGTGGTGATCATCGTGTTCCAGGCGCGGCTCTTGTGGCGGTACTGGAGCATGGACATCGCCGCCTCGTGGCGGGCGAAGTCGGCGTCGCGGAAGGGGCGGCCCGTCCAGGCCCCGTTGAGGGACCGGGCCAGCGAGATCGCCGAGCCCAGACCGCTGTTGAGCCCCCGGCCCGGCCAGAAGTGGATGGCGTTGGCGGCGTCCCCGAGCAGGAAGCCGTACGTCCCCGGCGAGGTCGGCGTGGCCGAGTACAGGCGGGTGGTGAACCTCGGGCGCTGCACCATGTCGAGCCGGAAGGCGGTGACGGCGCTCAGGTCGTCCTCGGCGACGCCGAACAGCGCGAGGCCCTCCCGCACCCGCTTCCACAGGGCCGAGCCCCTGACCATGGCGGGCAGGAAGAGGGTGCTGTGCGTCGAGCACTGGAAGTCGCCGTGGTCGTCGCGCCCCATGACGCACGGCCGTGAGGCGATGCAGTCCTCGAAGACGTGCCGGACCGGATCGATGCCGACCACTTCCGCGGCCTCGGCATCGGTGAGCCGCATGTTGAGGAAGCCCTCGCCGCGCAGGGCGTTGAGGAGGAACCGGTTCTGGGCGACGGTCAGCAGGACCGTCATGGGGTCGCTCAGGGCCGACTTGACGCGCAGTCCGAGGACGACGTCCTGCACGTGCCGGCCGTGCAGCGAATAGATGGACTTGTCGGCGTTCCCGAACTTGTCCGCGAAATGCTCCCGGGTCCGTGAGCGTCCTCCTTCGCAAATGGCGAGGACATGGTTCTTCGCTTCGGAATTCTGGTGCTCGGCCGGGTCGAAAGCTTCGGGGACGAGGCGGATGCGGTCCGGTTTCTCGTTGGCCAGGGCGAGGAGCGTGTCCTCGATATAGGCGATCCGGAGGTTTCTCGGGCTGCGGCCGAGGATCGAATCGGGCCCGACCGGCCACATCTCGGTGAACGCGGCGCTGTCGCGGAAGAGGCGTTCCTGCACCTCCTCGGGGAGGTTCAGGTACTGGCGGCTCTGCACCGTGACGACCTGTTGCCGGCGGACGTTGCCCTGGTCCTCGCCCTTCCACACGACCCGCGTCCCGTCCCGGGTCCAGCGGCCGTCGTACACGGTGATGGTGACGCGGTGCCCCATGAGGTGTTCGAGGAGCAGGGCGAAACCCAGGCCGACCGGGCCGCCGCCGGAGACCGTGACGTCCAGCACCGGTCCGGCCGCCAGGGTCGCCTGTGAGGACACGCCGAGCGGACGCAGCACGGACAGGTCGAGGATGGTCTCCATGGCGTCGGCCGCCTCGAAGCGGAACGTCTCGGTGCCGATCTCGATGAGGTCCCCGGGCTGCAACTCGTGCGAGGTCACCCGCGTCCCGTTGACGTGCGTTCCGTTGCTGCTGCCGCTGTCGTACAGGACGAATCCGTGGTTCTCCCGGCGCACTTCCGCGTGAAAGCGGGAGACGTTCTCGCCGAGGATCACGATGCTGTTGTCGCCCTTGCGACCCAGGGTCAGCGGTGAGGTGCCGATCGGGAACTGCTGTCCGGTCAGAGAGCCTTGATGGCCGACGAGCCGAGGAGGCATGGTCACCCAATTCCATTGGTCACGGATCCGATGACGAATTGCGAACCGGCGGACGGTTGTCGATTCCTGTCCCGCACGCCGTGGGGCGACCGGCACGCGGAGCAATCTTAGGGCGGGCCCGACGCCGCTGGAAAGGCGTGCGAACCCACTGGACATCAGAGGGTGACCCCGCTGTGAAAATGTCACGGAAGGGTTCCGGGGGAAGCCTCTGTGACTCCTGTGGGCGCTGTGCCGGAAGGGACGCTATTCCGCGAGGGCGGCGAGTTCGACCCGGAGGCGGACGAGGGTCGTCCCGCCGCCCTCGCGTGCCCCGCGGGCGAACGCGGCGGTGAACTCCGCCGCCCCGAGAGCCGCCCGCAGGATGCCGGTGATCCGGTCGACGTCGCCGCGCTCGGCGGCGGGCAACGGGGCTCCGACGCCCCGGCGTTCGGCGTCCGCGGCACCGAGGAGGGCGGCCGCCCCGGCGGGGCTGCCGGGGGCGAGGGCGCCCGCCAGCCCCTCCAGGCAGAGGGCCAGCGCACGGGGTTCGCCGAGGGTACGGGCCACCGCCAGCGCGCGCAGATGGTGCCGGGCCGCCTCGTCGGGGCGGCCCCGGAGCTCCGCGAGGAAGCCGAGTTCGGCATGGCGCAGATGCTCTCCCGCGGGAGAGGACGCCTGGGCGAACCGGTCCTGAAGTCGCGCCAGTTGGTCCTCGGCGGCGGTGAGGTCACCGGATCTGCGGGCGCCGAGCGCGAGCCCCATCCGGGCGTGGATCTCGGCGTACGCGTACCCCTGCTCGGCGGCGATCGCGAGGGCCTGCCCGTGCAGGGCGCGGGCCCTGTCCCCGTCGCGGTCGAGGAGCGCGAGCCGGCCGAGGCCCGAGAGCCGAGCGGACACCTCGGCGGTGAGCCCGAGCGCGCGGGCGATGCGCAGGCCCTCGCGCTGCCGGCGGCCGGCCTCCGCGTAATCGCCCCTGACCTCGGCGAGGGTGGCCAGCGGCGGCACGGTCTGCAGCTCGCCCCAGCGGTCGCCCAGCTCACGGAAGAGCCGGGCGCTCCGCCTGCCGTCGCGTTCGACACCCGCGAGGTCGCCCCGGTCCAGGGCGAGCCGGGCGCGCAGACTCAGGGCGGCGGCCGTCCCCCAGGCGTCACCGGACGCCTCGAACCCCTCCAGGGCAAGGGAGTTGACCTCTTCGGCCTCTTCCGGCGAGCCCGCGCTGAAGAGGCCGTACGCGCAGAGCCATCGGGCGCGGAGCCCGGCGGACGTGTCCCGGCCGGGGACGAGGTCCTCGCCCGGGGCGGAGGACCGTCCGGCCCCCCGGCCCTCGGTCAGGAGGCAGAACGCGCGATGCGGAACCCCGGTCGTCGCGTCCGGGTGGACGTCGAGGACCGCGCGCAGGGTGCGCCGGGCCTCGGTGAGGCGCCCGCGCAGCAGCCACCACCAGACCAGCGAGCCGGCCAGCCGGGCCGCGTCCGCGCCCCCGGAGGGCGGCCGCAGGGCCGTGTCGAGGGCGGTGCGCAGGTTGCCGGCCTCGGTGTCGAGACGGTCGAGCGTGTCGCGCTGGTCCGGGCCCCGGAGGGCGGGCTCGGCGCGTTCGGCCAGTGCCAGGTAGTGGGCGAGGTGACGGGCGCGTACGGAGTCGGGGGCGCCGTCCTCGGCGAGTCGTTCCAGGGCGTAGGCGGCGACGGACTCCAGCAGGCCGTAGCGAGGACCCGACGGAGCGGTCGTCACCGTCACCAGGGAACGGTCGACGAGCCGGGTCACCAGTTCCCACACGTCCGTCCCGGCCACCCCGTCGCCGCCGGCGACGGCGGTGACCGCCGCCAGGTCGCAGCCGTCACCGAACACCGCGAGGCGACTCAGCACCAGCCGCTCGGGCGGGGAGAGCAGCTCCCAGCTCCAGTCGATCACCGCGCGCAGGGTCCGCTGGCGGGCGGGAGCGCCGCGCCCCCCGCCGGCCAGGAGCCGGAAGCGGTCGTGGAGCCGGGCCGCCAGCTCCCGTACGCCCAGTGCGCGGACGCGGGTGGCGGCCAGCTCCAGGGCGAGCGGGATGCCGTCGAGCCGCCGGCAGACCTCCTCGACGCGCGCGCGGTCGTCCGGGGTGAGCGCGGCCGGATCGGCGGGGAAGCCGGGGGCGGAGGCGGCGGCCCGCTCGGTGAAGAGCCGGACCGCGTCGCCGGCGGCGAGCGGTTCGACGACGACGACCGTCTCGCCGTTCAGTCCCAGAGGCTCCTGGCTGGTGGCGAGCACCCGCAGCCCGGGGGCGGCCGTGAGCAGCCGCGCGGCGAGTTCGGCGGCGGCGTCCACGACGTGCTCGCAGTTGTCCAGCACGAGCAGCCCCTGCCGGTCGCGCAGCGCGGCGGCCAGCCGCCCGAGCGGGGTGGGCGCGGCACCGTCCGGCCCCGCACCACGGGCGTCGTCCCGCAGGCCGAGCACGGTGGCGACGATCTGGGCCAGGTCGTCGGCGGAGCGGGGCCGCACCCCGGCGAACTCGACCAGCCACGCGCCGGGAACCGACACCCGCGCCGCCGCGACGGCGACCCGCGTCTTCCCGACCCCGCCGGCCCCGGTGAGCGTCACCAGCCGCGCGGTGCCGAGGGCCTGCCGGACATGGGCGAGGAGCGCGTCGCGGCCGATCAGGGGGGTGAGCGGCGCGGGGAGGACGGCGGGGGGTGTGCGGGGGTGTTCGGCGGGGGCGGGTGCGGGTGCGGGTGCGGGTGCGGGGAGGGCGTGGGTACGCGGCGGCGCGACGGGGGCGGACAGTTCGGGGGCGTGGCGGAGCAGCGCGCCGTGCAGGGCGGACAGCTCGGGACCGGGGTCGACGCCCAGCTCCTCGGCGAGGCGGGCGCGCAGGGACTCGTACCCGGCGAGTGCTTCGCCCTGGCGCCCGGCGGCGTACAGGGCGCGCAGGTGAAGGGCGTGGAGCCGCTCGCGGAGCGGGTGCGCCGCCGCGAGCTCGGCCAGTTCCGCGACGAGGGCGGCGTCGCCGCCGACCGCGAGGCGGGCCCGGGCGCGGTCCTCCAGCGCGGCCAGCCGCTCCTCGTCCAGGCGGGCGGCGGCCGGACGGACGGGGCCGGCGTCCGCGACGTCGGCGTAGGCGGACCCGCGCCACAGCCCCAGTGCCTCGGTGAGCAGGCCGGTCCGGTCGGCCGGCCCGGGTGTGGCCGCGGCATGCGCCACCAGCGCGCGGAAGCGCGAGGCGTCGACCTCGTCCGGATCCAGCTCCAGCCGGTAGCCGGGAGGGCGGCGCACCACACGCTGCGCGCCCAGGACCCGGCGCAGCTGCGAGACCCGCGACTGGAGGGCGCCGGCCGGGTTCCCCGGCAGCCGGGCGGGCCACAGGGCGTCGATGAGGAGGTCGGCGGGGACGGTCTCGCCGCCGTGGGCGAGCAGCACGGCGAGCAGGGTGCGGACCTTGGCCTCGGGGACCGCGACCTCTTCGCCTTCGTCGCCCACGACCACGACTGGACCGAGCACCCCGAACCGCATGCCGATCACCTTATCCGCCCGGCTCCGCACGCCTGTCGGGGTAGCGGACGCGGGGCCCGCGAGCGGGGCGGACGCCGGGCCCGCGAGCGGTTCCCAAGGACTCCCGAACGACTCCCGAAGGATTCCCGAAGGGTTTCCGCAGCCTGCTCCTCCACAGTCGGCGCGACAGCACGCGCGGCACAGCACAGCGGCGGAAGCCGAGGGACGCGGTGCCGTCCTGGGCACCCCCCGAATCCACCTGGAGCACCCCATGAGCACCCCATCGGACGCCGGCACCGCCGTCGCGTCGGCGGCACCCGTACGAGCGGAGGACACCGGTCCGGCCGACGAACCCCGGAAACTCCCCCTCCTCGCGCTGCTGGCGCTGGCCACCGCCGTCTTCGTCACCAGCCTCACCGAGACCCTGCCCGCCGGACTGCTGCCGGCGATGAGCGCCGACCTCGGCGTCAGCGCCTCGGCGACCGGACAGACCGTGACCGTGTACGCCCTCGGCACCGCGCTGACGGCGATCCCGCTGACGGCGGCGACGTCCGGATGGCGGCGCAAGCGGCTGCTGTTGGCCTCGATGACCGGCTTCGCGCTGGCCAACACCGTGACGGCCGTCTCCTCGGAGTACGGCCTGACGATGGCCGCCCGGTTCGTGGCGGGCATGGCGGCCGGTCTGGCCTGGGCGCTGCTCGCCGGCTACGCGCGCCGCCTGGCCCCGGCGCGCCTGGAAGGCCGCGCCCTCGCCGTCGCGATGGCCGGCATCCCGGTCGCGCTCTCCCTGGGCGTGCCGGCGGGGACGTACCTGGGCGAGGTCGCCGACTGGCGGACCGCTTTCCTGGCGATGACCGGGCTGACCGTGGTGCTCCTGGGGTGGATCGCGGCCGCCGTCCCGGACCGTCCCGGCACGCGAACCGGCGAACGCCCCGGCATGCTGAAGGCGTTGAAGGTTCCGGGCGTGCCGGCGGTGCTCTTCGTGACGCTGGTCTTCGTCCTCGCCCACACCGTCCTGTACGCGTACGTGGCCGCGTTCCTCGACGACCTCGGCATGGGCGGCAGCACCGATCTGGTGCTGCTGGAGTTCGGCGCGGCCTCGCTGGTGAGCATCTGGGTCGTGGGCGCCCGCATCCACCGGCGCCTGCGCGGGCTGACCGTGGCGGCGACGCTGCTGGTGGCACTGGCGGCGGCGCTGCTCGGCGTTCTCGCCGAGCACGCGCTCTTCGTCCACCTGGCCGCCGTGGTGTGGGGGCTGGGCTGGGGCGGCGTGCCCACGCTGCTCCAGACGGCCGGGGGCGAGGCGGGCGGAGACCAGGCCGACGGGGCGCAGGCCATGCTGGTGACGCTGTGGAACGTGGCCATGGCCGTGGGCGGCGTGATCGGTGGCATCCTCCTGGACACCGTCGGCAGCGGCGCCTTCCCCTGGACCCTGCTGGCGCTGCTCGTCCCCGTCCTGGCGGTGGTGCTCCGGGCCCGGTCGCACGGCTTTCCGGCCCGCCGGTCCGGGCCCTGAGGGCGCACCCTCGCGCCGCGCGGCGGCCGTTCAACCGGCCGCCCGCGCACGGCGGCGGTGCGCCCCTCGCCCGTGGCCGTGAATGATGGCGGGATGGAGCCACTCCTTTCCCGTCTGCCGGCCGAGTTCCGGTCCGTCCGCTACGACGGCTCGCGTTTCCCGGGCGCCGCCTCCGTGGCCGCCCGGCCGGGTCTCGGGCCGGGCGCCAACTGCCAGTTGTACGCCTACGAGGTGCTCCGGCACTTCGGCCTGCGCCCGCCGGACCTGCGCTCCTCGGAGCTGTGGGAGGACACGGAGTCCACCGTCCGCGTACCGCTCGCCGACCTCCGCCCCCTCGACCTGCTCCTGTACATTGCCACCGACCGGGCCTACGGAGCCCATGTGGGCGTCCGGGCGGGGGAGGACGCGGTCCTCCACCTGTGCGCGGAGGTCGGGCGGCCGGCGGTGTGGTGGCCGGAGGACTTCGCGGCGCGGGAGCGGTACGGCGTCCTGCTCGGCGCCAAGCGGGTCCTCCCGGCTCGATGACGAGGCCGGGCCGGTCGCCACGACCGGGTCCTCCCGGCCCGGATCGGATCGGATCGGCCGAGGCCCGCACCGCACCCCGGGTGTCCGCCGTCCGGCGTGACGCGGTCCGGTCGGCGTGACCCGCGACACGCATGATCGACGGCGATCCGGGGGAGGGGATTTCTATGGGAGCGAACGGAAACGGTCAGCCCGGCTGGACCTTCCTCACCAATCACGCGCGTGTCCTGCTCACCGTCGCCCGCGACCCTGAGGTGCGTCTGCGTGACGTGGCGTCGCGCTGCGGGGTGACGGAGCGGACCGTCCAGGCGATCGTCGCCGATCTCGAAGAGGCCGGGTACCTGGCCCGGGGCCGGGCCGCGGACGGCCGCCGCAACCACTACCGGGTCAACCCGGACGCCCCCTTCCGGCACCCCGCCGAGGCCGGGCACGAGATCGCGGGACTGCTGGCACTGCTGGCCCGTGAATCCGACCAGGCACAGGCAGAGTCCTAGGGCGTGTTCCGAGAGGAGCGCCAGTCCGCCCGGAGGGGCAGACGGGACTCTCGAGTCACGCCCCGGCCGCGGGGCCCGTCAGCGCCGACTGCGGCGGCGGGCGACGAAGAAGCCGAGGACGAAGCCGACGAGGAGCGTGACGGTGAGGACGATCCAGAGCGGGAGCGTGACCGTCGGGATCCAGAGCCGGATCGTGACCGAGCCGGTGTTGGCGGCGATGAACCAGATGGCGAGCGCGGCGACCAGGACGAATGCGAGGGTCCGCAGGCGCATGTCCCGTCCCTTGACCGTCACGGTCGCCGGTTCATGAGGCTGCTTCGCGGTGCGCTGAGACATGAGAGCCGGTTCCTCTCTCGGGGAGGAGGGGTCCCTCCCCAGTATCGAGGCGGCCGGGACCGCTGTCCCGTCGGACGCCCCGCCGGGTGCCCCACGGGCCGGGAGCCGGGCGCGGGCCCGTTACCTGTGGAGAACGGTCCCGGCGGTCCCGGGACGGACGAGTTGTCCACAGCCTCGGGCGGGCGGCCCGGTCGCGGTGCCCGGGCGGATAGGCTTTTCGGGTGGCCCTCATCGACGCTTCTTCCGACTCCTCCGACTCCTCCGCACCGAGCCCCGACGGATCCCCTGACGAGTCCCCCGACGGATCCTCCGACGCCTTGGAGGTGCTCCACCGCGTCTTCGGCTACAGCTCCTTCCGCGGCGAGCAGCAGGAGATCATCGAGCATGTCGTGGCCGGCGGTGACGCCCTCGTGCTCATGCCGACCGGCGGCGGCAAGTCGCTCTGCTACCAGATCCCCGCGCTGGTGCGGCCCGGCACGGGTGTGGTGATCTCCCCGCTGATCGCGCTCATGCAGGACCAGGTGGACGCGCTCAACGCCCTCGGCGTCCGGGCGGGCTTCCTGAACTCGACGCAGGACCCGTACGAGCGGCAGACCGTCGAGCAGGCGTTTCTCGCCGGGGAGCTGGACCTCCTGTACCTGGCCCCCGAGCGGCTGCGCACGGAGGGCGCCCAGCGGCTGCTCGACCGGGGCACGGTCTCCGTCTTCGCGATCGACGAGGCGCACTGCGTCTCCCAGTGGGGCCACGACTTCCGGCCGGACTACCTGGCCCTCTCCCTCCTCCACGAGCGCTGGCCCAAGGTGCCGCGGATCGCGCTGACCGCCACCGCCACCGAGGCCACCCACGGCGAGATCGCCACCCGGCTCGGCCTGGGGGAGGCACGCCACTTCGTCGCCAGCTTCGACCGGCCCAACATCCAGTACCGGATCGTCGCCAAGAACAACCCGACCCGGCAGCTCCTCGACCTCATCCGCGCCGAGCACGCGGGCGATGCCGGAGTCGTCTACTGCCTGTCGCGGTCGTCCGTGGAGAAGACCGCCGCCTTCCTCGCCGAGCACGGCGTCGACGCGATCCCGTACCACGCGGGCATGGACGCGGCCTCCCGCGCCGCGAACCAGGCGCGGTTCCTGCGCGAGGACGGCGTCGTGGTCGTCGCGACCATCGCCTTCGGCATGGGCATCGACAAGCCGGACGTCCGCTTCGTCGCCCACCTCGACCTGCCGAAGTCCGTCGAGGGCTACTACCAGGAGACCGGCCGCGCGGGTCGCGACGGCGAGCCCGCCACCGCCTGGCTCGCCTACGGCCTCCAGGACGTCGTCCAGCAGCGCAAGATGATCGACGGCTCCGAGGGCGACGAGAACCACCGGCGCGGTCTCGCCGCCCATCTCGACGCCATGCTCGCCCTGTGCGAGACCGTCGAGTGCCGGCGCGTCCGCCTGCTCGCCTACTTCGGCCAGAAGTCCGGGCCCTGCGGGAACTGCGACGCCTGCCTCGCCCCCGCCGAGTCCTGGGACGGCACCGTCGCCGCGCAGAAACTGCTCTCCACCGTGTGGCGGCTGGCCCGCGAGCGGCGCCAGAAGTTCGGCGCCGGCCAGATCATCGACATCCTCCAGGGCAAGAAGACCGCCAAGGTCATCCAGTTCGACCACGACACCCTCTCCGTCTTCGGCATCGGCGCCGACCTCGGCACGGCCGAGTGGCGGGGGGTCGTCCGCCAGCTCCTCGCCCTCGGGCTGCTCGCCGTGGAGGGCGACCACGGCACCCTCGTCCTCACCGAGGCCAGCGGCGAGGTCCTCGGCGGCCGGCGTCAGGTCCCGATGCGCAAGGAGGCGGCGAAGGCCGCGGCGCCCCGCAAGGAGAGCGGCGGCCGGTCCGGGAAGTCCCGCGTCCCGGTCGACCTGCCCGCCGGCGCCCTGCCCGTGTTCGAGGCCCTGCGCGCCTGGCGCGCGGCGACCGCGCGTGAGCAGGGCGTGCCCGCGTACGTCGTCTTCCACGACGCTACGCTCCGCGAGGTCGCGACGACGCTCCCCACGAGCGTCGCCGAGCTCGGCACGGTCGGCGGTGTCGGCGAGGCCAAGCTCGCCAAGTACGGCGAGAGCCTTCTGGAAGCCCTCGCCGGGTTCGCGGCCGAAGGCGGCACCGGTGGCGCGAGCGGTACGGCCCCGGCCGACGGTACGGCTCCGGCCGGCGACGCCGGCCCGGACGAGCCTCCGACTTCCGCCTCCGCCGCGGCCCCGTCCCGCGCGGCGACGCGGGCGGCCGACCAGCGGGCCGCCCGCTCGGTCGGCGGCGCGCCCGCCCCGGCAGCCGCGCGGAAGGCCGCGCCGGCGGCCCGTCCCGCCGCCCCGGCGGCGGCACCCGAGGACGAGCCGCTCTTCTTCGGCGAGGACGAGACCGAGCCGTCCTGGGACGACTGGGAGTGACGCCTGCGGGCCCGGCCGGACAAGCCCGGCCGGGCCCGGCCCTCACGGCGCCGCGGGTTCCACGGCGGCGGTCGCCTTCTCCCCGGCGGTCGCCGGCCGGTCCCGCCGGCCGAGGCCGCGGATGGCCGGGACGCAGAGCATCGCGCCCAGCAGCAGGAACGACACCGCGGAGGAGAACAACAGGACCCGGTCCGCGCCGAAGGACTCCGCCACGGGGCCGGCGAGGGCCCGGCCGAGCGGGATCACCATGATCGAGCCGGCGATGTCGTACGCGGAGACCCGGCTCAGCACGGCCAGCGGGATGTGGGACTGCACGCTCGTCGCCCACATCACGCCCCAGAAGGCGAAGCCGCAGCCGGCCACCATGCCCGTGACCGCCGTGAGCCAGAAGTTCCAGCCGAGGGCCGGCGCCAGCGGGTTGAGGGCGAAGAAGAACATCGCGCACACCCCCGCGACCAGCGGCCGTCGCGGACGGACCCGCATCCCCAGCAGACCGCCGATGATCGTGCCGAGCCCGTCGGCCGAGGCGATCCAGCCGTAGCCGGTGGCACCGTGCTGCTCGGTGAGGAGCGCCGCGCCCAGCGGCAGCGACGGGCCGAAGACGAAGAGGCCGTACACCGCCCACAGCGAGATCACGCCCCACAGCCAGGAGCGCGAGCGGAACTCGTGCCAGCCGGTGGCGAGCCGTCGCCACATCGGATCGTCGCTCTCGTCGTCCTTGTCCCGGGCGGAGGCGAGACCCCTCAGCGGCAGCAGGCCGCCCGCGCTGACCGCGTACGCCACCGCGATCACCACGAAGGAACCCGCCCGGTCCCAGTACGCCACCAGGAAACCGGCCAGACCGGGGCCGATGAGGGTGCTCATCGACTCGGAGATCCGCAGCAGCGCGTTGGCCCGCTGGATGTCGTCCGCGACCCGCGGCACGATGCTCGCCAGGCCCGGCTGGAACATGGCGGTCGCCGCGCCGCTCACCGCCATCAGCGCCATGATCTGCCAGAGCCGTACGTCGCCCCCGGCGAACAGGACGGCCATGACGAGCATCGCCACCACGCGGACCGCGTCCGCGCCCACCATCATGACCTGCGGGGTGAACCGGTCGGCGAGCACTCCGCCGAAGAGGATGAGCAGCACGATCGGCGCCATCCAGGCGGCGAGCGCGTAGCCCACGCCGGTCGCCCCGAACCCGGCGCCGAGGACCGAGGTGGTCACGGAGACCATCAGCATGCCGTCGGCGAGCAGTGAGGCGCTGCGGGCGGTGAAGAAGAGCCGGAAGAGCCGCGACCGCCACGGGCTGGGCAGCGGGGACGGGTCCGCCGCGGCGGTGTCATCGGTGGTCATGTGGCATCCCGGCCCCTGCCGGTCCCTTCCCTGAGAATCCGCTGCGCCGCGGCGTCCTGCCGCGGCGGGCCCTCGACGAACACGTACCGGTGCGGAGCCAGCACGCCCGGTCGCCCCGGCAGCACCGCCATCAGCGCCGCGTGCGCCCGGTCCGGCGTCATGTCGGCGTCCGCCCACTGCTGTTCGCGGGTCCCGACGTACGCCGTCAGCCGTTGCCCGCCCGTGTCGCCGCCGGGTTCCGCCTCCACCACGACCTCGACGGCCCACCCACCCGAAGCCCCGCCGGACGCTCCCGACGGCGCGTCGGACAGCGGGCCGGACAGGTCGGACAGCGCGTCGGACAGCGCGTCCGCGACGGCCGTGGGGGAGACCCAGCAGCCGTCCACCCGCACCCACTCGGGCCCGCGCGCCACCGGCCGCACTCCCGTCACCCCGGTCAGCGGACCGGGCGTGTCGAGCGGCAGATCGCCCTCGGCGACGGCCTCCAGGAGCAGCACCAGACCGGTGACCAGCTCCTCGGCCGCCGCTCTGGGGAAGAGCGCGGGATCGGCCCAGGTGGCGAGGCGTAGCTCCGGCTCCGTCTCGTACACGAAGGTCAGCAGCCGGGTCGGCAGCGACTGCCCCGCGCTCCAGGCGAGTTCGAGCTCCGGCGCGGCTCCCTCAGGGGCCGCCGCGGCGGCGAGGGTGCTGGGCAGGGCGCTGATGTCGTTGAAGACCGCGTCGCGCGCGAACTGGCTGCCGCGTTCGGTCGTGACCCGGCCGATCAGCTCCCACAGGTCGAGCGCGTCGAAGCGGCTGTGCCGGTACGCGTTCATCGCCGCGCCCCACGCCTTCGTGAGCAGAGCGTCGAAGGACGGCGCGCGGACGTCGAGGTCGAGCAGGGCGTCCTGGGACAGGGTGCTGACCGAGCGGGCGAGCTTCGGCAGGAAGCGGTTCGAGGTGGGGACGGCGGCGACGCAGACGGACTGGCCCGCCCGGTGCGCGGTGAGCACGCACCACGCGGTGAGCAGCACCGTGCCGGGCAGCGCGCCGGTACGCCGGGCGGCGGCGGCCAGGGCTCGGGCGCCGCGCGCCGAGCGGAGGGTGAGGCCCGGGGTGTCGGTCTCGGTGCCGCCGGCGTGGTCCTCGGCGAACATCGCCTGCGGACCGGTCCGCAGGATCCGCTCCCAATGGGCCAGGGAGGCGGCCGATTTGCGCCGTCCCGCAGGGCTCAGCTCCTCGGCGGCGAGGTCCAGCGGGGTGAGCGAGGTGACCGGCGGCAGCTCCTCGCCCGCCAGCAGGGCGAGCCATTCGTCGCGCAGGACCCCGAGGGCGCTGCCGTCGGTGACGGCGTGGCTGGCCGCGAGGGCCACCCGGACCGGCCGGCCCGCGCGGGCGAGGATCCGCAGCCGCAGGGGGAAGTCGAGATCGAGGCGGAAGCGGGTGTCCCGGGCCGCGCGGGCCACCGCCTCCGCGTACGCGTCCGGGTCCTCGGGGAGCGCGTCGTGGTCGAGGACGGTGACGGTGAACGAGCCCGCGGCGGCGACGACCTGCTCGACGGGGACGGCGCCGGTCCCGGCCTCGTACGGGAAGGTGGTGCGCAGGGCCTCGTGGCGCAGCGCGAGCGCCGCGAGGGCGTCGAGCGCCCGGTCCATCCCGGTGCCGTCGGGGACCGGCCACACGTCGTGGATGTTGATGCTGTCGGGCTCGTCCCGCAGGATGCAGCGGATCATGTTGGCCTGGCCCATGGTGACGGGGCCCCGGCGGGAGCCGCCGCCCGCGTAGCGGACGGTGAGGGTGCGGGAGCCGGTGACGCCGTCCGGGGCGTGCGCGGTCGTCACGGCGCCACGGCCGGTGCGGGTGCGGTCCCGGCCGCCCTCGGCGGGTGAGGCGGGTGCTTCACGGTGGTGCCTTTCGCGTGCGCGGTCAGGGAGCCCCAGGCGTCGACGAGCAGGGCGAAGTCCGTCATGCCGTCGCGGGCCTCGGTGAGGAGCCGGTCGCGCCGCTCGGTGAAGAGCGCGGCGGCGGTGGCGTACCGGCCGCCGAGGGAGCGGTAGCGGCGGACCAGGACGTCGAGCCGTGCCTCCTTGCCGGCCGGGTCGATCCGGGTGCTCTCGCGGACCAGGGCGGCGACGGCGGCGGGCCGGAGCCGCCCGGCGGGGTCGAGGAGCGTGTCGCCGGCCGCGGTGAGGCCCGCGTACACCGCGTCGAGGTGGACGCCGGCGAGCAGGTACTTGGCGAAGCGGAGCTGGTAGGCGAGGAAGCCGGCGTCCGAACGGCGCTCGTCCGTGTGGTAGTTGACGATGTGCCGGTTGTGCAGGACGCCGGGCAGTCGCGCCTTGTGCACGAGGTGGAGCAGGAAGTAGTCGGTGCCGATGGTGTCGGTGGCGGGCGGCAGCGGGACCCGGCCGTACACCTCGCGGCCGAGCGCGACGTTGCACATGTCGACGCGGGTCGGGGCGACCAGGGTGAGGGTGGTGAGATCGGTGGTGAAGGGCGTGTCGCCGGCGCCCCGGAACGCCTCGTCGATCAGGTTCCGGCGCCAGATCTCGGGGTATCCGGCGGGCACCGACAGACCGACGACCTCGTGGTACGCCTCCGGGTCGAGGGCGCGCAGCTCGGCCACGTCCACGGAGAGCTCGCCGATGAAGGACGCGCCGGCGAGGACGACGGTCCGGTCCGCGCAGCCGGGGTCGAGGCGGCTGCGGGTGACCTCACCGGCCACGTCCGCCGCCCGCCGGCCGAGCGCGGTGAGCTCGTGGTGGATCGGGAAGACCGGTGCGCCGTCGCCGAGTTGGTAGCGGCTGTCGGAGTCGCGCCGGTGCACCGACGCGCAGCCCAGCGCCTCCGCGATCAGGAAGGCGCGGTTGGTGCAGGCGCCGTACGACACCCGGTCCGGGAGCATCAGGTCGAGCAGCCGGTCCGCCCCGGCCGCTCCGGCCGCGGCCAGGACCTCCTCCAGGAAGGCGCGCTGCCGGTCCTCGTCGAGGTGGTGGACGACGACACCGGGCGCCGGCGGCAGGGCGGCCACCGCGGCCCGGTGGGCGGCGAGGTCGGCCGGCGCCGAGGAGTCCAGGATCAGCAGATGCACCTCGACGCCGAACTCCCGCGCTCCGTAGGCGGCTTCCTCGGCGACCGCGGCGATCGTCCCCGTACAGGCGCGGTGGGTGGGCAGGGTCAGGCAGACGCGGCGCACGCGGGCTCCCCGGTCGGCGCGGCCGCGGGTTCCGCCGCCCCGTCGACGGGCTCGTGCCAGGAGGTGAGTCCGAGCAACTTGGATCCCAGCGGGCTGAGTTCGGCGGTCGGATAGCGCTTGGACTCGTGCAGCACGGGGTCGCCGACGAGGGTGCGGTTCCAGCGCGGGGTGCGCAGGTGGCGCCAGGACTCGACGCGGGAGCGGCGCAGCTTCGCGTGCTCCTCCAGCGCCGGCATCATCGACAGGTACTGCACCGCGCGGACGCCGTCCGCGGAGGCGTTGCGGGCCACCCCGTGGGCGAGCAGGCCGTTCCAGATCAGCAGGTCACCGGGGTGCAGGTCGGGGCGGACGACGGGGAACTCGGCGCGGTCCAGGTCGGGGCGGATCGGGTCGCGGCCCTCGGGCTGCGCGAGCTTCCACTCCTCGAAGCGGCGGAAGAGCTCCGGGTCGCACTGGAAGCCGCCGGTCTCGGGGCTGGTGTCGTTGAGCGCGATGATGCCCTGCACGCGCTGCGGCGGCACGCCGAGGGTGGTGTCGATGTCCCAGTGCAGCTCGATGTCGAAGCCCCGGTCGGTGGGTTCGATGAGGGCGCGGTCGCGGTTGCGGACGTTGGGCGGGTTGAGGTTGAGCCGGTCGAGGGTGACCCACAGCTCCTCGCAGTCCCAGACGTCGACGAAGGCGTCGTAGACCCGCTGGGCCTGGCGGCTGTCCCAGAGCAGCTGGTGGTGGTACGCCTCGACGAAGCCGTAGATGTGCAGCTGCTGGTCCAGCTCCGAGCGGAACGGCCGGTCCTCGTACCAGCTCTCCGGCCGGTCCGGGTCCAGGCCCTGGAAGTCCCAGGCGAAGTCGAGGAGCCGGCGGGCCGCCGCGGCCGGGATCGCCTCGCGGACGATCACGTAGCCGTACGTCTGCCAGTGCGTGAAGTCCTCCTCGGAGAGCACCCGCAGCGGCCGGGTCTTCCGCAGCTCCCGCAGGGTCGTCGCGGCCAGGTAGGACTCGCCGTCGTCGCTGAAGTACGGGCGCTCGGTCGCCGCCCGGTGCAGGTAGGGGGCGCGCGGGCGGCGCGCGGCGGCGGGGGTGGGTGGCGTGGTCAAGGGTCCCTCCAGCGGGGGTCGGGCGGCGTGCGGGCACGGGGGAGAGGGGGCACGGCGGGACGGGGCGCGGACCTGGCGACGGTGGAGGGACCGCGGGGGACGAGGGAAAGAATTGGTGTAGACCAACACTGGTGTCAAGTGACTCGGTGGTATGCGTCGCGTGTCGGCCAATGGCCCGAAATCGAGCCTTCGGGAGGTCAGTTGGCTCGGGATCTTTGGTCTAGACAACCATCGCGCGGCTGGCCTACTGTCCGAGTGCGCAGAGCCGGCGCCGACCCGACCACCAGGGCCTGCCGCCACACCTCCGTCCGCCCCGCGACCGGGCGACGGCGGCGAGGTGACGACAGGCCACGGCACCGGCCCGACCACTGCGCCCCGGTCGACGGCGACCGCGAGCAGGGCCGCGCCCGTCGCCCGCGCCCGGCCGGCACGGCGACGGACCGCCCGCGCCCGCGCGACCGAGAACGCCGTCGACCGACCGCCCACGCCGAGAGGGAACGGTTCCATGAGCACAACCAGCGCCACGACCCCGGCCGCCATCGACCTGCGGAGCCCGGGCCCGGGCCTGATCACGCTGGACCCGGTGCACACCGCCCTGCTGCGCGGCCTCGACGCGCTCCTCACCGGCCTCGCCGCCCGGCTCTCCGCCCCCGAGGTCACCGGCCCGCCGCTGCTCGCGGCCGAAGGGCTCGCCCGCCTCGACTACTTCCGCAACTTCCCCCATCTCGGGGTCTCCGCGGGCCGGTTCACCCCCGACGCCTACGACGGGCTCGCCGCCGGCCTGCCCCCCGGCGATCGGCCCCTCGAACCCACCGGCTACCTCCTGCCCTCCGCCACTTGCTACGGCCTCCTGCTCTCCCTGGAGGGCACCGACGTCGGCGACGACGGCCTGCGGATCTCCGCCGCCGGCCGCTGCTTCCGGAACGAGACCCACTACGACGGACTGCGCCGCCTCTGGGGCTTCCACATGCGCGAGGTCGTCTACCTCGGCACCAAGGACGGCGCCGTCGAACACCTGGAGCGCGGCGGTGAGTTCATCCAGGAGACCGCCGCCCTCCTCGGCCTCGACCTGACGCGGGCGACCGCCGACGACCCCTTCTACGACAAGGGCGGCTCCCGCGCCCGCCTGATGGCACTCGACCCCGTGAAGCACGAGTACAGCGCCTCCGACGGCACCGCCATCGCCTCCGTCAACCGCCACCGCAACTTCTTCGGCGAGCGCCTGAACATCCGCGCCGGCACCCACGGCCCCGCCTACAGCGCCTGCGTCGCCTTCGGCGTCGAGCGCTGGGTGCACGCCCTGCTCCTTGCCCACGGCGGACCCGGGCAGGCCCTCGACCGCCTCCACGAGGCCACCGCCACCGTCGCCACCGCCTGACACCACCGCACCGACAGGAGAACCACCCCGATGGAACGCGTCGCCGCCTGGATCCACGAGAAGAACCCCGGCCTGGACGGGCCCGTCGACGTCGACGAGGACCTCATCGAGGCCCGGCTCATCGACTCCATGGACTTCCTGGAGTTCATCGACCTCCTGGAGGACATCTCCGGCACCTCGATCGACCTCCAGGAGGTCACCATCGACGACTTCCGCACCCTCGCCCGCGTCCGGGAGCGCTTCCTCACCCCCGCCAAGTGAGCACCGGACCCTTCGCGGTCCTGGCCACCACCCGGGAGGTCCTGGAACTCCCGGGCCTCGGGCCGCACCTGCTCGCCCCCTGGGAGCTGCGCCGCCTCGACGCGATCCGGGTCCCCGCACGCCGCGACGACGTCCTGGCGGCCCGCCTCCTGCTCCGCCTCTGCGCCGCCCGGCTCACCGGGCTGCCCCCGGACGCGACCGGGCTCGCCCAGCGCTGTCCGGAGTGCGGCCGGGACGGTCACGGCCGCCCCTACCTCGCCGGACGCCCGGGGCTCGGCGTGAGCGTGAGCCACGCCGACGGCCTGGTGGTCGCGGCGGCGGGCCCCGGCGGGATCGGCGTCGACGTCGAACCGGCCGGCCGCCGGCCCGGCCCCCTCCCGGTCCTCCGCCGCCTGCTGCCCGAGGCCGAGCTGCGGGAGGCGGCGGAGCACCGCGATCCGGGCCCCGCGCTCCTGCGCGCCTGGGTCCGCGCGGAGGCCCGCTTCAAGGCGGGACCGCCCGAGCCGGAGGCCGTACACCACCTCACGGAGTGGACGGACCACCGACGGGCGGCCGTGGCGGCGATGGTGACGACCGCGACACCCACCGGCACCGCCGAGCCGGACGACAAGCCCCCCACCGGCACGGCCGAGCCTGTCGGGACTCCCGCGGGCTCCGCCATGACGAGGGGGACACCCGTCGACGCGGCCGTACCGGCCGGGACACCGGCCCTCCTCCTGCCGCCGTCGGCGCTGCTCGGAGGACCGCCGCCCGGCCGGGGCTGATCAGGCGCCCACGTACCGTGCCAGGTGCTCTCCGGTGAGGGTCGAGCGGGCGGCGACGAGATCGGCCGGGGTCCCCTCGAAGACGATCTGGCCGCCGTCGTGGCCGGCGCCGGGGCCGAGGTCCACGATCCAGTCGGCGTGCGCCATCACCGCCTGGTGGTGCTCGACCACGATCACCGACTTCCCGGAGTCCACCAGCCGGTCGAGCAGCCCGAGGAGTTGCTCCACGTCGGCGAGATGGAGGCCCGTGGTCGGCTCGTCGAGGATGTAGATCCCGCCCTTGTCGCCCATGTGGGTGGCCAGCTTCAGCCGCTGCCGCTCGCCGCCGGAGAGCGTGGTGAGCGGCTGCCCCAGGGTGAGGTAGCCGAGGCCGACGTCCACCAGCCGCTCCAGGATCCGGTGCGCCGCCGGCGTCCGCGCCTCGCCCGCGCCGAAGTACTCCTCCGCCTCGGACACCGGCATCGCGAGCACCTCGCTGATGTCCCGCCCGCCGAGCTTGTACTCCAGGACCGCGGCCTGGAACCGCCGTCCCTCGCACTCCTCGCAGGTGGTGGCCACGCCCGCCATCATCGCCAGATCCGTGTACGTGACGCCGGCGCCGTTGCAGTTCGGGCAGGCGCCCTCCGAATTGGCGCTGAACAGCGCCGGCTTGACGCCGTTGGCCTTGGCGAAGGCCTTCCGGATCGGGTCGAGCAGGCCCGTGTACGTCGCCGGGTTGCTGCGCCGCGAGCCGCGGATCGGGGTCTGGTCGACCGAGATCACCCCGGCGTCGGCCGGGATCGAGCCGTGCACCAGCGAGCTCTTGCCGGAGCCGGCCACGCCGGTGACCACCGCGAGGACGCCGAGCGGCAGGTCGACGTCCACCTTCCGCAGGTTGTTGGCGGTCGCTCCGCGGATCGGCAGGGTTCCGGTGGCCGTCCGCACCTCGTCCTTCACCGAGGCCCGGTCGTCCAGGTGCCGGCCGGTCACCGTGCCGCTGCCACGCAGTGCGTCCAGGGTGCCCTCGAAGCAGACCGTGCCGCCGCCGCTGCCGGCGCCGGGGCCGAGGTCCACCACGTGGTCCGCGATCGCGATCGTCTCCGGCTTGTGCTCCACGACGAGGACCGTGTTGCCCTTGTCCCGCAGCCGCAGCAGGAGTTCGTTCATCCGCTGGATGTCGTGCGGGTGCAGACCCGCCGTCGGCTCGTCGAACACGTAGGTGATGTCGGTGAGCGACGAGCCGAGGTGCCGGATCATCTTGACGCGCTGCGCCTCGCCGCCCGACAGGGTGCCCGCGGGGCGGTCCAGGGCGAGATAGCCGAGGCCGATCTCCACGAAGGAGTCCAGGGTCTGGCGCAGCGATTCGAGCAGGGGCGCCACCGACGGGTCCGTCAGCTCCCCGACCCACGCGGCCAGGTCGCTGATCTGCATCGCGCAGGCGTCGGCGATGCTCACGCCCTTGATCTTCGAGGAGCGGGCCCCCTCGTTCAGCCGGGTGCCGTCGCACTCCGGGCAGACCTGGGTGGTGGTGGCCCGCTCCACGAAGGCCCGGATGTGCGGCTGGAGCGACTCCACGTCCTTGGCCAGGAAGGACTTCTTGAGCTTGGGGATCAGGCCCTCGTACGTGACGTTGATGCCCTCCACCTTGATCCGGGTGGCGGGCTTGTGGAGGAAGGCGTCCAGCTCCTTCTTGGTGTACTTCCGGATCGGCTTGGCCGGGTCGAGGAAGCCGGAGAGACGGAAGATCCGGCCGTACCAGCTGTCCGCCGTGTATCCGGGGATGGTCAGCGCGCCCTCGTCGAGCGACTTGGTGTCGTCGTACAGCTCCGCCAGGTCGATGTCGGAGACCCGGCCGCGGCCCTCGCAGGTGGGACACATGCCGCCGGTGATGGAGAAGCTGGCCTTCTCCTTCACGGTCCGTCCGCCGCGCTCGACGGTGATGGCCCCGGCGCCGCTCACCGAGGGCACGTTGAAGGAGAAGGCGCGCGAGGAGCCGATGTGCGGGGTGCCGAGCCGGCTGAAGAGGATGCGCAGCATCGCGTTGGCGTCGGTGGCGGTGCCGACGGTGGAGCGCGGGTCGGCGCCCATCCGCTGCTGGTCCACGATGATCGCCGTGGTCAGCCCGTCGAGCACGTCGACGTCCGGCCGGGCGAGCGTCGGCATGAAGCCCTGGACGAAGGCGCTGTAGGTCTCGTTGATCAGCCGCTGGGACTCGGCGGCGATCGTGTCGAAGACCAGCGAGCTCTTTCCGGAGCCGGACACGCCGGTGAAGACGGTCAGCCGCCGCTTGGGGATCTCGACGCTGACGTCCTTGAGGTTGTTCTCGCGTGCGCCGAGCACACGGATCAGCTCGTGGCTGTCGGCGAGGTGCGCGGCAGACGTCGTGGCGCCCTTCCGCTTGGCCGTACTCAAAGGATTCTCCCTCGTCAGGGCGGGCCGGTACGCGACCCGGGAACGCCACCCGCGCATGCGACCCGGGCATGCGACCCACCTTAGGCGCCGCCACTGACAGCCGCCCGCGAGTTGATAGGCAAGTGGCGGCTTGCCTATCGTGGCGGCATGGAGGAGGATCTGTTCAAGGCGCTGGCCGACCCGACGCGCCGGGTGATCCTCGACGAGCTGACCGAACGGGACGGACAGTCGCTCTTCGAGATATGCGCCCGGCTCGCGACCCGGCACGGCCTCGCCCTCACCCGCCAGGCGGTCAGCCAGCACCTCGCCGTGCTGGAGGCGGCCGGCCTGGTCACGGCCCGTCGTGAGGGCCGCTACAAGTTCCACGACCTCGACCCCCGCCCCCTGGAGCACATCGTCACGCGATGGCTCACCCCCGCACCCCCGGAGGACACCCCGTGAGGATCAACCTGACCAGCGTCTTCGTCGACGACCAGGAGACGGCGCTCCGCTTCTACACCGACGTCCTCGGCTTCGTGCTGAAGCACGACGTGCCGCTCGGCGAGGACCGCTGGATCACCGTGGTCTCCCCCGAGGCCCCCGAAGGCACCGAACTCCTCCTGGAGCCCTCCGGCCACCCCGCCGTCCGCCCCTACAAGGAGGCCCTGGTCGCCGACGGCATCCCGGCCACCTCCTTCGCCGTCGACGACATCCAGGCCGAGCACACCCGCCTGACCGCCCTCGGCGTCCGCTTCACCCAGCCCCCCGTGGAGATGGGCCCCGTCACCACCGCCGTCCTCGACGACACCTGCGGCAACCTCATCCAGATCGCCCAGTACGCGTGACGCGGCCCCGGCGGCCGCGAAGCGTCAGTCGCTGACCGCGAGGCGCACCGCGAACGCGCCGATCACCGTGCCCGTGACCCGGTCCAGGACCCGGCGGGCCCGGGCGCCGCGCAGCCACGTGCCCAGCGCGGTCGCGGAGGCGATCAGGACCGTCGACCAGGCCATGCCGAGGACGACGTGGACGGAGGTCAGCGCGAGGCCCATCGCGAAGTGCGGGGCCTCGGCCGGGATGAACTGCGGCAGGACGGCGACGTAGAAGACGCCGACCTTGGGGTTGAGGAGGTTGGTCAGCGTGCCCTGCCGCCAGCCGCCGGACAGCGTGTCCGCTCCGCCGACCTCGACCTCCGCGTCCGCGCCGGCGCCCTCGCGCCGGAAGGTCGCCGCGATCATGCGCCCCGCCATCCACAGCAGGTAGGCGGCGCCGGCCCACCGGAGGATCTCGTACGCGAGGTGCGAGGCGGTCAGCAGGGCCGTCACGCCCAGCGAGGTCAGCGCGCCCCAGATCAGGGTGCCGGTCTGGATGCCGAGGACGACGCCCCAGGCGCGGGTGCGGCGGCCGAGCGCGGCCGTGCGCAGGATGAGGGCCGTGTCGAGGCCGGGAGTGAGGGTGAGGAGTCCCACGACGAGAGCGAAGGACCAGAGTGCGGTGCTCGATGCCATGGAAGGCCACCGTACTCCAGCGCCCCCACCGCCGTCCGCGCCCCTCCGCCCCCGGACCGCCCCCGGCCGCTTCCGCCGCCGCCCGCCGACGGGCCTCCGCCACCGCCTCGGCCCCCGCCGCCCGGGCCCCACCGCCTCCGCCCCCCCGCCCGCTGAACCGGCCCCTTCCGCCTCCCCCTTCGCCTCCGCCCCTCCGCCTCCCCCCGCCCCTACCCCTCCGCCCCCGCCGTCCGCCGCCGCCCCGTTCGTAGGCTGACCGCATGAGAGAACTGTTCCTGACGGACCGCCAGGCGTATCTGCGGTGGATCGACCTCCCGGGCGAGGGGCCCGTGCGCGTCTTCCTCCACGGGCTCGGCTGCACCGCCGCGTCCGACTTCGCGCACATCGCCGCGCACCCGGCGCTGGGCGGCGGGCGCGCGCTCCTCGTCGACCTGCTCGGGTACGGACTGAGCGACCGGCCCGCCGACTTCGACTACCGGCCCGAGGGGCAGGCCGCCGCCGTGGCCGCGCTCCTCGACCACCTCGACCTCACCGGCGTCCAGCTCGTCGGCCACTCCATGGGCGGCGCCGTCGCCCTCCACCTGGCCGCGGCCCGGCCCGGACGCATCGCCCGCCTGGTCGTCGCCGAGCCCAACCTGTACGCGGGCGGCGGCGCGTTCAGCAGGCCGGTGGCGCGGCAGCCGGAGGAGGAGTTCGTCCGGAGCGGGTTCGCGCGGATGCTCGCCCTCGCGGACCGGGCCGACTACGCGGCGCGGCTGCGGCTCGCCGACCCGAGGGCCGTGCACCGCAGCGCGGTCGCGCTCGTCGAGGGCGGCGCCCCCGAACCCGGCGACGTGCTGGCCGGGCTCACGATGCCCCGGGCGTTCCTGGTGGGGGAGAAGAGCCTGCCGGACACCGCCGCGGAACAGGCCGCGGCCATGGGCGTGCCGGTCCTGGAGGTCCCGGGCGCGGGCCACAACATGATGCTCGACAATCCGGACGGCTTCGCCGCCGCTCTCGCCGAGGCGCTGACACTGCCCGCGCCCCCGCCGCGATAGACCGTTTCCGGCCGCGTACCGCCGGGGCCCCGCGCAGAGGTCTTGCGCGGGGCCCCCGCCGCTCTCTACGCTCGGGCCGCCGATAGTTAGGAACGTTTCCTAACGAGCAATGGCCGTGAAGAGAACTGAAGAGAAAGGGAGTTGCCATGCGCCGACGAAGCGTCATCCCGCTCGGACTCGCCGCTCTGCTGGCCCTGCCCCTCACGCTCCTGCCCGGGACCAGAGCCGAGGCCGCCGACGGCCTCGTCTCCGGGGGCAAGACCGCGACCTCCTCCTCCGTGGAGGGCTCCGGCTTCGCGCCGGGCCTCGCCGTGGACGGCAGCACCGGCACCCGCTGGGCCAGCCTGGAGGGCGTCGACCCCCAGTGGATCCGGATCGACCTCGGGGCGAACCACACCCTGTCCCGGGTGAAGCTCGACTGGGAGGCCGCGTACGCGAAGACGTACCGGATCCAGACCTCGGCCGACGGCTCCACCTGGACCGACGTGTACGCCACGACGTCCGGCGACGGCGCCGTCGACGACCTCACCGTCTCCGGCAGCGGCCGGTACGTCCGCATGTACGGCACCGGGCGGGGCACCCCGTACGGCTACTCGCTCTGGGAGTTCCAGGTCTACGGCTCGCCCACCGGCACAGGCGGCGGCACCGGCCCCGCCGTCCCGTTCGGCAGTCACCTCAAGCCCTACGCCGCCGGCATGCTCAAGCCCTCCGGCGGCCAGTCCGCGCTCGACCAGAAGGTCGTCGACTACTACAACCGCTGGAAGTCCGCCTTCGTCCGGCAGAACTGCGGCAACGGCTGGTACCAGGTCATCTCGCCCGACGCCGACCACCCGTACGTCGCCGAGGCGCAGGGCTACGGCATGGTCGTCACCGCCACCATGGCCGGCGCCGACCCCGACGCGAAGAAGATCTTCGACGGCCTGGTCAAGTGGAAGCTCGACCACCCCTCGTCCATCAACCCCGACCTCCTCGCCGCCGAGCAGGACGTCAACTGTCGCAGCGTCAACGGCGGGGACGGCGCCACCGACGGGGACATGGACGTCGCCTACGGCCTGCTCCTCGCCGACAAGCAGTGGGGCAGCGGCGGCACGTACGACTACAAGGCGCTCGCCCTCAAGCACATCGCCGCCATCAAGAAGGACGAGCTGAACCCCACCACCAAGCTGCTCAAGCTGGGCGACTGGAGCAGCGCGGGCGACCAGTACTACTACATCTCCCGCACGTCGGACTGGATGGTCGACCACTTCCGCGCCTTCAGGACCGCCACCGGCGACACCACCTGGGACGGCGTCCGCACCGCCCACCAGACGCAGATCGCCAACCTCCAGTCCGGTTACGCCCCGGGCACCGGTCTCCTCCCCGACTTCGTCGTGGACACGAACACCAGCCCCAAGCCGGCCCCGAACCAGGTCCTGGAGGACCCCAACGACGGCCAGTACTGGTGGAACGCCTGCCGCACCCCCTGGCGCATCGCCGATGACGCCGTGACCAGCGGCGACGCCAAGTCCCTCGCCGCCGCCCGCAAGATGAACAGCTGGATCAAGGGCAAGACCGGCGGCGACCCGAACAAGATCGCCATGGGGTACAAGCTCAACGGCACCCAGATCTCCGCCGGCAGCGAGGCCGCCTTCTTCGCCCCCTTCGCCGTGGCCGCCATGACGGACTCCGGCAGCCAGGCGTGGCTCGACGCCCTGTGGAACAAGATGCTCGCCACCCCGATCGACACCGGCAGCTACTTCTCCGCCAGCATCCAGCTCCAGGTGATGATCACGGTCTCCGGCAACCACTGGGTCCCGTAACCCCTGCCGCGCCGCCCCGGGTCACGTCCGGGGCGGCACCAGCCCCTCGCGGGGATCGGCGCGGACACGGCCCTGCCACACGGGCGCGCCGCACCCCTCCCCGTTCGGGTGGAACTCGCTCGACCCGACCCGCGCGGAACGGTCGTAGACGACCCGGCCGCGGCAACTCCCGACCATGATCACCTGAATGAGTGAGCGGTCCGCCGGAGCGGGCCGCTCATGGTCCATCCTGGCCCCGTACGCGCCCGGAGAGGGCGCCGTCCCCCCTTCCTCCAGGAGCCGGACCGCATGACGTACCGCACCGACCCGCGCGAACGCCCCGAAGAACAAGCACTGTTGCTGGCGGCCGGCCTCGCCGACCTCGTGGTGGAGGCGATCGGCGGCGCCGCCGGATCCCTCCGCTCCCTCCTCGGCCGCTCCGACTCCGCGGACCTCGCCCGGGACGCCGCCGCGGACCTCCGTGCCAGGGGCCGGCTCGCCCTCGACCGCCTCGCCCCCGACGGGGACGGCGCCGGCGGCCTCGCCCACATGGAGGTGCTGGCCCGCGAGGCCGTCGCCCGCCGGGCCGCCGCCCCGGCGACCCCCGGTGAGTGACGACTGGGCGCCGGAGGCGTTCAAGACCCGCACCGACACCGTCCTCGCCGGCTTCCTTGACGACGAGGCCGCCGCACTCCTCGCCGTCGACGACGCCCTCGACCCGCTCGCCGAGGCCCTCCGCACCACCGCCCGGCACGGCAAACGGCTCCGCGCCGCCTTCTGCTACTGGGGCTGGCGCGCCGCCGGACAGCCCGACAGCGACGCCCTGATGCGCGCCGCCGCCGCGATGGAACTCGTCCACGCCGCCGCCGTCGTCCACGACGACCTCATCGACGACAGCCCCCTCCGGCACGGCCGCCCCACCGCCCACCGAGCCTTCGCCGCGCTGCCGGGCCCCCGCCGGCCCCGCGCGGCGGCCCGCGGGCTCGCCCTCCTCCTCGGCGACCACCTGATGGCCCTCGCCGGCCGTCTCTACGCCGAGTCCGGGCTGCCCGCCGCGTACCTCTCCCGGGGCCGGCCCCTCTGGGCCGCCCTCGCCCGCGAACTCGTCGCCGGGGAAGCCCTGGAGATCCTGCACACCGGCGGCCTCCCGGACACCGGCACCTCGCTCAAGGTGATCCGCTACAAGACCGCCAAGTACACGGTCGAGCACCCCCTCCTCCTCGGCGCCCTCCTCGCCGGCGCGCCCCCCGCGCTCCGCGCCGGACTCTCCCGCTACGGGCTGCCGCTCGGCGAGGCGTTCCAGCTCCGTGACGACCTGCTCGGCCTCTTCGGCGACCCGGCCCGCACCGGCAAGGCACCCCTCGACGACCTCCGCACCGGCCGCCCCACCGTGCTCCTCGCCGAGACCTGGCGCGCCGCCGACCCCGCCCGGCGCGAGCTGCTGCGCCGGACGCTCGCCGGGGACGGACCGGCCGGCGAGGAAGCACTGCGACAGGTGCGCGCCCTCATGGGAGAGCTCGGCGCGCCCGCCCGCGTCGAGCGGATGATCGCCGGCCGCGTCGAGGAGGCCGTCCGCACCCTCGACGAGCTCGACCTGCCCGCCGACGCCCACCGCGCCCTCACGGACCTGGCCCACCGCGCCGCCGTCCGCCACCACTGACCCGACCCCGGAGCGCACCCGTGACCACCACCCCGTACACCGAGGCGTCCCTCGACGCCCTGCGGAACAGCGGCGACGAGCTCGCCGACGCGGTCGTCGCCACCCTCTTCGAGCGCGGCGAGATCGGCCTCTTCAACTCCCTCATGCGGTACGTCTCCGTCTCCGGCCAGGAGCTCCCGGCCGGCCTGCCCGACGTCGCCCGCGAGTACCTGGAGACCACCGCCGTCCCGCCCGCCTGGGTGGACTGGAACGAGATGGAGAAGGCCCGGCTCTTCTTCACCGACAACAACGTCCACATCAACACCGCCCTCTCCTTCGCGGCCATGCCCGCCTGCTACGTCGTCCCGCGCGTGGCCCGCCTGCTCTCCGCCACCCACGGCCTGCACTACCCCAGCAAGAGGATGGCGGAGACCGGCCAGTTCACCGTCTACCTCATGCGCCCCGACGCCTTCGAGGCCGGCGGACGGTTCATCCCCGCCGCCCAGAAGGTCCGCCTGCTGCACGCCTCCATCCGCCACCACCTGATCCGCTCCGACCGCTGGGACACCGCCGCCGACGGCGTGCCGATCTGCCAGGAGGACATGATCGGCGGGCAGATGTTCTTCTCGATGCTCGTCCTCGACAGCCTGCACCGGCTCGGCGTCCACATGTCCACCGAGGGTGCCGAGGCGTACTACTACGCCTGGCGGGTGGTCGGCGCGATCCTCGGCGTCGACCAGACCGCCGTGCCCAGGACCCTCGGCGAGGCCCGCCGCTACCTCGACCTCTACCTCCTGCGCCACATGGGCCCCTCCGAGGAGGTCGTCCTGCTGACCCGGCAGCTGATCGACCTGTACGAGGAGGTCGTCCCCGGCACCTTCTTCGACCCGGTCGTCTCCGCCCTGATCCGCCACCTCGTCGGCGACACCTGCGGCGACTGGCTCGACGTGCCCCGCAGCCGCTGGGACACGGCGGTGAAGGCACTGCCCGCGCTGCTCGGCGTCCTGGAGTCGGTGGAGGACGCCTCGCCGTACGCCGCCTGGGCGCTCGACCGGCTCGGCCACCTCACCTCGGTCCTCGAACTGTCCACGCTCACCCGGGGCCGCGTGATGCACTACGCCATCCCGGAGCACCTCAGGAAGGAGTACGGCGTCGACGCCGGCGTCGCCCGCCACCATCGCTGGGCCCCGCCGCCCGCCACGGTCTGACGCCCACCCGGCCGACTCTCCTCGCACACCGGGCCGAACTGGCCGAAAATGGTCTCACCGGCGAAGGTGAGGTGCGCATGGACAGCGAGCAGGGCGCGCTCGGCGACGGACTTCCGCCCCGGCGGCGCGACCGCTTCACGGTGGACGTCCGGCCCGCCTGGGGCACGGAGACCGTCGTGGTCGTCCCGAGCGGCGAGCTCGACCACGACACGGTCGAACCGCTGCGCACCGCACTGGAGAAGCACGAGGACGCGGGGCGGATCGTCGTCGACTGCGCCGGACTCGCCTTCTGCGACTCCACCGGCCTGAACCTGCTGCTCAGGGCCCGGGCCCGAGCCGTGGAGTCCGGAGCGCGGCTGGAGCTGGCCGGGCTGCGACCCCCGGTGCAACGCATGTTCGAGATCACCGGAGCCCGACGCGTCTTCCGGATCTACGCCGACGTGGGCGAGGCGCTGGCCGCCGACGGGACGGGCGGCGCCCCTCCCGGGGATCCGGCGTGACGGGCCCTCCGGCCGTGCGGGAGGGTGAGATGGCCCAGGGCGACGGGACACCCGCGCAGACCCGCCGGCTCCTGCTCCACGGCAGCGCCGGGGCGGTCTCCCGCTGCCGCGACTTCACCGCGCGGGCGCTCGCCGACTGGGGCTGGATCCCCGCCGAGAGCCCCCTCGCGCGCGAACGCGTCGAGGACGTCCTCCTGCTGGTCTCCGAAGTGGTCACCAACGCCTGCCTGCACGGCGGGGGACCGGAGGAGTTCGTCCTCCGGCACTCCGACGGCCTGCTGCGCGTCGAGGTGGCCGACGGGAGCCCCGAGCACCCCCGCCGGATGGCACCCCGCTCGCCCTCGCTGCCCGGCGGTCACGGCCTCATGGTCCTCGACCGGCTGGCGAGCGACTGGGGATCGTCGGACCGGGGCCCCGGGGGCACCGGCAAGGTGGTGTGGCTGGAGGTCAGCAAGCCGTCGCGCCCGCCGTGGCGCCGTCGTCCGGCAGACCGTACCTGAGCTCGCCGAGGACCCGGGCGACGCGGACCCGGGCCAGGCCGACGCGCCGGACGGTCCCGGCCCGGGGCGGCTCCTGGCCGAAGCACGACGAGACGACGAGCCGGTCGCGGGTGTCGGGCCGTGCGGCCGGCGGCCGGAGCGAGCCCAGGTCCTCGATCCGCCGGCGGGCCGGTGCCTCGACGGTTCCTGGCCCCGGTCGTTCCCGGCCCCGGCCGATCCCGGCCGGCTGTCTGAAGCGGCACGAGGGGGGTAGCAGCCGAAGGGGGACGCCCCGCCGCTCGCGGGGATCCGCATCGGAGGAGGTGGCCGCGATGGACGAGACCCGGCTCTCCGCGTACGAGCGGCGCGTACTGGCGGAGATTGAGGAGGACCTGCGCGGCGACGCCGGCCTCGACCGGCGCATGGCCGGACGCCGGCCCTCTCCCCGCCTCCCCGGGCCCCGTGCCACCGCATGGCGGCGCCTGGCCGCCGTGGCGCTCGGAGCCGCGACGGTGACCCTGCTCGTCCTCGCGGTGGCGACCTCCGCACCCGCCCTGATCTGGGCCTTCGCCGCCGTGTGGGTGGCGACGCTGGTCCTGCTGCTGCGCCTGGCGATCCGCTGGACCCGGCGGCTCGCGGGCGGCGCACCGCCTGACCCCTGAAGCGAACGAGAGGAGCGCACGATGCCCCGCGGATCGAACGCCAAGCGCGAGAGGCAGTACGAGCACATCAAGGAGAGCTTGCTCGACCGCGGCGAGAGCGAGGAGCGCGCGGAGGAGATCGCCGCCCGGACCGTCAACAAGGAACGGGCCCGCGCGGGCGAGTCCAAGACGGCGAGCAAGAGCTCGATCGACGACATGTCCTCGTCGCGGCGCGGCGGCCTGCGCTCCCACAGCGGCGCGCAGGGCCCGACCTACGACCAGCTCTACGCGGAGGCCCAGCGCCGCGACCTGCACGGCAGGTCGCGGATGAACAAGGCCGAGCTCAAGAAGAAACTCGGCCACTGAACCGCCGAGGACCCCGGCGCCCGCCCCGCCGGGGTCCGTCCGTGCCCCCGTGCCTCAGCGCCCCTGCCGGGGTCGGCCCGTGCCCGCGCGTCAGCGCCCCTGCCGGGATCCGGCCGTACCCCCGCGTCAGTGCTCCGGATCCGCCGGCCGCGCGCCGACCACGCCCCGGACGACGCCCAGCTCCACCAGATCCACCGGCCGGAGCCGGAGCCGGTCGGCCGTCGTGTCCGCCTCCTCCGGGGGCAGCTTCAGGATGGCGGTGGCGAGTTCGGGGGCGATCACCGAGAAGTACGCGTCCGGGGTCGCCCAGGTGTTACCGGGCGCGGCCAGGGCGAGCGCGCCGCCCGAGCCGCCCTCGCCGACGAGGAGCGCGGTGACCGGGACCCGCGCCTCCGCGACGGCTCCGAAGAGGTCCGCGATGGCCGGACCCGCCCCCGCCCGCTCCGCCTCGGCGTCGTTGGCGGCGCCCGGGGTGTCGATCAGCGTCAGCACCGGGATCCCCAGCCGCCCGGCGAGCCGCACGAGCCGGGCGGCGGTACGGAAACCGGCCGGCCGGGTCGCCGTCCCGCACTGCGCCGCGTACGCCGCCGTACTCCCGTCCGGAAGCCGCCCGAAGCCGCAGCGCATCCCCGGATCGGTGCCGCCCGCGCGATCGCCGGAGAGCTCCGCCCGCTCGGTGAACACCTCGGCGAGATACCGGTCGGCGCGCGGCCGCTCCGCCCGGCGGGCCCGGGCCACCGCCTCCCGCCCGCTCGTGGACGGCTCCGTGCCGCCGAGCGCGTACGGCGGCGGCACCGGCCCCACGGCGGGACGGGCCAGCAGCGAGAGCCAGCGGCCCAGCACCGCCCGCAGTTCCTCCGCCGGGACGACGGCGTCGACGTGACCGTGCGCGAGCTGGGACTCCGCCGTGTACGCGGCCGGATCGGCGTCCGCCGGCCGGACCCGGGAACCCGCGAAGCCGACCTGCGCGCCCGGCAGGGCCAGGACCACATCCGAGCCGGCCCCGAGGGTGGCCCAGCCGCCCCCGGTCGTCGGATCGCGCAGGACCGCGAGCTGGGGCAGGCCGGCGGCCCGGGTGAGCGCCGACTCGCCCGCGAGCCGCTGGAGCTGGACCAGCGCCCGCATCCCCTCGTGCATCCGGCTGCCGCCCGTCGCGAGGAGGACGGTCACGGGCAGCCGGTGCGCCCGGGCGTGGGCGTGCGCCGCCGCGACCCGCGCGCCCGTGCCCTCGCCGATGGAGCCGCCGAGGAACGCGAACTCGAAGGAGACCAGCACCGTCCGCGTCCCGCCGACCGTGCCGGTACCGCAGACCACCGACTCGGAGGCGCCGGAGCGGGCGGCCGCCGCGGCCCTGGCCCGCCCGTACCCGGGCCAGCCGATCGGCCCGTCGCCCTCGTCCGTGCCCCCGCCCGTGCCCCCGTCCGCGCCCTCGGACGGGCCCGTGCCGGGGAGTTCGGTGAAGTCGTCGGTGACGAGAGCCAGAGCCTCGCGCGCGTTCGCAGGTACTGTCATCGGGGCCTCCCGCCCGTCGCCAGGTCCCGTCACCGTACCGCCGGGTAGCCTGCCCGGACCGGCCCCGGGCCCGGGTGCGGCGGAGATCACTCCGGCCCCGGCCCCACGCCTCCGCGCGGCGTGCCGAGCGCGAGCAGACCGCCCGTGATCCCGAGGGCCATGCCGAGCACGAGACCACCCAGGTCGGACGCCACCCAGGAGCCGAGCGAGGCCAGGACGCCGACCACGGCGCACCCCCTCCGGCCGCGCGGCAGGAACACCACCAGCACCCCGCAGGCGCACATCAGCAGCGGCAGCGCGTACCGCACGTCGGCGCCCGACGCGAGCAGCGTGGCCGGACCCGCCCGCTGCACCAGCAGGATCTCGGCCCCGCCCAGCACGAGCAGCACCCCCGCACCGAACGGCCGCCGGAGCCGCCACTCCCGCCACCTCCTCCGCTCCCACCGGGCACGCCGGAGGCCGGACACGGATGCGGGCAGGTCCATGGGCTGCTCCCGACGGCGGCGGAGGAGCGGGAAGAGGCGGAGCGCGGTACGGGCGGACCGTACGACCGCGCCCCCGAGAGGTCAACGCCCTTGCGGGGAAAGCCTCGACGCCTCAGCCCCGGTCAGGCCATGATCCCGCTCCCGTGCGGCGCGTACAGGTCGAGGAGCCGCACCCGGGTCACCTGGAGCCGGTGCGCCAGGATCGACCCCACCCAGTAGTACACCGCCGACCCGAACTCCAGGTCCGAGTGGCACATCGACCGCACCGCCGTCGCGTCGAACTGGTAGGCCCGCACGGGCGTCATCGCCTCCGCCCCCGACTGGCACAGGTACGGCGGGAACAGCCAGGAAAGACCCACCAGCTCCCCGTGGCGCAGCGTCTCGATCACCGGCGAGCCCCGTCCCGGCACCTTGGCGTCCAGACCGACCGCGCCGGTCTTCACGATCCAGAACCGCTCCGCGTGCTGCTGCTCCTCGAAGAGCCGGTCGCCGGACTCGAAGTACACATCCTCGGCGAAGGCCATCAGCCGCTCGCGGTGCTCCGCCGGCAGCGTGCTGACCTTGGGTGCGGCACTCCTCATGACGGGCCCTCCTCCTCGCGCGTACGGCTCCGCTCCCAGTCTCCGCCCACCCGGGCCGGACCGCAGGCGACACGGGCTCCGCAACCGCGCCGCCGACCGCCCCGGCACACCCCCGGGGTGCGTCCCGGCGGTGCAGGGCGGAGCATGAGACCGAGGAGGAAACGGCAGCAGGGGGCGTGAGCCAGGAGGGTGACATGCCCGTCCCGGAAGTGCCCGTCCCGGACCTTTCCGTCGCGGACGGCGACGCGCTCGTCGTGCTGCGCGGGGTCGACAAGCACTTCGGCACGCTCCACGTCCTCCAGTCGATCGACCTCACCATCCGGCGCGGCGAGGTCGTCGTCGTGATCGGCCCGTCCGGCTCGGGGAAGTCCACCCTCTGCCGGGCGATCAACCGCCTGGAGACCATCGACAGCGGCGAGATCCGCATCGACGGCAAGCCCCTGCCCGCCGAGGGCCGGGAGCTCGCCCGGCTCCGCGCCGACGTCGGCATGGTCTTCCAGTCCTTCAACCTCTTCGCCCACAAGACCGTCCTCGACAACGTCACCCTGGGACAGATCAAGGTCCGCAAGAAGGACCGCAAGAGCGCCGAGGAACGCGCCCGCGCCCTCCTCGACCGGGTCGGCGTCGCCGAACAGGCCGGCAAGTACCCGGCGCAGCTCTCCGGCGGCCAGCAGCAGCGCGTCGCCATCGCCCGCGCCCTCGCCATGGACCCGAAGGTGATGCTCTTCGACGAACCGACCTCCGCCCTCGACCCCGAGATGATCAACGAGGTCCTGGAGGTCATGCGCCAGCTCGCCCAGGACGGCATGACCATGGCCGTCGTCACCCACGAGATGGGCTTCGCCCGCTCCGCCGCCAACCGGGTCGTCTTCATGTCCGACGGCCGGATCGTCGAGGAGGCCACACCCGAGGAGTTCTTCGGCAACCCGCGCAGCGCCCGCGCCCGCGACTTCCTCTCCAAGATCCTCCACCACTGAGCCCACCGGGGTGATGACCATGAACCCGCTCAGGACCACCAGGACCCTCGTCGCCTCCGCGACGGCCGTCGTCCTCGCCCTCGGCACCGCCTCGCTCGCCCAGGGCGCGGTCCCCGCAGGCCACGACGACGGCGAGGAGATCACCATCGGCATCAAGTACGACCAGCCCGGCATCGGCCTCAAGACCCCGGACGGCACCTACACCGGCTTCGACGTCGACGTGGCCACGTACATCGCCAAGGAACTCGGCCACGACCCCGACCAGATCGTCTGGAAGGAGGCCAAGAGCGCGGACCGGGAGACCATGCTCCAGCGCGGCGACGTCGACTTCATCGCCGCCTCGTACTCGATCAACGACGAGCGGGCCGAGAAGGTCGACTTCGCCGGCCCCTACCTGCTCGCCCACCAGGACGTCCTGATCCGCGCCGACGACGACTCCATCAAGCAGCCGTCCGACCTCAACGACAAGCGGCTCTGCTCCGTCACCGGCTCCACCTCCGCGCAGAACGTCAAGGACGAGATCGCCCCCGACGCCCAGCTCCAGGAGTACGGCGGCTACTCCGAGTGCCTGACCGGCCTGGAGAACGGCGTCATCGACGCCCTCACCACCGACGACTCCATCCTCGCCGGATACGCGGCCCAGGAGGAGTTCGAGGGCAAGTTCAAGCTCGGCGGCTTCGAGCTGAGCAACGAGAACTACGGCATCGGCGTCCAGAAGGGCAGCGAACTCAAGGCGAAGATCAACACCGCCCTGGAGAAGATGGTCGCGGACGGCGCCTGGGACGCGGCCGTCGAGAAGAACTTCGGCCCGGCGAACTACCAGAACGAACCCGCCCCCAAGATCGGCGTGATCGTCGAGTGAGCCGGCCGCCGTGTTCGACTTCCTCGAAGGCTACGACCTCCTGGGCGCCTTCTGGGTGACCGTCCAGCTCACCTTCTGGTCCGCCCTCGGCTCACTGGTGTGGGGGACGCTCCTGGCCGCCATGCGCGTCGGGCCCGTCCCCCTCATGCGGGGCTTCGCCTCCGCCTACGTCACCATCGTCCGCAACATCCCCCTCACCGTCATCATCGTCTTCACCTCGCTCGGCCTCTTCCAGACCCTCGGCGTCGACCTCGGCGCCGACCGCTTCACCACCATCAACTTCCGGCTCGCCGTCCTCGGACTCACCGCCTACACCAGCGCCTTCGTCTGCGAGGCGCTGCGCTCCGGCATCAACACCGTCCCCCTCGGCCAGGTCGAGGCCGCCCGCGCGATCGGCCTCAGCTTCCCCCAGATCCTGCGGATCATCGTGCTCCCGCAGGCCTTCCGCTCCGTCGTCGGCCCCCTCACCAACGTCCTCATCGCCCTCACCAAGAACACCACCGTCGCCGCCGCCATCGGCGTCGCCGAAGCGGCCCTGCTCATGCGGGAGATGATCGAGAACGAGGCCCAGCTCATCCTCATCTCCGCCCTCTTCGCCTTCGGCTTCATCTGCCTCACCCTCCCCACCGGCCTCCTCCTCGGCCGGCTCGCCCGCAAAGTGGCGGTCAAACGGTGAAGCCGACCGACAAGGGCGACACGGCGAAGCGCGCCGCCCGAGGACGGGCCGCGAAACGCGCCGACAAGGGCGAACCCGCCACCGTCCTCTACGACGTCCCCGGACCCCGCGCCCGCCGCCGCAACCTGCTCTGGACGGTGCTCTTCCTCGCCGCCCTCGGGGCCGTCGTCTGGTGGGTGATCGACGGGCTGGCCGCCAAGAACCAGCTGGAGGCCGCCAAATGGGAGCCCTTCTTCACCGACGGACGCATCTGGGAGACCTACCTCCTGCCCGCCCTGAAGAACACCGTGGTCGCCGCGGCCCTCGCCATGGTCCTCGCCCTGCCGCTCGGCGCCCTCCTCGGCATCGCCCGCCTCTCCGACCACCGCGCCGTCCGCGCCGGCGCCGGCACCGTCGTCGAGTTCTTCCGCGCCATCCCCGTCCTCATCCTCATGCTCTTCGCCAACGCCGCCTACGCCGAGTTCACCGACATCAGCCCCGAGACCCGCCCCCTCTACGCCGTCGTCACCGGCCTCGTCCTCTACAACGCCTCCGTCCTCGCCGAGGTCGTCCGCGCCGGCATCCTCGCCCTCCCCGCCGGCCAGACCGACGCCGCCAAGGCCATCGGCATGCGCAAGGGCCAGACCATGGCGTACGTCCTGCTGCCCCAGTCCGTCACCGCCATGCTGCCCGCCCTCGTCAGCCAGCTCGTCGTCATCGTCAAGGACACCGCCCTCGGCGGCGCCATGCTCGGCTTCTCCGAACTCCTCGCCTCCGTACGCCCCATGAGCGCCAACTACGGCGCCAACACCATCGCCTGCTTCACCGTCGTCGCCGTCCTCTTCGTCCTCCTCAACCTCGCCCTCACCACTTTCGCCAACCGGCTCGAACGCCGGCTGCGCCGCGGCAAGCGCTCCACCGGGGCCGTCGTCACCGCCGAGGCCGTCGACGACCTCGCCACGCCGGGGGAGCCCCCCAAGCCGTAGCTTCCGACAGGAGATTTCGGGCCGGACATGAGGGACACTGCTCCCGTGCGTGGACATCTACCGGACGAGAACCCGGGTTTCGCAGGCCGCCGCACGGAACTGAAGCGCATCACCGCCGCGCTGGCGGAGCACCGCCTCGTCACCGTGACCGGCGTCGGCGGCGTCGGCAAGACCCGGCTCGCGCTGCGCGCCGCCCACCGCGTGCGCCGCCGCCACCCCGACGGCGCCTGGTGGGCCGACCTCGGACAGCTCGACGGCGAACGCCTCCTCGTCGCCCTCGTCGCCGACTCCGTCGACCTCGCCGACCACACCCCCGGCACCGACTCCGGCGCCCTGCGCCGCCGCCTCGCCGAGACCCGCCTCCTCCTCGTCCTCGACTGCTGCGACCACCTCGCCGACGCCTGCGGCCGGCTCGTCGCCGAACTCCTCGCCGCCGCCCCCGGCCTCACCGTCCTCGCCACCTCCCGCCGCCCCCTCGGAGTCCCCGGCGAGCACACCGTCCTCCTCGACCCGCTCCCGCCCGCCGGCGACGACGCCCTCGCCCTCCTCCGCACCGCCGCCGGCGAGGACCTGCCCGCCGCCGGACCCGCCGGCGAGATCTGCGTCCGCCTCGAAGGCATACCCCTCGCCCTGGAGCTCGCCGCCGCCCAGATCCGGCTCCAGGGCGCCGAAGCCGTCCGCGACCAGCTCGGCAGCCGCCTCACCGCACCACCCGAAGCCCGCTTCGACCTCCTCGCCCACCCCGAACGCGTCTGGCCCGCCCGCCACCAGACCCTGCGCGCCGCCATCGGCTGGAGCCACGAGCTCGCCGAACCCCTCGAACGCCTCCTCTGGGCCCGCCTCTCCGTCTTCCGGGGCCCCTTCGACCTCCCCACCGCCGCCGCCGTCTGCACCGGCGGCCCCCTCACCCCCGACACCCTCCCCGCCGCCCTCGACGGCCTCGTCCGCGCCTCCGTCGTCCGCCCCGCCGACAGCGCCGGCCGCCACCGCCTCCTCGACACCATCCGCGAGTACGGCGCCGGCTGGCTGGACCGGCTCGGCGAGAGCGGTACGGTCGCCGACCGCCACGCCGCCCACTTCCGCGCCCTCGCCGGACAGGGCCCGGACGCCTGGCACGGCAGCCGCCAGCTCTCCTGGTACCGCGCCGTCGACACCCACCACACCGACCTCCGCACCGCCCTCGACCGGCTCCTGCGCACCGACCCCGACGCCGCCCTCGACCTCGTCGGCTCCGTCGCCTTCGCCTGGTCCTGCCGCGGCCGGCTCCGCGAGGCCCGAGACGGCCTCGAACAGGCCCTCCTCCTCAGCGAGACCCGCGGCCGTCCCCGCACCCGCGCCCTGTGGGCCCTCGGCGTCACCCTCGTCCTCCAGGGCGACCACGGCCCCGCCCAGGACATCAGCGAACGCTGCGCCCGCGAGGCCCGCCACACCGAGCACCCGCCGGACCGGCCGGGCACGGCCTCGGAGCCGTACCGCCCCGGCGAGCTCACCCTCGACGCCGCCGCCCTCGCCGGCCTCCTCGCCCTCACCACCGGCCGCGCCCGGGCCGCCCTCCTCGTCGTCGACCACGTCCTCGCCGCGGCCCGCGGCGGCCCCGCCGACTCCGCGGCGACGCTCCGCTGCCACCTCGTCCGCGTCTTCGCCCTCACCGGCCTCGGCCGGCTCGCCGAGGCCCGCCCCGACGCCCTCGCCCTGCGCGCCCTCTGCGACACCCTCGACGAGCACTGGATACGCACCGCCCTGGAGTACCAGCTCGCCCTCACCGCCCTCCTGGAGGGCGACCCGGCCGCCGCCGGCGACCACGCCCGGGCCATGCTCGCCGGCACCCGCGCCCTCGGCGCCGGACTCGGCACCGCCCTCGGCCTCGACGTCCTCGCCACCGCCTACGCCGCCGCGGGCGACGGCGCCCGGGCCGCCGACGCCTCCGGCACCGGCGAGGCGTACTGGCGCGCCACCGGCCAGCCCCGCCGCGGCCTCCCCGGCCTGCGCGCCCTCCACGCCCACTACACCGCCGACGTCCGCGCCGCCCTCGGCGACCCCGCCTACGAGGAGATCTTCCTCCGCGCCCTCACCGACCACCCCGCGACCGGCCTGAACCGAGCCCTCGACACCGGCTGACCCTCGGCAGAGCGGAGACCCCGCCGAGCTCCGGCCGGAACCGCCCGCTGACCCGCCCGGGACCGTCCCCGGAGCCGGGGCGACCCGGACCACCGGCGACGCCGTAGAGTCGGAGCCGTCGCCCGTACCCGTCCCGACGAGGAGATTTCCGTGACCGACCCGGCGCCCACCACCCGCCAGCACCAGATCGCCCGGGAGCTCCAGGTCTCCGAGAGCTTCGACCCGGCCGCGGAGATCGAGCGCCGGGTGGCCTTCCTCGCCGAGCGCCTGACCGGCACCGGCCTGCGCTCGCTCGTCCTCGGCATCAGCGGCGGCGTCGACTCCACCACCGCAGGACGGCTCTGCCAGCTCGCCGTCGAGCGCGCCCGCGCCGCCGGCCACGAGGCGACCTTCTACGCCATGCGCCTGCCGTACGGCGTACAGGCCGACGAGCGGGACGCGCAGACCGCCCTCGGCTTCATCCGCGCCGACCAGGTCCTCACCGTCGACATCAAGGCGGCCAGCGACGCCGCCCTCGACGCGACCCTGGCCGCCGGGGTCGTCTTCCGCGACGCCCACCACCAGGACTTCGTGCACGGCAACATCAAGGCACGCCAGCGCATGATCGCCCAGTACGCGGTCGCCGGCGCCCAGGACGGCCTCGTCGTCGGCACCGACCACGCCGCCGAGGCCGTCTCCGGCTTCTTCACCAAGTTCGGCGACGGCGCCGCCGACCTCGTCCCGCTCACCGGCCTCACCAAGCGGCGGGTCCGCGCCGTCGCCGCCGAGCTGGGCGCCCCCGACAGCCTGGTCTGGAAGGTCCCCACCGCCGACCTGGAGACCCTCGACCCGGGCAAGCCCGACGAGGACGCGCTCGGCGTCACGTACGACGACATCGACGACTTCCTGGAGGGCAAGCCCGTCGGCGAGGCCGCCCACGCCTCCATCGCCCGCCGCTACGACCTCACCGAGCACAAGCGGCAGCTGCCGATCGCACCCTGAGCGCCCCGCGCCGAACGGGCGGATCCTGGAAGGGCGGGAGCCCCGCCCTCCGGGGCCCCGGAAGGGAGCACACCATGTTCGGCGAGACGACGGCGTACAGCAGCTTCTCGGTGGACGACCTCGACGCCGCCCGGGACTTCTACGGCGACCGGCTGGGCCTGACCGTGGAGGTGAACGGGAGCGGGGACATGCGGATGATGTTCCTGACCCTGCCGGGCGGGGCCCGGGTCTTCGTGTACCCCAAGGAGAACCACACCCCCGCCTCCCACACGATCCTCAACTTCGAGGTCGACGACGTCGGCCGGGCCGTCGACGACCTGATCGCCCGGGGCGTGACCTTCGAGCGGTACCCCGAGTTCGAGGCCGACGACAAGGGCGTCGTCCGGCCCGGCGAGGGCGAGCACGAAGAGGGCGGCCCGGCCGGCATCGCCTGGTTCACCGACCCGGCGGGCAACGTCATCGCGGTGATGCAGACCGACTGACCCCGCCCGGGCGGGCCGGTGCGGCGGTCGGCGGCGGACTGTGATCCACTGTGCGGGCGGGGGAGCACGGAGCAGGAACAGCCGCAGGAGCACCGTTGACCACCTATCGCCAGCCCGGCGTCGTCGTCACCGACCACCACTTCCCCGTCCCCCTCGACCACGCCCGCCCCGGCGGCGAGCAGATCGAGGTCTACGGACGCGAGATCGTCGCCAGTGGCCTGAGCGACGCCGAGCGCGAGCGGCGCCCCTGGCTGGTCTATCTGGAGGGCGGCCCCGGCTTCGGCGCCCGCCGTCTCATCGGAAGGCAGGCCTGGCTCGACCGCGCGCTGCGCGAGTTCCGGGTGCTGCTGCTCGACCAGCGCGGCACCGGCCGCTCCACCCCCGCCAACCGCCAGACCCTTCCGCTGCGCGGTGACGCCGCCGCGCAGGCCGAGCACCTGACGCACTTTCGCGCCGACTCGATCGTCACGGACTGTGAGCTGATCCGCCGCCGGCTCACCGGCGGCGCCCCCTGGACGGTCCTGGGCCAGAGCTTCGGCGGCTTCTGCGCCGTCCACTACCTGTCCACCGCCCCCGAGGGCCTGGAGCGGGTGCTCGTCACCGGCGGCCTGCCGTCCCTCGACGCCACCGCCGACGAGGTGTACGCCGCCGCCTACCCGCGCGTCCGGCGCAAGAACGAGGCCCACTTCGCCCGCTACCCGCGCGACGCCGAACGCGTCCGCGCGATCGCCGCCCACCTCCTGGAGCACGAGGTCACCCTCCCCGGCGGCGGACTCCTCACCGTCGAGGCATTCCAGTCCCTCGGCATCCTCCTCGGCTCCGGCGACGGCACCCACCAGCTCCACCACCTCCTGGAGGGCGCCTTCGTGCCGGCCCCCGGCGGTCCCGCCCTGGCCGACGCCTTCCTGGAGCAGGTCCAGGCCCACCTCTCGTACGCCGGGCACCCGCTCTACGCCGTCCTCCACGAGGCGATCTACGCCCAGGGCCGGGGCCCCACCGCCTGGGCGGCCGAACGGGTCCGCGCCGACTTCCCCGAGTTCGACGCCGCCGGGGCGCTCGCCGCCGGCCGGCCCGTCCTGCTGACCGGCGAGACCGTCCACCCCTGGCACTTCACCACCGACCCCGCCCTCCGCCCGCTGCGCGAGACCGCCGAGATCCTCGCCCGGCGGGACGACTGGACCCCGCTGTACGACCCCGAGGTCCTCGCCGCCAACCGGGTGCCGGTGGCCGCCGCCGTCTACCACGACGACATGTACGTCGACACCGCCCACTCCCTGGAGACGGCCGCCGTGATCCGCGGCGCGCGGACCTGGGTCACCGACGAGTTCGAGCACGACGGGGTACGGGCCGGAGGCCCGCGCGTCCTCGACCGGCTGCTCGCCCTCTCCCGCGACGAGCTCTGACGGCACGTCCGGTGCGCTGCCGGGTCCGTTGGACCAGCAGGGGCCGCCGGCCGCCGGTCGGGGGCCGGTACACCGGCAGGCCGGCGCGCGCCGTGGCCGTCAGCCACCCGCACGCCGCCCTCTCCGTCCCCTCCGCACGCCGCCCTCTCCGTCCCCTCCGTACGCGGGCCCGCGCGAAAGTCCAAGCGCCGGACCCCGAACACCCATGGCCCGCCCCGGCCCGGCCCGCTACAACTCGGTCCATGAGCGCACACGTCACCGCCGAGATCGCCGGCCAGCCCGACAGCTGGCGCCGCGCCGCCGCCCTCGCCGGCCCGCTCGCCGACCGGCTGCCCCGGCCCGGCGAGCGGGTCGCCGTCGTCGGGTGCGGCACCTCGTACCTGATCGCCCGCGCCTACGCGGCCCTGCGGGAAGACCTCGGCGCGGGGGAGACCGACGCCTTCCCCGCCTCCGAACGGACCCCGCTCGGCCGGGGTTACGACCGCCTCGTGGCCCTCACCCGCTCCGGTACGACCACCGAGGTCGTCGACCTCCTCGCGGGCGCCGCGGGACGGATTCCCACCGTCGTCCTCACCGGCGTCCCCGACAGTCCGGCGGCCCGCCTCGCCGACCGGACCGTCGACCTGTCCTTCGCCGACGAACGCTCCGTCGTCCAGACCAGGTTCGCCACCACGGCCCTGCAACTCCTGCGCGCCGGGCTCGGGGTGGACCTCGCGCCCTCCGTCACCGACGCCGAACTCGCCCTCTACGAACCCCTCCCCACCGCCTGGGAGCGGCGCGGCCAGTTCACCTTCCTCGGCACCGGCTGGACCGTCGGAATAGCCGACGAGGCGGCCCTCAAGCTCCGCGAAGTGGCGCGTGTCTGGACGGAGTCGTACCCGGCGATGGAGTACCGGCACGGACCCATCAGCGTCAGCGACCGGCACAGCCTCGTCTGGTGCGTCGGCCCCGTCCCGGCCGGACTCCGCGAGGAAGTCGAGTCCACCGGAGCCCTGTTCACCGCCGACGCGGTCGATCCGGTCGCGGCCCTGGTCCGCGCCCAGCGCCTCGCCGTCGCCCTCGCCGCGCGACGCGGCCTCAACCCCGACCGCCCCCGCCACAAGTCACGCTCCGTCATCCTCGCCGGAGCGTTCCGGCCGACCGCGGCCGACGCCGCCCGTATCCTGCGGGCATGACCGATACCGAAGCCACCGGCCTGCCCCAGCTGCCCGAACTGCCCGGCGACTGGCAGCGCGCCCTCGCCGTCGTCGCCCACCCCGACGACCTGGAATACGGCTGCGCCGCCGCCGTCGCGAGCTGGACCGACGCCGGCAAGGAGGTCGTGTACCTGCTGGTCACCCGAGGCGAGGCAGGGATCGACACGATCGCCCCCGACGTCTGCGCCCCGCTCCGCGAGGCCGAGCAGCGGGCGAGCGCCGCCGTCGTCGGCGTGGACACCGTCGAGTTCCTCGACCACCGCGACGGCGTCATCGAGTACGGCACCGCCCTGCGCCGCGACATCGCGGCGGCCATCCGCCGCCACCGTCCCGAGCTGGTCGTGACCCTCAACCACCACGACGGCTGGGGAGACGGCCCGGGGACGCCCCGGAACTCCCCCGACCACATCGCGGTCGGCCGCGCCACTCTCGACGCGGCCTCGGACGCGGGCAACCGCTGGATCTTCCCGGAACTCGGCGACCAGGGCCTCGCACCCTGGGACGGTGTCCGCTGGGTCGCCGTCGCCGTCTCCAACACCCCCACCCACGCCGTCGACGCCGGCCCCGGTCTGGAGCGGGCGATCGAGTCGCTCCTCTGTCACCGCGCCTACATCGAGGCCCTGACGGACCAGAAGCCGGAGGAGTACGTCCGCGAGTTCGTCACCTCCACCACGTCCGGTTCGGCCGACCGCTTCGGCGGACGTCCCGCGGTGACGTTCGAACTGTTCCCCCGCTAGGCGTCCGCCAGGACGACGGGGACCGAACGGGGCCGCGTGAAGGGCGAGTTCCGGACCAGGGGCGGCGCGGGGCGACCGTGGACGGCGTGACGAGGCGGTGCCGGTGGGCGACACGGCCGCAGGGCCGGGAGGCCACGCCGGATCGGAACACCGTCGTCAGTGCCTACGGCGTCCTGCCGCTCCTGGTGGACGGCCGGAACGCCCCGCTGTCCGAGGTTCAGGGACGCGGGCGCCGCCCGACGGCGAACGTCAGGCGCCCATGGGTGCCGGCTTGAGGACCGCGAACTCGGCGCCGAAGGGATCGGTGAACCAGGCCAGGCGGCCGACGTCCGGGATGTCCGCGGGCGGGAGCAGGACGGTGCCGCCCGAGACGGTCACCGCGTCCGCCGTCGCGTCGGCGTCGTCGACCTCCAGGTAGGGGATCCAGCGGGACCGCTCGCCGGAGTCCTGGAGCTCGGCCGCCCCGCCGAAGGAGGCCGTCTCCTGGTCGCCCTCGGCGGTGGAGATCACCCGGTACGTCATGCCCGGGGCGTCCATCTCCGCCCAGCGCCAGTCGAAGAGCGAGCGGTAGAACGCGAGGGCGGCCTCCGGATCGGGCGTGTGGAGCTCGACCCAGACGAGGGTGTTCCGGGAGGAGGTGCGGTCCAGCCCCTTCACCGAACCCGCCTGCCACACGGCGAACTCGGCGCCGCCCGGGTCCGTGAGCGCGGCCGCCCGCCCCGCGTCCATCACGTCGGTCGCCCGGACCCGTACCCGGCCGCCCTCGGCGGCCGTCACCATCTGGGACGTGTCCGCGTCCGTCGTCCGGAAGTACACCGTCCAGGCGCTCCGCGCGCCCCCCTCGGTGAGCGGACCGATCGCGGCGACGGTCGCGCCGTCCTGCTGGAGGAACCCGTACCCTCCGGCTTCCGGACCCGCGGACCGGAACTCCCAGCCGAACACGGCGGTGTAGAAAGCCGCCGCGGCGACGGTGTCGGGGCTGCCGAGGTCGATCCAGCAGGGGGAGCCGTGGGTGTACTGGGTGCCGAGCATGGGGCGGTGCCGTCCTTCCGTCGTCCTGCGTCCGGTCCGGATCCCGGCCACCATGGCCGATCCCCGGCCCCTCACCCGCCCGACACGACCGCTACCGCCCCGGTTCATCCGACCGGCGCACGGCCCGGGGCGCGGTCCGACGTACGGCCATGGGGCGGCGCTGAGCACGGCGCGGCGCGCGGCCCGGCGGACCGCTTCGGGCACGGCCCGGGGCAGGCCCGGGACAGCCCCCGGAGGACCAGGCCGGCACCCGCCCCCTGGCCGCCCGCGCCCGGAATCCCGCCGCCCCGGTCATCCCGGTCACTCCGCGCGCTCCTCCGCCCGCGCGGCCAGGTCGGCCATGAGCAGTTCGCCGTGGAGCATCGCGCCCGCCCGGTAGCCCGCGCTCGCCGCGTTCACGACCTGTTCGGCCGGCCCGGTCACGTTCCCCGCGGCCCAGACGCCCGGCACGCTCGTCCGACCCGCCTCGTCGGTCTTCACGAAGGCGCCGAACGGCGTCTCGTACAGCTCCGCGCCGAGCCGCCGGAGCACCCCGTCACGGGGGAGCAGCCGGGTTCCCGCCGCGAACACCACGTCGCAGCCGACGGTGCGCCCGTCGGCGAGCCGGACCCCGGTCAGCCGGTCGTCCTCGACGACGACCTCCTCGACCGTGCCCGCCACGGTCCGGACCCCCGCCGCGGCCAGCAGCCTGCCGTCCTCGCCGGTGAGCTCCGCACCGTTCAGGAAGAGCGTCACGTCGGAGGAGAGGTGCGAGACCATCAGCGCCTGATGCGCCGGCATCGCCGGGTGCGCGACGACCCCGAGGGCCTGGTCGCGGACCTCCCAGCCGTGGCAGAACGGGCAGTGCAGCACGTCCCGGCCCCACCGCTCGGCCAGTCCGCGGATCGCCGGCAGCTCGTCCACGAGCCCGGTGGCCACGACCAGGCGGCGGGCGGTGAGCGCGGTGCCGTCGGCCAGGGTGAGGGCGAAGCCGTCGCCGTCCCGGGACGCGGCCGTCACCTCGCCCGGCCGGACCTCCACCCCGTACGCGAGGAGTTCCCGCCGGCCGGCGGCCAGGAACTCGGCGGGGCCCATCCCGTCGCGCGACAGATAGCCCTGCATGTGGCCGCTCGGCGCGTTGCGCGGCGCGCCCGCGTCCACCACCAGCGTGCGGCGCCGCGACCGGCCGAGGATCAGCCCGGCGCTGAGCCCCGCCGCGCCGCCACCGACGACCACGACCTCGTAGGCGTTCTTCTCTTCCACGACCAAGTCCACGACTGAGTCAACGACCGAGTCCACGACTGCCTCCATGACTGTCTCCGTGCGTGCGTTCATGTCGAGAGCGTCGCCCCGGGTCCGCTTCATCGGCAAGGAAAGTTGCCGGTTCTGCAACACTGGACCCATGACCGAAGACGACCGCATCGACGCCGTACTGACCGAGGTCGGCCCCCGGCTGCGCCGGGTCCGCCGGGACCGCGGGGTGACCCTGGCCGACCTGTCCGCCGCCACCGGCATCTCCGTCTCCACCCTCTCCCGCCTGGAGTCCGGGCAGCGCAAGCCGAGCCTCGAACTGCTCCTGCCGCTGGCCCGCGCCCACCAGGTCCCGCTGGACGAGCTGGTCGGCGCCCCGCCGGTCGGCGACCCCCGGGTGCGCGCCCGCCCGATCGTCCGGCACGGCCGCACCATGTACCCGCTCACCCGCCAGCCGGGCGGCCTCCAGGCGTACAAGGTGGTCCAGGAGAAGGCGTCCGAGCAGCCGGACCCCCGGGTCCACGAGGGGTACGAGTGGCTCTACGTCCTCTCCGGGAAGCTGCGGCTGGTCCTGGGCGAGCACGACGTGGTCCTCGCGGCCGGGGAGGCGGCCGAGTTCGACACCCGGGTGCCGCACTGGTTCGGGCCCACCGCCGACGGCCCGGTGGAGTTCCTGAGCCTGTACGGACCGCAGGGGGAGCGGATGCACGTACGGGCGCGGCCCAAGAAGTCCGGCTGAGCGGACGCGCGGACCGGCACGGTTCGCCCGGGAAGCCGGGCCGGGCGGACGTGCGGACGCACACGCCTCCGCCACGAAGTCCGGCCGAGCTGTTCCACCAAGGGCAAGCGACCGCTTAGTATGCGACCGACCGCACGGTACGGACGGAGGCTCGACGGATGCAGGCATGGCGAGTGCACGAGAACGGCGAACCCGGCGCGGTGATGCGCCGGGAGGAGACGGACGTCCCCGAGCCCGGCCCCGGCCAGGTCCTCCTCAGGGTCCGCGCCGCGAACGTCAACTTCCCCGACGCGCTGCTCTGCCGCGGCCACTACCAGATCCGTCCGCCGCTGCCCTTCACCCCCGGTGTCGAGATCTGCGGCGAGACCCCTGACGGACGCCGGGTCATCGCCACCGCCGCCCTTCCGCACGGCGGCTTCGCCGAGCACGCCCTCGCCGACGCGGCCGGGCTCCTCCCCGCCCCCGACGCCCTCGACGACGCCGAGGCCGCCGCCCTCCACATCGGCTACCAGACCGGCTGGTTCGGCCTCCACCGCCGCGCCGCCCTCCAGCCGGGCGAGACCCTCCTCGTGCACGCCGCCGCCGGCGGCGTCGGCAGCGCCGCCGTCCAGCTCGGCAAGGCCGCCGGCGCCACCGTCATCGGCGTGGTCGGCGGCCCCGCCAAGGCCGCCGCCGCCCGCGCGCTCGGCTGCGACGTCGTCATCGACCGCCGCTCCGAGGACGTCGTCGCCGCCGTCAAGGCCGCCACCGGCGGCCGGGGCGCCGACGTGATCTACGACCCGGTCGGCGGCGAGGCGTACCAGCAGTCCGCGAAGTGCGTCGCCTTCGAGGGCCGGATCGTCGTCGTGGGCTTCGCGAGCGGCGCCATCCCCGCCCCGGCCCTCAACCACGCCCTGGTGAAGAACTACGCGATCCTCGGCCTCCACTGGGGCCTGTACGCCCAGCGCGACCCGGCCGCCGTCCTCCAGTGCCATGAGACCCTCACCGCGCTCGCGGCCAAGGGCATCGTCAAGCCGCTCGTCGCCGAACGCGTCCCCTTCGCCGGCGCGGCCGACGCCGTCCAGCGCGTCGCCGACGGCACCACCACCGGCCGCCTCGTCGTCCTCCCGGAAGGAGCCCGCGCATGACCGACGGACAGACCGGCGCCCAGACCGACGGACAGGCGGACCGACAGGCCGGCGCACAGGCGGACCCCCGGACCGGCGCGCAGGCCGGCCTCCGTACCGCCGCCCCCCTCGACGCCGCCGCGCTCCGGGCGCGCACCCGGGCGCTGCTCGACGCGCACCCGCCCGCCACCACCGGCCGGCTCGACTTCCTCCGGGCCCGCTTCGACGCCGGACTCGCCTGGGTGCACTACCCCGCCGGCCTCGGCGGACTCGACGCCCCGCGCTCCCTCCAGGCCGTCGTCGACGCCGAACTCGCCGCCGCCGATGCTCCCGACAACGACCCCCGCCGTATCGGCATCGGCCTCGGCATGGCCGCCCCCACCCTCCTCGCCTACGGCTCCGACGAGGTGAGGTCCCGCTTCCTGCGGCCCCTGTGGACCGGCGAGCAGGTCTGGTGCCAGCTCTTCAGCGAGCCCGGAGCCGGTTCGGACCTCGCCGCCCTCTCCACCCGCGCCGTCCGCGACGAGGCCACCGGCGACTGGATCGTCGACGGACAGAAGGTGTGGACCTCCAGCGCCCACACCGCCCGCTGGGCCATCCTCATCGCCCGCACCGACCCCGACCTGCCCAAGCACCGGGGCATCACCTACTTCGTCTGCGACATGACCGACCCCGGCGTCGAGGTCCGACCGCTCCGCCAGATCACCGGCGAGGCCGAGTTCAACGAGGTCTTCCTCACCGGCGTCCGCATCCCCGACGCCCACCGCCTCGGCGAGGTCGGCGACGGCTGGCGGGTCGCCCAGACCACCCTCATGAACGAGCGGGTCTCCATCGGCGGCGCCCGCATCCCCCGCGAGGGCGGCATGATCGGCAAGGCCGCGACCGTCTGGCGCGACCGCCCCGCACTACGCACCCACGCCCTCCACCGCCGCCTGCTCGACCTCTGGGTCGACGCCGAGGTCGCCCGGCTCACCGGCGAACGGCTCCGCCAGCAGCTCGTCGCCGGACAGCCCGGCCCCGAGGGCAGCGCCATGAAGCTCGGCTTCGCCCGCCTCAACCAGGCCATCAGCGGCCTGGAGGTCGAACTCCTCGCCGAGGACGGCCTGGCGTACGACGACTGGACCATGCGCCGCCCCGAACTGGTCGACTTCACCGGTCGCGAGGCGGGCTACCGCTACCTGCGCTCCAAGGGCAACTCGATCGAGGGCGGCACCACCGAGGTGCTCCTCAACATCGTCGCCGAGCGGGTCCTCGGACTCCCGCCGGAGCCCCGCAACGACAAGGACGTCCCCTGGAAGGACCTCGCCCGATGAGCCACGAGCCGGACCTCCTCTACTCCGACACCGAGGACGCCCTGCGGGACGCCGTCCGCTCCCTCCTCGCCGACCGGGCCGGCCACCAGGCCGTGCTCGACCGGATCGAGACCGGCGACCCGTACCCCACCGGACTCTGGCCGGCCCTCGCCGCCGGCATCGGCGCCGCCGGGCTCCTCGTCCCCGAGAAACTGGGCGGCCAGGGCGCGAGCCACCGCGAGGCCGCCGTGGTCCTGGAGGAGCTGGGCCGGGCGGTCGCCCCCGCCCCGTACCTCACCGGCGCCGTCGTCGCGACCGAGACTCTGCTCGCGCTCGCCGCGACCGACGGCCCGGCCACCGCCCTGCTCGCCGAGGCGGCGGCGGGGGAGCGCACCGTCGTCCTCGCGGTCCCCTTCACCACCGCGCCCCGCACGGCCGGCACCGTCTTCGGGACGACCGGCCCCGTCCGGGCCGTCGCGGACGCCGTCGCCGCCGACGTGTTCCTCGTCCCCCGGGCCGACGGGCTGTACGCCGTGCCCGCCGCCGAGGCCACCGTCACGCCGCTCACCCCGCTCGACCTCACCCGCCCGCTCGCCGTCGTCGACACCGGCACGTCCGCCGGCACCCTCCTGGCGGGGCCCGAGGAGGCCCGCGCGGCGGTCCGGCACGGCCTGCTCTCGGGGGCGGGCCTCCTCGCCTCCGAACAGCTGGGGCTCGCCGAGTGGTGCCTGGAGGAGACCGTCCGCCACACCAAGGAGCGGTTCCAGTTCAACCGCCCCGTCGGCTCCTTCCAGGCGCTCAAGCACCGCATGGCCCACCTCTGGCTGGACCTCGTCGGCGCCCGGGCGGCGGCCCGGGCCGCCGCCGACGCCCTCGCCACCGGAGCCGCCGACGCCGAACTGACGGTGGCCGTCGCCCAGGCGTACTGCTCCGGCGTCGCCGTCCGCGCGGCCGAGGAGTGCGTCCAGCTGCACGGAGGCATCGGCATGACCTGGGAGCACCCGGCCCACCTGGCGCTCAAGCGCGCCAAGGCGGACCAGCTCGCCCTCGGCTCCACCGGCCACCACCAGGACGTCCTCGCCGACCTGATGGACCTCCCCGCCCCGACCTGACACAGGCCCCACGAGAACGGCCCAGGGGCCGCTCCGACGCCGCCGCGCCGGACCGGCCCCGGGCCGCTCACGCCTCCGCGCCGGACCGGCTCCGCGGCCGCTCACGCCTCCGCGGCCGTCCCGCGGCGCGCGTAACAGAACAAGTGCTCCTCCGGCTCCCCGCCCGGTACCTCCGGCCGGAAGACCGACAGCTCGTGGTGGAGCACCTCCAGACCGCACTCCTCCCGCAGCACCCCCAGGTAGGCCTCGGCGGAGAAGCTGGACACCCGGGCCCGCCGCCCCATCCAGGTGATCTCGATCCCCTCGATGTCGGCCGGCACCGTCGCCGACACCAGCAGCCCGCCCGGCACCAGCCACGACGCCATCCGCCGCAGGACCGCGATCTGCTCCTTCCGCTCCATCATCAGCAGCGGGAAGAACGCGCAGACCGCGTCGTAACCGCCCGCCGGGGGGACGTGCTCGCGCAGGTCGGCCTGGACGAAGCGGGCCCCCGGCACCTGGGCCCGCGCCAGCTCGACCATCGTCCCGGAGACGTCGACGCCTGTCACCGCGTGCCCCGCCGCGTCGAGCAGCGCGGCCACCGGCCTCCCCGTACCGCTGCCCGCGTCCAGAACCCGGGAGCCGGGGGAGAGGCGCTCGTTCAGCCACTCCACCGCTGCGAGCTGCGCGGGGAGCCGCCCGAAGGCCCGCTCGTAGTCGATCCCCACCCCGTCGAAGAGCTCGGCGGCCCCGAGTACGCCCCCACCGCCCTCTGGTACGCCCCCACCCGCGACCGGCACCCCATCCACCCCGCCGCCCTGCTCCTCCCCACCGTCCCGCCGCTCCACCGCGCCGCCCCGCTCCTCGTCCGTCCCGCTCATCGCCCCTCCCAGGTCGTCGTCGTCCGGGGCGGCCTACCCCACCAGGGACCGCTTCGCACCATGGGGTTTAATTGCATGCTGCTCGCAATAACTCTTGATCTTCAAAAAAGGGGACCCGATGGCCGCCCGATCCGTCCGCCGCGCGACCGCCGCGATAGCCACGGGGGCCTTCGCCCTCACCGCCGCGGCCTGCACGAACCCCGGCGCCGACACCGCCGGCACCGGCGGCCCCAAGGACTCCGCGGTCGTCGGCATCGCCTACGAGCCCGACAGCCTCAGCCCGCTCCTCGGCTACGGCAAGGACGGCAACTCCAAGATCTTCGACGGCCTCCTCGCCTTCGACGCCGACATGAAGCTCCAGCCGGCCCTCGCCCGCGAGCTCCCGCACATCAGCGACGGCGGACGCACGTACACGTACAACCTCCGCACCGGCGTCACCTTCAGCGACGGAGCCCCCTTCACCGCCGAGGACGTCGTCTTCACCTACCGGACGATCCTCGACCCGAAGACCAACAACCCCTCCCGCACCGAACTCGACGCCCTCAAGAGCGTCGAGGCCGTCGGCGACGACACCGTGGTCTTCCACCTCAAGTACCCCTACGCGGCCTTCGCCGAGCGCACCGTCCACGCCATCGCGCCCGAGCACGTCGCCGGCAAGCAGGACGTCAACACCGGCGCCTTCACCACCCAGCCCATCGGCACCGGCCCCTACATCCTCACCGGCTGGTCCAAGGGCGAGAAGATCAGCCTCAAGGCCAACCCGAAGTACTGGAACGGCGCCCCCGCGGTGAAGAAGTTCACCATGGCGATCATCAAGGACGACGACGTCCGCGCCACCCGCCTGCGCGCCGGCGACCTCGACGGCGCCATCCTCCCGCCCAACCTCGCCGCCGGCTTCGGCAGCGACAAGGGCAAGCGGACCTACGCGGCCAAGACCTACGACTACCGCACGGTCACCCTCCCCACCCACAACCCCGTCGCCGGCGACACCGCCGTCCGCCGCGCCCTCGACATCGCCGTCGACCGCCAGACCATGGTCGACAAGATCCTCGAAGGCGCCGGCAAGCCCGCCTACGGCCCCGTCCCCACCGACAGCCCCTGGTTCACCCAGGGCACCGAGCGCCGCCACGACCTCGCCGGCGCCCAGAAGATCCTCGACGAGGCCGGCTGGAAGCCCGGCTCCGACGGCGTCCGCGTCAAGAACGGCGTCCGCGCCTCCTTCCCGCTCTGGTACGTCTCCGGCGACAAGCTCCGCCAGGACCACGCCCTCGCCTACGCCTCCGACGCCCGCAAGGCCGGCATCGAGATCAAGACCCAGGCCGGCACCTGGGAGGTCATCGAACCGCGCATGAAGAACGACGCGGTCCTCGCCGGCGGCGGCTCGCCCGGCGACCCCGACTTCGACCAGTACCTCCTGCTCACCTCCTCCCTCGCCGGCGACGGCTTCAACAACATGGCCTGGTACGACAACAAGGCCGTCGACCGCGCCCTGGAGGACGGCCGCCGCACGAACGACCACGCCAAGCGCAAGGCCGCCTACGACACCGTCCAGCGCGAACTCGTCAAGAACCCCGGCTACACCTTCCTCACCCACATCGACCACCTCTACGTCGTGAACGACGCCTGGGACTCCGACACCAAGGGCGCCCCGCTCAGCACCCAGATCGAGCCCCACGACCACGGCCTCGCCGCGGGCCCCTGGTGGAACGTCGAAGCCTGGAAGCCCAAGAAGTCCGGAGACACCGAGAAGTGAGCCGCCGCCTCCCCTGGGGGGCCATGGCCCGGATGACGGGACGGCGCGCGCTCGCCGCCGTCCCCGTCCTCCTCGGCGTCACCCTCGCCGTCTTCGCGGTCGCCGAGGCCTCCCCCTTCGACCCCGTCAAGGCGTACGCCGGCACCGCCGGCCTCACCGCCTCGCAGGAGAACCTCGACCAGCTCCGCCAGAACCTCGGCGTGGACCAGCCCCTCCTCACCCGCTGGTGGGAGTGGCTCACCTCGGCCGTCACCGGCGACCTCGGCGACTCCTCCGTCATGCGCCGCCCCGTCGCCGACGTCATCACCGAACGCCTCGGCTGGTCCGTCCTCCTCGCCGTCACCGCCTTCCTGATCGCGATCGCCCTCGGCACCCTCCTCGGCACCCTCCTCGGCGTCCTCGCCGGCCGCCGCCGCGGCGGCCTCCTCGACCGCGCCGTCAGCGCCCTCGCGTACACCCTGGAAGCCGCCCCCGCCTTCTGGCTCGGCCTCCTCGCCATCTGGTTCTTCGCCCTCAAGCTCGGCGTCCTGCCCGCCGGCGGCCTCACCGACACCGCCAGCGACACCGTCACCTTCGACCAGGTCGCCCGCCACCTCGTGCTCCCCGCACTCGTCCTCGGCGTCTCCCAGATGCCGTGGTTCTTCCTCTACGTCCGCCAGGGCGTCGGCGATGCCCTCGACGAGGACCCGGTCCGCGGCGCCCGCGCCCGCGGCCTCGCCGAACGGACCGTCCTCACCGGCCACGCCCTGCGCTCCGGCATGCTCCCGATGCTCACCCTCATCGGCTCCCGCGTGCCCGAAGTCATCACCGGAGCCCTCCTCGTGGAGACCGTCTTCAGCTGGCCCGGCATCGCCGCCGCCACCGTCCAGGCCGCCACCGCCGTCGACTTCCCGCTGCTCGCCGCACTCACCGTGCTCGCCACCGCGGCCGTCCTCCTCGGCAACCTCCTCTCCGACCTGCTGTACGGCCTCGCCGACCCGAGGGTGGGCTTCGATGGCTGACCCCCGCACCCACCGCCTCCGCCTGTGGACCTCCGCGGTCATCGTCGGCGCCGTCGCCCTCGCGGTCCTCCTCGTCCCGCCGATCGTCCAGCTCGACGAACAGGCCGTCGACCTCTCCCAGAAGCTCCTCCCACCCTCCTGGGACCACCCCTTCGGCACCGACGACGTCGGCCGCGACCTCCTCCTCCGCTGCGTCTACGGCCTGCGGATCTCCCTCCTCGTCGGCCTCGTCGCCGCCCTCGTCGCCACCGTCCTCGGCACCGCCGTCGGCGCCGCCGCGGGAGCCCTCGGCGGCTGGACCGACCGCACCCTGATGCGCCTCGTCGACGCCTTCTCCTCCGTGCCCCACCTGCTGCTCGGCATCTTCGTCGTCGCCCTCTTCCGCCCCGGCGTCTGGCCCGTCATCGTCTCCGTCGCGGTCACCCACTGGCTCTCCACCGCCCGCATCGTCCGCTCCGAAGTCCTCTCGCTGCGCTCCCGCCCCCACATCGAGGCCGCGATCTCCGGCGGCGCCTCCCGCCGCCGCGTCGCCACCCGCCACCTGCTCCCCGCGGTCCTCCCGCAGGCCGGCCTCGCCGCCGTCCTGATGGTCCCGCACGCCATGTGGCACGAGTCCGCCCTCTCCTTCCTCGGCCTGGGCCTCCCCAGCCACCAGGCCAGCCTCGGCAACCTCGTCCAGTCCGCCCGCTCCTCCCTCCTCGCCGGCGACTGGTGGCCCACCCTCTTCCCCGGCCTCTTCCTCATCGTCCCCACCCTCGCCATCGCCGGCCTCGCCGGAGTCTGGCGCGACCGCCTCAACCCCCGCCGCCGATCGGAGCTGATGCTGTGAACGCCCGCGTCGCACGCGCTCTCGACGCCGTCACCGCCGAACGCGCCGAGGACGCGCTGCTCAGCGTCCGCGGCCTCACCGTCCGCTTCCGCCTCCGCGGCGGCAAGCAGGTCGCGGCCGTCACCGACGCCGACTTCGACCTGGCACCGGGGGAGTGCCTGGCCCTCGTCGGCGAGTCCGGCTGCGGCAAGTCCGTCCTCGCCTCCGCCCTCCTCGGCCTGCTCCCCTCCAACGCCGACACCAGCGGCACCGCCCTCGTCCACGGCACCGACCTGCTCGCCGCCGACGAGAAGACCCTCGCCCGCTCCGTACGAGGCCGACGCGTCGGCCTCGTCCCCCAGAGCCCCGCCGCCCACCTCACCCCGGTCCGCACCATCCGCGCGCACCTGGAGGAGACCGTCCGGGCCCTCACCGACACCCCCCGCTCCGGACGCCGCAAGGCCGCCGAGGACGCCGCCGCGCGGGCGGCCTTCCCCGCCACCCACCTCGACGCCTACCCGCACGAACTCTCCGGCGGCCTCGCCCAGCGCGCCGCCACCGCCCTCGCCCTCATCGGCGACGCCCCCCTCCTCCTCGCCGACGAACCCACCACCGGCCTCGACCGCGACCTCGTCGAGCGCACCGCCGACGAACTCCGCCGCCACACCGACGACGGCCGCGGACTGCTCCTCATCACCCACGACCTGACCGCCGCCGCCCGCATCGCCGACCGGATCGCCGTCATGTACGCGGGCCGGATCGTCGAGATCGCCCCGGCCCACCGCTTCTTCGGCACCACGGGACCCGACCACCCCTACGCCCGCGGCCTCCTCGACGCCCTCCCCGACCGGGCCTTCACCCCCATCCCCGGCATGCCGCCCGAACTCTCCGACCTCCCCGAGGGCTGCGCCTTCGCCCCCCGCTGCCCCCGCGCCACCGACCTCTGCGCCACCGTCCCGGACCTCCGCGCCGGCGTGGCCTGCCACCACCCGGAGCGCCCCCGTGCTTGAACTCGACTCCGTCACCGCCGGCTACGAGCCGCGCAAGCCGGTCTTCCGCGGCGCCTCCCTCACCGTCGCCCCCGGCGAGTCCGTCGGCCTCCTCGGCCCCAGCGGCTGCGGCAAGTCCACCCTCGCCCGCGTCGCCGCCCTCCTCCACCGGCCCGACGCCGGCCGCCTCGTCCTCGACGGCACCGAGATCACCACCTGGCGCCACCGCGCCCCGCGCGAGCGGCGCACCGCCGTCGGCGTCGTCTTCCAGCAGCCCCGCACCGCCGCCGACCCCCGCCTCACCCTCGCCGACCTCATCGCCGAACCGCTCCGCGCCACCGGCCGCAAGAACGAGGCCGCCGCCCGCGTCGCCGAACTCGCCCCCGCCGTCGGCCTCACCCCCGAACTCCTCACCCGCCGCCCCCACGCGGTCAGCGACGGACAGCTCCAGCGCGCCTGCCTCGCCCGCGCCCTCATCCTCCGCCCCCGCTGGCTCGTCTGCGACGAGATGACCGCCATGCTCGACGCCTCCACCACGGCCGCCCTGGTCGCGGCCGTCGAGACCTACCGCGAGGAGACCGGCGCCGGCCTCCTCGCCGTCGGACACGACCGCGTCCTCCTCGACCGCTGGTGCGACCGTACGGTGGAGTGGCGGGACTGCCTGCCGCCCGAGGAGACCCCGTGACCCGAGCCTGGACCCTCGCCGCCGCCGCCGACCCCCTCGACGGACTGCGGGACCGGCTCGCCGCCGCCGACTGCGGGTACGAACCCGGGGACGGGTACGAGGACCACTGCTGGCTCCTCACCCCCCTGTACGACGAGACCGGCGCCCGGCACCGCTGGCACGACGTCCTGGCCCGGGCCGGCACCCGCCTCGCCGACCGCCCCCGCCCCTTCTCGTACCTCACCTTCGAGGGCGTCGAAGGCGCGGACGCACTCGAAGGCGTCATGGGCGGCGAGATCGACCGCACCACCCTCACCGCCCTCGTCCCCCACCTCGCCCGCCACAGCGCCGCCGGCGGGGCGACCCCCTGCGGCGCAGCCCAGGCCCCCGTCACCAACAGCCCCGGCGTCCCCCTCGGCTCCGCCCCGGAGCCCATGGGCCCTCTCATCGCCTGGCGCGGCCCGCTCTCCGACGCCCCCGCCCACCACGACGCCGCGCCCCACCACTGCTTCCCCGCCACCTGGTGGGCGGCCGACGGCAGCTGGCTCGTCCTGACGAACGTGGACCTCAGCGCCACCGAGGTCTTCGGCCGCGCCGCCCTCATCGCGGACCTCCTCGCCGATCCGGAGCTGGAAGCGGTCCGCGCACCCACCCTCGCGGAGACCTTCGGCGCGTGATCCACTCGGATCCCACCCGGGTTTCACCCGTATGGCCGCCCCGCCGTTCCCCCGGACGGATCGCCCATTCCGCCACACTGTCCGCCGAACGCCGCAATTCCGGTGCGGCAGAAGAAGGACGTGAGAGCGATGGCCGTTTCCGTTTCCGTCGTGGTGCTGCTCCTCGTACTGGCCGTGGTCTTCATGCGCAGCGGAGGCCTCAAGGTCACCCACGCCATCGTCTGCGCCCTGCTCGGCTTCTTCCTGGCCGGCACGAGCATGGCCCCCACCATCCAGAACGGCGTGGCCGCCACCGCCGAGGTCGTCTCCAGCCTCCGCCCGTGACCTGGACGGCACCCCTGGCCATGGCCGCGGTGGCGGCCCTGGCCTGGGGCGAGTGGATGAACCGGCGCTGGTCCCGGGCGTTGGTGGGGGACGGCGAGGGCGCGGCGGGTGCGACGGAGGCGGTCGTCGTACTCGGCTACCGCAATCCCGGTCCGACGGCCAACCTCGTGAACCGGTGGCGGGTCCGTGCCGGCGTCCGCTCCCTCACCCCCGACAGGGCGGTCACCACCTGCCTGATCCTGAGCGGCGGCGCGGTGGGCGGAGACACCGCGGAGGCCAGGCTGATGGCGACGTACGCGACCTCGGTCCTCGCCCACGACGGCCGAGTCCTCATCGAGGACCGGTCGACGACGACGTGGGAGAACGTCCAGAACGTGATCCCCCTGCTGGAGAACGTCGACCGCATCAAGATCGCCTCCCAGCCGGCCCATGCGCTCAAGGCCCGCGTCTATCTGCGGCGCAGCCGTCCGGACCTCGCCGAGCGGCTGGTGCGCGCGGACGACTACCGACCCGGCGAGTGGGCGGCCGCCAAGCCGCTCCTGGCCCTCTACGGCCTCTGGACCCTGCGGTGCCTGCGCCGGGACACGAGACGGGGGTGATGGAGGGGAGCGGGGTTGACACATGTCGGCCCGGTCCGTAATGTTCTCCGGGCTGTCCGACGTGAGCACCGACCCCGGTCGGCCCCGGACAGCGATTCCGCAAGAACCACCGAGCCTTATGGCTGCGATTCGTCGCGCCGTTCTGCTTTCCGTTCGCATTTGCGGAATGAGGAATCCACGTTCGAAGTTCGGACGAGGACCCCGATTAGCTTCGGGGCCGGGGAATCCGCTAAAGTCTCACTCGTCGGAACGGCCCAACAGCCGGAAAGACGAATCCCGCTGACTGGGAATCAGACGCCGAAAGGATCTGATAGAGTCGGAAACGAAGAAAGCGCAGGAAGCGCCCGGAGGGCCTGGAAACAGGAACGAAGGAAGCGTCCGCACCTTGAGAACTCAACA
>NZ_JBIAMB010000014.1:199485-245331 GCF_042873895.1 Streptomyces sp. NPDC004435 | reverse complement strand
CGTGCTGCCCCCCCGGCGCGCCGCCCCCCCCCCCCCGCGGGGGCGGGCGGGGGGGGGGCGCGCGGCGCGGGCGGGGCCCCCCCCCCCGCCCGCCCCGCCCCCGGGGGGGGGGGCCCGGGCCGCAGTCGTGAGCGGGGTCAGATGCCGCAGGAGGAGGCGGACCAGTAGCGGCCGGGCCGGTGGTCGACGTGGGCGTGGTCGGAGTGGCCGGGGTAGCCCGGGCCGAGGATCCCGTTGAAGCCGTGGTTGCGGGCCTGCTGGGCGAGGCGGCAGAGCGAGTGCGGGCCGGCCCCGAGGTCGGCCGCGTCGCCGTAGAGGTGCCGGCTGGAGGAGGCGCCGCCGACGGCAGCGTTGCAGGCGGTGCTGCGGAAGCCGCTGGTCACCCGGAGGGGCTGGTCGCCGAGGGCGTGCCGCAGGGCCTCCAGCTTCCACATGGTGCGCAGGGCGTTGGACTTGGCGGTGGCGGCGCTGACGGCTCCGCCGGCCCAGGTGGTGTTGCAGTTGTTCAGCTCGGCGTAGGTGAAGTGGATCGGGGTGCAGTCGTCGTCCTGGAGCGCGTAGAGCTTGCTGAACGTGGCGGGTCCCGCGACGCCGTCGGCAGCGAGGCCGTAGGCCGACTGGAAGCGCTTCACGGCGGCGGCGGTGGCGGGGCCGTAGGAGCCGTCGATGCCGAGGACGGCGCCGTAGCCGGGGTAGCCGGCGACGCGGATCTGGAGCTGGGTGACGTCGGCTCCGGTCGCGCCCTGGGAAAGGGTGCGGGACCAGGTGTAGCAGCCGTCGGCGCGGGCGGGGCTCGCGCCGGCCACGACGCCGGCGAGACCGGCGACCAGCAGGACGAGCGCGAGCAGGAGTCTGACCACGGGGGACGCGGCGGGGACGAGCGGAACGGAAGCGCGGGGGTGCGGGGACATCGGACGGGCCTCCCAGAGCGTGTCATGCATCCGTCAGAAAACGCTTGTGGGGAGGAAGCCTGGCCCGTCGGGTCGACGCGCGTCAACCGTGCGGTGCCGGCACGGACGGCGGCACGACGGCGGGCCGGGACGGGGCGGCACCGCGATGATGGGAGCGTGAAGGGCGGCGAGCGCACGGGAGGGCCCGGCGGGCCCGGTACGGACGGGCCGGCGGCCCGTCCGGGCCCTGGCGCGGGCGGACCCGGCGCGGGGACGTGGGGCGCGGCGGCCGGGGCGGAGCACACTGCGGGCGCACCGGGAGGCGCGGCAGGCGGGCCGGAGGGGGGCGCGGGGCCGGAAGGGGGCGCGGGGCCGCCGGTCGATCCGCGGATGTTCGACGGGACCGTCGCCGCCGTCGCCGTGCTCGCGGGGGCCGAGGGGCGGCTGCTCTACACGAACTCGGCGTTCACCCGGCTCTTCGGCGCACGCCGCATCGGTCTGCCGGCGCGCGCCGCGTTCCCGGACTCGGACGGGCACCGCTTCCTGGCCGTCCTCGACTCCGTGCGGGCCACGGGCCGGGCCCGTCAGGTCGTCGGTGAGCGGCGGACCGACCCCGGGGCGCCCGGGCAGGCCCGGCACTTCGTCTACTCGTGCAGCCCGGTCACCACGGCCCAGGGCCCCGGGATCCTCGTCCTCGCCATGGACACGACCGCCGAGACCCAGACGCTCCAGCGGTACGAGGCGCTGGTCTCCGCGGTCTCCCAGATGGTGTGGGTGATGGGCGCCGACGGGACCATGGAGGAGCTCGTCCCGGGCTGGGAGGAGCTGACCGGCTCGCCCTGGCATCCGCGCGCGGACGAGGGCTGGTACAGGCGCATCCACCCGCGCGACCGGGAGAAGCTGAGCGCCGCGTGGCGCCGGGCGGCGTGGGACGGCGAGCGGCCCGGGGTCTTCGAGGCGACGTTCCGGGTGCGGGCCGGGGACGGCTCGTACCGGCATCTGTCCACCCGTTCCGTGCCGGTGCTGAGGGACGGGCGGATCACCGAGTGGGTCGCCGCGACCGCCGACATCGAGGACGCCTGGGGGACCCGGCTGCGCGAGCGGCTGCTGGCGCAGGTCGCCGCGGTGTCGGGGGCGAGCCTGCCGGAGGCGTTCGCCGAGGTGGTGAAGGTGGTGGTGCCGGAGCTCACCGACGCCTGCCTCGTCCTGCTGCTCTCGCACGACGAGTGGCCGCTGCCGGAGCAAGCCGGGGTCACCGCGCGCCGGATCGCCTCGGCGACCCGGCCCGGACTGCCCGCCCCGCCCGCGCTGAAGGGCCAGCGGGTGGCGGTCACACCGGTGGTCCGCGAGGTGCTGATCCGACGCGAGCCCGTCACCTTCCGGCTGGAGCCCGGTGCCCCCGTGCCGCCCGGGCTGATCCCCACGGTCAGCGAACGCTGGCTCACCGCCTCGGGGGCGACCAGCCTCACCCTCGTCCCGCTGGTCGTCGACGACCTGGTCCTCGGATACGCCGCCACCAGCAGCAACGGCGACACTCCGATCCCCGGTCCGGCCGAGACCGAACTCCTCCGGGAGGTGCTGCACCATGCCCAGCGCCCGATCCGGAAGGTCCTGGACCTCCAGCAGGCCCGGCGCACCGCGCTGAGCCTTCAGCGGGCGCACCTGACGGAGCCGCCGCCGGTGTGCGGCGGGGCGCTGGCCGCGCGCTACCAGCCGGCCAGCACCAGCGGGGAGATCGGCGGGGACTGGTACGACGCCTTCACGCTGCCGGACGGCACGCTCGTCCTCGACATCGGGGACGTGGCGGGCCACGACCTGACGGCGGCCACGGCGATGGGGCAGATGCGCAGCATGCTGCGGGCCCTGGCGTACGCGGGCGGCCCCGAGGCCGCGCCCGCCGAGGTGCTGGCCCGTCTCGACCAGGTCGCCGCCGGGCTGGCCACCGCTCCGCTGGCCACCGCCCTGCACGCCGGTCTCCGCCGCGGTGCGGCCGGTACGTGGCTCCTCGCCTGGTCCAGCGCCGGTCACCCGCCGCCGCTGCTCGTCCCCGCCGAGGGCGACGCCCGCTATCTCCCCGGCGCGGCGGACCCGCCGCTCTGCGTGGCCCCGGGCCTCCCCCGTACGACGCACACCCACGTCCTGCGCCCCGGCGACACGCTCCTCCTCTACACCGACGGTCTGATCGAGACCCCGGCCGCCCCGATCGACGAGGGCCAGCGGCGGCTGGCCGCCGAGTCCACCCTCTGCCGCCGTCAGTCCCTCCCCGACCTCCTCCGCATCCTCCAGGGCCTCTCGGACCACCGCGACGACACGGCCCTCCTGGCCTTCCGCGTGGACGAGGCCCCCTGACGGGCGCGGCGGACGGTCAGCGGCGCGGGGGGACGTCGAGGGCGGCCAGTTCGTCGTTGAGGGTCTCCAGGAAGCGCAGGACGGTGGCGAGTTCGTCGTCGTCGAAGCGCTCGCGGGCCCGTTCGGTCGCCTGGGCGAGGGGGCGGAAGTGGTCGCGGGCGACGGTCTTGGCGCCGTCGGCGTACTCGACGTGCACCACCCGGCGGTCCGCGCTCTCGCGGGTCCGCCGGATGTGCCCGGCCTTCTCCAGCCTGTCGAGGCAGGCGGTGACGGCGCCCGAGGTCAGCCCCAGGTGGGTGCGGAGCAGACCGGGGGTGACGGGGCCCTCGTGGTCGAGGACGAAGGAGAGGGCCTGGACGTCGGTGGGGTGCAGGCGCTGGTCGGAGGCGAATCCGTGGGCCACGCGGTTGAGCTCGCCGAGGGTACGGCGCAGCGCCACCGCGAACCGCTGGAGGCCGACGTCCCCGCCGCCCGCCGTGCCGCCGTCGCCGCCGACGTGGTCCCGCATGTCCGGCACTTCGCGCTCTCCCTGTCCACTGGCCACCCGGCCAGCGTATACAGCGGTCCGGCGGTCGTGGACAGGCGCACGGCCGGGCGGGGCGGTGGGCGTCAGTAGCGGAGGACGGCGGCGATGCTGCCCTGGCCGTCGAGCGAGCCGCCGGGGACGAAGCGGACCTCGGCGCCGGTGTCCAGGGCCCGTTCGACGATCTCGTCGACCATGTCGTCACGGGCGCCGGAATCGCCGGCCTCGGCTGGTACCAGGTGGTCGCCCTCCTCGCGTACGACCGTCCGGTAGTCGTCCTCGACGGCGACCAGCCGGGCCCGGCCCTCCTTGGCCGCGCGCCACACCTCGTCGATGCCGCCGGCGAACTCGCGCCGGCCGCGCGCCGCGTCGAGCTCGGCGGCGACCGCCGTCACGGCGGCGGCAGCGCCGGCGGCGCGGGAGGGTTCGACGGCGGCGTGGACGGCGGCTGCCGGACCGCCGGCGAGGCCGCCGTGCGGGACGGTCACGGTGTCGGGGGCGAGCGGGCCCAGCTCCTCCAGCAGGGCGAGGGCCGGCGCCGAGCCGATGACGTACAGCGGGCGGGGCTCGGAGGCGAGGACGGCCCGCAGCCCTTCGTGCGCCTCGCGCAGGAACTGCCGGGTGGCCTCGTCCTGGAAGGTGCTGGGCAGGTCGCCGACGCGCTCCTTGCGCTCGGCGTCGGGGTCCTCCAGGCTGCGGGTCCTCGGGAAGCCGTCCCGGACGGCCTCGGTGGCCCGCTCGGGGTCGCCGCTCCACAGCGAGACCCGGTCGGCGGCGACGGCGAGGGCCCAGTAGGGCTGTTCGGCGGCGCCGGCGGCGACGAGGTTCCGGGTGAGGAAGGTGTCGGCGAGGACGACCCGCTCGGGTACGGTCCGGGGCAGCGACCAGACCTGGTGCTCGCCCTGCGCGGCGTAGATGACCAGGCCGTCCTCGGCGTGCGCAAGGTCCACCTCGGCGGCGGCGCGGTTCAGCTGGTCGAGGATGTCGAGCCGCCGCTCGCGCGGCACGTCCGGGTCGCCGGTGAGCGCCTTCTCGGCCTCGGAGAGCAGATTGCGCAGGCGCACCGGGTCCTGGGCGTTGTCCGGCTCGCGGCTATGCGTCGGCATCACCAGCGAGACGGCCGGGTACGGCCGGGGTCGGCGCAGCTTGGCGAGCACGTCACTGCTGAGGACGGGGTCCATGGAGGGGCCTTCCTGTGGGGTGGGTGGACGCCGGGAGGGGGCGAGGGGTGCGCCGGGAGCGGCGGCGGTCACTCGGGGCCGGCGAGCTGCTCGGCCAGCTCCTTCTCGTCGGCGTCGCTGAGGGAGGTCTTGAGGACGGTGCCGCCGTGGCGCTGCATCGCCGCGGTGAACTTGTCCTCGGTGAGCTTCGCGGCCATGATCACGAGGGCGGCGCTGCCGGGCCTCAGCAGGTCGCCGACCTGCTCCCGGAAGCGGTCGTCGATGCCGGACTTGCTGAGCCGGCCGACGAGTCCGCCGAGCGCGGCGCCGGTGAGGGCGCCGACCGCCGGGGCGAGGAAGAGGATGCCGAAGATGGTGCCCCACAGGGCGCCCGTCGCGGCGGTGACGCCGACGACCCGGTTCGAGGTGTCGACGTGGGTGCGTCCCTCCTCGTCGACGGAGACGACCGCGAGGCCGTTGAGGCCCACCACCTGGTCGCGCTGGAGGTCCTGCACCGTGCCGAGGGCCTCCTCGGCGGCGGCACGGTCCTCGTACCCGATCACGATGAGCTCCGACACTGCCGCCTCCTCGGACCCGCGCGGGGCGGCGGGGCCCGCCTCGCGACCGCGCGGGGACGTCGCCACACGCCCCCACTTTCGCCCGATCCTGTCCCGATATGCCCGATCCCGCGAATCGAGCGCGCCGTCTGCGGGCGGCGACGGGTCCGGGGGCGGGGCTGGTGGCGGGTCCGGTGGTGGGTCCGGTGGTCGGGCTGGTGAGGGTCCGGCGGGTGCCTCGGTGCCGGGGCCGGACACGGGGCTCAAGCGGGCGTGGACGCCAGGGTCTCCAGGGCCAGTTCGGCGGCACGCCGGTGCCAGAGTCCCGCGGCGCGGAGCATGGCGTGGCCGCCTGACGGCATCGGGATGCCGGTGGCGTCCGCGCCGGCCTCCCTGGCCCGGCGGACGAACGCCCACGAGTCGCCCGCGGTGGTCACCCGGTCCGCCTCGTCGTGGAGGAGGTGCAGGCGGCGGCCGGCGAGGTGGGCGACCGGCTCGCCCCTCGGGCACCAGGGGGCGAGGGCGACGACGCCCCGGACGGCCGGGTCCCCGGCGACGGCGAGCGCGGCCCGGCCGCCCATCGAGTGGCCGACGAGCACGATCGGCATCTCCCCGAAGCGGGCCCGCAGTCCGGCGAGCGCGGTCTCGGCGTCCCTGGCGGCGTCGGCGCGCTCCCCGTTCCATCCCCGGTGCCGGTAGCGGGCCTCGGCGACCAGGACCGGCCGCCCGCGCGCCGCCCGCCGCATGGCTCCGGCGAACGGTCGCATGCGCAGGGCGGGCAGGTTGAGCAGGGGCGGCGCCTCCAGCCCGTCGGCCCGCCCGCCGTGCAGCAGCAGCACCGCTCCGGCCGGCGCCTCGGCTCCGTACCGCACGAGCAGCGCCGATGACGCGGCGGACCGGGAACGGACGGTCATCGGGCCTCCAGTCGGCCGATCGGTGCGGGTGCTCGGTGCGGCCCGAGTCTGCCACGGGCCCGGGGCACGGACGGGGGCGGGTCCGGTCACCGGTCGGGGCCCGGTCACGGTCGGGGCGGGCCCGGCGACCTATGCGGTGGGAACAGGGCCCCGCCCGGACGCGTGGTCGCCGCCGGGCGGACGCGGGCCGGTGATTGTGCCGATGACGGCGCCCCGCGCCGCCCCCACAGTGGCGGGGCCGTACCGCACGGCAGCGGCCTTCCCTACCCACGGGGGTGGCCGTCCCACGACACGAGAGGACGACTCCGTCGTGAAGCGATACCTTGCCGCGGCCACCGCCGTCGCCGCCGGCCTCGCACTGCTCCTCGCCCCGGGTGCGGGAGCCGCCGCCGGCAACCCGTACGAACGCGGCCCCGCGCCCACCGAGGCGAGCGTCGAGGCGGCGCGCGGTTCCTACGCGGTCGCGCAGACCTCCGTCTCCTCGCTCGCCGCCTCCGGCTTCGGCGGCGGCACCATCTACTACCCGACGAGCACCGCGGACGGCACCTTCGGCGCGGTGGTGATCTCGCCTGGGTTCACCGCGACCCAGTCGTCGGTGGCCTGGCTCGGGCCGCGGCTGGCGTCGCAGGGCTTCGTGGTCTTCGTCATCGACACGCTCACCACGCTCGACCAGCCCGACAGCCGGGGGCGCCAGCTCCTCGCCGCGCTCGACCACCTCACCCAGCGGAGCGCGGTCCGAGGCCGCGTCGACGCCACAAGGCTCGCGGTGATGGGCCACTCGATGGGCGGCGGCGGCACGCTCGAAGCGGCGAAGAGCCGGCCGAGCCTCAAGGCGGCCGTGCCGCTGACCGGCTGGAACACGGACAAGACCTGGCCCGAGCTCCGTACGCCGACGCTGGTCATCGGCGCGGACGGCGACACGGTCGCGCCCGTCGCCACCCACTCCGAGCCGTTCTACGAGAGCCTGCCCTCCGACCTGGACAAGGCGTACCTGGAGCTGAACGGCGCCACGCACTTCACGCCCAACACCTCGAACACGACGCTCGCCAAGTACAGCCTGGCGTGGCTCAAGCGCTTCGTCGACGACGACACCCGGTACGAGCAGTTCCTCTGCCCGCTGCCGCGGCCGAGCCTGACGATCGAGGAGTACCGGGGCACCTGCCCGCTCGGTTCCTGACGTCCGGCCGGACGCCCTGTGCACGGGCACAGCGCGTCGCGCGGGGGTCTGGGCCGCGGCCCAGACCCCCGTACCGGTCCGTTCCCGCCCGCCGCGGGGCCGGTTAGCGTGACGGGCGTGACCGCCGACACCGGGCCCGCGCTGTACGGCCGGGAGGCCGAACTCGCCGCCGTCTCCCAGCTGTTGTCGCCGCTGCCGGAACCGGTGGCGGCAGAGCGGGTGGTACGGGTGGCCGGCGGGCCCGGCGAGGGGCGCTCGGCGCTCCTCGACCGGGCCGCGCGGGACTTCCCGGGCGAGGCGCACGTCGTCGGCGCGGCGCGCCGGCAGGTGCCGTGGAGCGGCGCGCGGGCGCTGTTCACGGCGCTGGCCCCGTCCGGGGCGGCGGCGTGCCGGGCGGCCCGGCTCGCCCGGGGCCCGGACGGGATCGCGACCGCGCTCGCCGCCTGCCTCGCCGGCCGGGGGCCCGTCCTGCTCTGCCTCGACGACTTCCCGCTGTGGGACGCGCACTCTCGGGCCGCGTTCGCCGCGCACTGGCGGGCGCCGGGCGCACGCGGGGCGGCCCGCGTCGGGTGGCTCGTGGCGTCCGCGCCGGGCCGGCCGCTCCCCGCGTCGGACACGGCGCCGCTGGTCCGGCTGCCGCGCCTCGGCCGCGCGAGCGCCCGGGCCCTCCTGGACGACGCCGCCGGAGGGCGCGCCGGACACGCCGTGGCCGAGCGGCTCCTCGACGAGGCCGCCGGGCATCCGGGGGTGCTGGTCGAGGCGGTCCGGCGCCTCGAGCCCGGTGTGCTCGCCGGGACGGCGCCCCGGCCGGGAACGCTCGTGGACGACGACGTCCTGGGCGCGGTGCACGGCGGGCTGCTCGCCGCGCTCCCGGTGGACGGGCGGCGGCTGCTCGGCGTGGTGGCCAGGGCCTGCGGCGCGCCGGACGCCTCAGGAAGGGCGTCCGAGGACCCCGACCGTACGGACGTGGGCACCGCGCTGGCCCGCGCCCGGTCCCTCCGCGTGCCGATCGAGACCCTCGACGGCCTGGTGGCGGCCGGGCTGCTGCACCGCCACGGCGACGCACTCGCCTTCCCCGACCCGTTCCTGCGGCGCGCGGCGGCGGCCGGGCACGGCGACCGCGTCCACGACCGGAGGGACCGTCGGCCGACCCGGGACCGGAGCGGGACGGACCGGGCCGTCGCCTCCCCCGCCCTCACCGGCCCACCCGACCTTCCCGCCTCCTCTGCCCTCACCAGCACCTCGGCGCTCCCCAGCTCCCCGGCCCACCTCAGCTCCTCGCCCCTCCCCGGCTCTCCCGCCTCCCCTGCCCTCCCTAGCTCCTCGGCCCTCCCCGGCTCCTCGGCCCTCCCCGGCCGCGCCGCCCTCCCCGACCGTCACGAGCGGCACCGCGCCGACCGTCTCGGGCCGCCGCCGGCCGTGCGGGCGCGGTCGGCGGCGGCGCGGGGGCGGGCGCTGGTGACGCGGGGGTTCGCGGCGCTCGCGGGCGGACCGGTGATGGACGCGCACGAGGCGTTCCTCCAGGCGGCGAAGGTGCTGCGGGACCGGGAGCCGGCCGAGGCGGCGGACGCGCGGTTCCTCGCCATGGAGGCGGCGTGGGCGGCGGGGGACGTCGGCGCCTGCCTCGCCGCGCTCGACCTGGCCCCGGCCGTGCCCGGCACGGAGCGGACCTTCGCCGACGGGCTGCGGGCGGCGCTGACGGTCCGCCCCGACCGGGCGCGTACCCCGCTCTCCGCGGTGGTGGCGGTCGGCGCGGTCCGGGACGAGCCCCGGCTGCTGCTGCGGGCCGGTTCGGCCGCGCTGGTGCTCGGGGACGTGACGGCGGCGGCCCGGCTGCACGGTCGGGCCCTGGCGCGGGCGCGGGCCGAGCAGCGGTCCTCGCTCCTGCCCCGGATCCTGGAACACCTCGCGTACGCCGAGCTGCGCGCCGGCCGGTACGCGCGGGCGGGGCACACCGCGGGGGAAGGGCTGCGCGCGGCCCGCGCCACCGGCCAGCTGAACTCCGCGGCCCACCAGCACGCGGTCCTCGCCCTGGTGGCGTCGGTGACGGGCGAGGGGCCGTCCGTCGCGGAGCACGCGGAGCGGGCGCTCGCGATCGGGCGCCCGCACGGCCTCGCCCAGGCGGTGACCCTCGCCGAATGGGCGCTGGCCCGGGCCGAGTTGGGCAGCGGTCTCGCCGCCCAGGCCGCCGCGCGGCTCGCCCCGCTGGTCCGCCCGGGACCGTACGGCGGCCACTTCGCCCTCCGCATGCTCGCCGTGCCGTGCTTCGTGGAGGCGGCGGTGGCGTCGGGGCGGGCGGCGGAGGCGAGGGCGGCGACGGAGGAGTACGCGCGGTGGGCCGGCTTCGGCATCGACCGTCCGGCACCGGCCCAACTGGCCCGGTGCCGGGCCCTGGTGGCACACCACGGCGAGGAGACGAGCCGCTGGTTCGGCGAGGCACTGCGGCGCCACGACGACGGCGGCAACGACTTCGAGCGGGCCCGCACCCTCTTCGCGTACGGCTCGTGGCTGCGCCGGCGGCGCCGCCCGAGCGAGGCGCGCGGCCCGCTGCGCGACGCGCTGGTCACCTTCGAGCGGGCCGCCGCCGAGGGGTGGGCCCGGCAGGCCCGCGCCGAACTCCGGGCGACGGGCGCGCCGGGCACGCGCTCCCCGGACCCGACCGCCCTGGCCGGGCTCACCCCGCAGCAGCTGCGGATCGCCCGGCTCGTCGCGGACGGTGCCACGAACCAGGAGATCGCCGACCGCCTGGCGCTGAGCGCCCGGACCGTCGACCACCACCTGCGCGGGGTGTACGCCCGGCTCCAGCTCCGGTCCCGGGTGGAGCTGTCCGCCTTGGTCGCGGCGGCGGGGACGGGGACCGGATCGGGGACAGGAACGGTGGACCCCGGACGGGGACCGAGGGGTCAGCGGGCGCCGAACACCTGGGTCCAGTAGGGCCCGCCGTCGGTGTGGACGCCGACGCCGATCTCCTTGAAGTCGCAGTTGAGGATGTTCGCGCGGTGGCCCGGGCTGTTCATCCACCCCTCCATGACCTGCTCGGCGGTGGTCTGCCCCATGGCGATGTTCTCGCCGTAGGTGGACCAGGGGTAGCCCGCGGCGGTGACCCGCTCCCCCGGGCCGTCGCCGTCCGGGTTGGTGTGGTCGAAGTAGTCGCGGGCGGCCATGTCGGCGGAGTGGCCCTGCGCGGCGCGGGCGAGGGTGGCGTTCGCGGTCAGCGGCCCGCAGCCCGCCTTCGCGCGCTCGGCGTTGACGAGGGAGATCACCTGGTCGGCGGCCGAGGACTGGCCGCCGTCGTTCTGCGCGCCGCCGCCGGGAGCCGGATCGGTGTCGGGCGTCTGCGTCGGTGCCGGCGTCGCCGTCGTACGCGTCGGCTTCGGGGCCGCGGTCGTCGGGGCGGCGGTCTTCTTCGCCAGCGTGGGCTCCGGGGCCGCGGTGCTGCGCTGCGGGCTGGGGCTCGCGGTGGTCGGCCGGGCGGAGGGGGTCTTCTTCGCGGCGGAGCCGGGCGTGGCGGAGGCGGTGGTGGCCCGGGCGGAAGGGGTGCTGGTGGCGGAGGCGGAGGGGGTTCCGCCGAGGGGGGTGGAGGTGGTCGAGAGGGAGTCCGGGTCGTGGGTGAGCGGCACGTCGGGGCCGGGGACGGCGGCGCGGTTCGCCTCCAGCAGCTCCTCCTGCCCGTCGCGCCCGCCGTACATCGAGAACGCCCCGCCGGTGACGGCCACCACCGCGATCCCGGCCGCGACGGCGGCCCGGCGCCGGCCCCGCTCCTCGACCTGGCGTCGCCGGCGGCGGTCCGCCCGCGTCCCGCGCCGCCCGACGGGCACGGCGGCGAGCCCCCCGAGGTCGTACGCCCGGGTCACGTCCTCGTCCTCCGGCAGCTCGTACGCGACGGCCTCGGGCGGCTCGGGCACCACGGCCGAGACGGGGGCGACGGGCGGCACGGGCGCCGCGGGCTCCACCCCGCCGCACGCGCCGCACCGGGTCGTGTGCGCGGCCAGATGGTCACGCCACCCGGCACCGGGCCGCCCGTCCCATCCGGCGGTCAGCTCCTGGAGCCGGGGGCAGCGGGGCCGCCGGGCCAGCGCGAGGCCGACGGACCGGGCCGCGCCGACGCGTACCCGCACGGTCTCCATGCGCAGCGCGGTGTCCTCCGGGGTCCACTGGAGCGCGGCGGCCGTCTCGTACCGCAGCAGCGCCCCCTCGTCCTCCAGCGAGCCGAGCGCGGCGAGCACCGCGTCCTGGAGATCCAGCCATCCCCCGGCCTCGTCGAGGCCGCCGGCGGCGTGTCCGAGCGTGGTGTCCACGGCGAGCGCGACGAGCCACGGCCGGAACATCTCCGGGTACGGCAGGGTGTGCAGCGTGCCGTGGGCGCGCCTCAGGGTGTCCTGCACGACGGTCTCGGCGGCGACGGAGGGCCGGGCGACGAGGGCGCGGGACACCAGTGCGTGGACGAGCGGCCGCTGGGCTCCGAGAAGCTGGTCGCACGCCCAGGGGTCGCCGTACTGCGCCGCCCGTATCCACTCCGCCGTCTGATCCACGCCCATGGTCTGCTGCACGCCGTCCGTCCTTCTCTAGCCCGTTCCCGGAGTTCCCTGCGCACTGGAGAGCCTCGGACGAGGACCGCGATAACGGAAAGAGGGAAAGCGGAATCCGTGACGTGGCTCACAGTGCCTCCGGGTGGGTGGCCCCGGCACCGCGCCGTCGGCCGGCGGCGGTCGGCGACCGGCCCCCCGTGCTTCCGCCGGCCGGGTCCTAAGGTGACCCTCATGGATGGGGATCAGGGTGAGCGGTGGCTGGCGGGGCAGTTGCGGGAGCTGGCCGGCGAGAGGTTTCCGGTGGCCGGGGCCGTGGTGCGCCCCGGGGGGATCGTGACGGCCTCGGTCGGGGCCGGGCCGGGGGCGGACTACGAGATCGGGTCCGTGTCCAAGGGGGTCACGGGGCTGCTGTACGCGGACGCGCTGGAGCGCGGGGAGGTGACGGCCTCGACGGCGCTCGGGGCGCTGCTGCCGCTGGCTGACGTGCCGGCGGGCGGGGTGACGCTGGGGGCGCTGGCCACGCACCGGTCGGGGCTGCCGAGGGTGCCGGGCTCGGCGCGGCCGTGGCGGCGGACGGTGGCGCTGTGGCGGCACGGCACGAATCCGTACGGCGAGGACGTCGCCGGACTGGTCGAGCAGGCGCGCACGGTACGGCTCGGCCCGACGCGGCCCCGCTACTCGAACCTCGGCTTCGAGCTGCTCGGGCACGCGCTGGCGGCCGCCGCCGGGACGTCGTACGCGGAGCTGGTCGCCGAGCGGATCGGCACACCGCTCGGGCTCGACTGCTTCTACCTGCCGCGGGACCCCTCGGAGCTGCGGCCCGGGGCCCTGGCCGGGAGGACCGGGCGGGGCAGGCCGCGCGAGCCGTGGACGGGCGAGGCGCTGGGGCCGGCCGGCGGGATCCGGGCCGACATCGGCAGCATGGCACGCTTCACCGCCGCGCTGCTCGACGGCTCGGCTCCGGGGACGGCCGCGCTGGATCCGGTCGCCCCGTTCAGCGGGGGCACCCGGATCGGCGCCGCCTGGGTCACCCTGCGGCTCCGGCACCTGTCGGTCACGATGCACAACGGCGGGACCGGCGGCTTCCGGTCCTGGCTGGGCCTGGACCGCGACTCCGGCACCGGCGTGGTGGTCCTGGCGGCGGCGAGCGTCTCCGTCGACCGTGCCGGCTTCGCCCTGCTCACCCGGGACCGCCCGCCGACGTGACCGACCCGGCCTCCTGGGCCGCGCTCCGCGTTCCGGCCGCCCAGCGGGCGGCCGGGCCCGTCGCCGTCGCGGCGAGGAGGAAGGCGCCGCCGAGCAGCAGCCAGCCGGCGGGCCCGCCGCCGATCAGGAGGGTCGTGACGACGAGGGGGCCGAGCGCCCGGGCGACGGGCACGCCGGCGCCGTAGAAGCCCTGGTACTGGCCGATCCGGTCGGCGGGGGCGAGCGCGATGCCCAGCTGCCAGGAGCCGGCGGCGTGCCGCATCTCGGCGTGGACGAGGAGCACCGCGCCGAGGACGAGGACCGCGGCGGACCCACCGGCCCCGAGCCCGGGCAGCCCGGTCGCCGCGAAGACGGCGCAGGCGGCGAGCATCACGGCGCCCGCGCCACGGACCGCCCGGGCGGCCGACGCCAGGTCGGTGACGGAGCGGGCGGCACGGACCTGGAAGAGGGTCACGGCCACGGTGTTGAGGACGAAGAGCGCCGAGACCGTCCAGCCGGGCGCCGCCGTCCGCTGCGCGATCCACAGCGGCAGGGCCAGGCTCAGCACCGGCATCCGCAGCAGCAACAGGGCGTTGAGGAGCGTCAGGACCACGTAGGGGCGGTCGCGCAGCACCGCCGTCGCGGGGGCGGCGCGCGGGGCGGTGGCCGGTGCCGGCGCGGGCGCGGGGAGCCGGGCGAGGAGGAGGGCGCAGAGCAGGAAGCCGGCCGCGTCCAGGGCGAGGACGGCGAGGTACGCGCCCCGGGTCCCGGCGTGCAGGGCGACGCCGCCGAGGGCCGCGCCGACGGCGAGGCCTGCGTTGAGGACGGCCTGGAGCCGGGCGAGGACGGCGGTCCGGTCGGCCGGGGCGACCAGTCCGGCGAGCAGCGCCTGGCGGGCGGCGGCCAGGCCGCTCTGCGCGCAGGCGTAGAGGGTGGCGGCGGCGAGGAAGGCCGGGAACGAGCCGATGAGCAGGAAGGAGCCGACCGCCGCCGCCGTGACGAGCGCGAGGAGGACGCTGACGCCGCGCGGCCCGCGCCGGTCGGCGAGGGCCCCGAGCGGCACCCCGGCGGGCGAGCCCACCGCCCAGGCGACGGCGAGCCCGGCGCCGACCTGGGCGGCGGAGAGCCCGACGACGCCGGTGAAGTAGAGCGCGGAGGTCACGTAGAAGGCGCCGTCGCCGACCGAGTTGCTCAGCTGGGCGAGGAGCAGGGTGCGGGGCGCGGACGGCGTGACGCCCGCGGGGGCGGGGGTCGTGACCGTCGGGCGCGCCGGGGTGGTGTTCGCCATGGACACGACGTTAGGGCCAAGTGGCCTGCTTCTATTGGTCCATTGACGGGCTGTGGGCTTGGGCCACTCGGGGTGGGCCGTCAGCGGCCGTACACGCTCCGGCACAGGTCCGCCGCGCCCATCGGGGCGTCGATCCGCTGCGCCTCCCGGCACAGGCTCCGCATGTCCGGGGCCTGTCCGCCCGCCGCCGGACGGTTCGTGGCGGCGGGCGCGGGCACCGGCCCGCGCGGAGGCGGGGTCGCGGCGCGGGCCTCGGGCGGGCGGGGCTTCTTCTTGGCCGGACGGGGTGCGGCGGGGCGGGGGTCCGCGGGGCGGGATCCGGCGGAGCGGGGTGCCGGCGTACGGGGCGCCGCCCCGTCTCCGTACCCCGCCGGCTCCCGGCCCTCGCCGCCCCGGGGCCGTACGGGCACCGGGGGCGCCCCGGGGTCGCGGACCGGCACGACTCCGGCCTCCCCCGTCCCCTCCCGGGGCTCCACCGCCCCCAGCTCCTCGCGGGGCGCGGCCTCCACCGGGCGCTCCGGGAGCGGGGACGGCAGCGGCGACGGGGGCCTCCGGTCGGCGGGCGCGAGCGCGGGCGGCCCGGTCTGCGGGGGCTGCGGGGCGGGGGGCGCGGACGGCTTCGGGAGGCCCACGCACCCGCCGACCAGGAGGGCGGTGAGCAGCGGGAGCGCGGAGCGGCGGACGTTCATGGCGGTCACGCTGCCGTACGCGGGCGGGCCCGGGGAGCGCGTACGGGGCGCGACCACCGCCACGGGTGAACTGCGGGGACGCGACACGACGGGCCGGGCCGGTCGGCCGTCGCTCGCCGCCGTCCGTCGGCCACCGCCCGGGCGGGACGCCGGAGCGTCAGCGGGGCGGGCGCGGCCCGGCGGCCCGCAGGGTCTCCGTGAGGGCGAGGAGGAGGGAGACGTTCGGGGTGAAGCGGGTGGGGGCGACGACCAGGGCGCCCCGCCTGCCCTCGGCCCGCACGGTGAGGGTGCCGTCCTCCAGTTCGACCCCGCTGACGAGCCCCCAGGGGGCGGAGGCGCGGCCCGCGCCGAGTGCGGCGGCGGTGAGCCACACGAGGCCGAACTCCAGCCGCTCGCCGGCGTCGAGGCGGACCAGCGCGTCCGGCAGCTGGGCCCGGGCGGCGTCGTGGCGCAGCAGGGGGCCCCAGACCTCGCCACCGGTGAAGACCGAGCCGACGACGAGGTTGCGGCCCTCGGTGTCGGTGAGGCCGAAGGAGTACGTGACGGAGAGCGTCCGGCCGTACCGGGTACGGCGGACCGTGTTGTCGCGGACCGTCGTGTCGGCGTACCGCACGACCCTGATGCGGCCCTTGAGGTGGACGACGAGTCCGCCCTCGTACTGCTCCAGGCGCGCGTCGCCGGTGCGGGCGCCGAAGAACAGGTGACCGAGGAGCGAGACCACGCAGAGGGCGAGGGGGAGGCCGGGAACGATCGCCGGCGGCCCGTGGCCGGTGGCGAGGGCCGCGGCCACGGCGGCGGCGAGAACGGCCGCGAGGACGGCCACGCCGAGGGCGCCGCGGCCGCGCGCGGGGGCGGAGGAGGCGTGGCCGCCGCGGTGCCCGCCGAGCCCCTCGCGTACCGCCGCGTCCCTCATCAGCCTTATGCGGTCGCCCTGTTCGAAGTCCGTGCGCGCCATCGTCTCCCCCGGCCCCGCGTCGTGTCGTCGGTCTGCGTCGCTATGCTACGGACAAAACAGAACGCCGTTCTAGAAAGGCGCTCTGAACTGCCGGTGACCCACAGGGGGACTCCCGATGTCGTACTCGCCGCCGTCCTGGTATCCACCGGGCCAGGCGCCCCCGTCCGGGCGCCGCTCCCGGCGCGACCGCGGGCTGATCGCGCTCGCGGTCGGACTGGCGCTGCTCGTCGCGGCGGTGGCGGGGGCCGGCTGGTACGGGTACGGGGCCGACCGCGCTCGGCCCGCCGCCGCCCCGCGGACCTCCGCGCCGGCCTCCGCGTCCCCCGCCCTCCCCACCACCGGGCCGAGCCGCGCCCCCGGCACCCGGGAGCTCGCCGCCGCCCGGCGCCCCGGCGAGGCGGCCGCCTGGATCGCCGACGACTCCACCGACCTGCCCCGGCGCGACCTCCGCGTGCACGAACCCTGGATCGTCGGCGACACGGTGGTCCAGGCCCTCCACCGCGAGGTCACCGCCTACCGCCTCTCGGACGGCGCCGAGGTGTGGAACCTGACCCTGCCCACCCCGGTCTGCGAGGCACCCGCCAACCCGACGCCGGAGGGCCGGATCGTCGTCGTCCTCGCCACCGGCGAGGCGCAGCGCGGCGCGCGCTGCGACCGGTTCCAGCTCATCGACCTGCTGAGCGGCAGGACCGGCTGGATGAAGGAACTGCTGCGGGACCCCGCCCGGGACACCCCCGCCCTCCTCGTCGACACGGCGATCAGCGGGGACACCCTCGCGGTCGCCGAGGGCGTGACGGCCGCCGTGTACCGGGTGTCCGACGGCCGCCTGCTCCACCGCGTCCCGGCCGAGAACCCGGGGCGCTGCCACCCCCACAAGGTGGCCGGCGGCTCCCGGCTGCTCGTCGTGGCCGTCTGCGCGCTCGGCGTCGACCGGCGCGCGACGTACTCCCAGCTGCGCGAGCTGGACCCGCGCACCGGCGCGGTGCGGTGGCGCCATCGCACCCCGGCCGGCCGGCAGGTGGAGCGGATGGTCTCGGTCGACCCCGTGGTGTACACCTCGATGGACAACGACCGGCGCGCCCAGGACTGGCGGATCGTCGCCCTCGGCCCCCGAGGGGAACTCCGCCGGACCATCGACCCCCGGGCCAAGGGCTTCGAGCACTGCTCGGGCGTGGGCCTCGACACCGGACTCCAGCCCTGCCCGGGCATCCTCGTCGCCCACGGGCTGGTCCACGTGGGCGGCACCGACCGGGTCGGCGCCTACGACCTCGCGACCGGGAAGCTCGCCTGGGGCGTCCAGAACCACGACGGCAGGGTCCTGACCCCGGTGGGCTCGCCCTCCCCGGCGGGGACCGTCGTCCACGAATCGGCCACCGCCGGCCGGCCCGGCCGGACCTTCCTCCTCGGCCGGGCCGGGGCGAACCGGGAGAAGGTGCTGATGAGACACCCGGCGGCCGCGGCCGGGGCGGAGTACAGCGCGCTCATGGGGCGCGTCCTGTACGTCGGCGGGCGGATCCTCCTCACGCCCCCGACGGTCAGCGGCGACGACGCCCGGCGACAGCCCCGCGTCGTCTCCTTCGCCCCCGCGGCGGACTGATCGAAAAGACTGGAGAGAGCGCTCTCAGACGGCTCGGTCGTACGGATATCCTGATCCCGGAGCATCACGCGGTCCGTCCGGGCAGCCGCCCGCTCCCCGGACCGCAGCAGATGAAGGGGGCCGACGTGGCCGAGCAGACGACGGGAGCCCGCCCGACCCTGGAGGCCGTCGCGGCCCTCGCGGGCGTGTCGCGGGCGACGGCCTCCCGGGTCGTCAACGGCGGCGCCGGGGTGCGCGCGCCCCTGGTCGACAAGGTGCGGCAGGCGGTCGAGGAGCTCGGGTACGTGCCCAACCTCGCGGCCCGCACCCTGGTCACCCGGCGGAACGGCGCGGTGGCCGTCGTCATCGCGGAGCCCGAGTTCCGGATCTTCTCCGACCCCTTCTTCCAGGAGCAGGTACGCGGCATCAGCCGTGAACTCACCACTCACGACTCGCAGTTGGTGCTGCTCTGGGTGGAGAGCCCGGGGGACTACGACCGGATCGCCCGCTATCTCGGCGGCGGGCACGTCGACGGCGCCCTCGCCTTCTCGCTGCACGACGAGGACGAGCTGGCGGCGGTGCTGCGCCGGGCGAAGATCCCGACGGTGCTCGGCGGACGGCCGACCGACGGGATCGGCCCTGAGCTGCCGTACGTGGACTGCGACAACCGCGGCGGGGCCCGCGAGGCCGTCCGGCTCCTCGTCGACCGGGGCTGCCGCGCCGTGGCGCACCTGGCCGGGCCGCGCGACCAGACCTCGGCGGTGGACCGTGCCCTCGGCTACCGCGACGCGCTCGGCGAGCCGGATCCGGAACTGCTCCGCCACGGCGACTTCACCGCCGAGAGCGGCGCCCGGACGATGGCCGAGCTCCTCGACCGCCGGCCGGACGTGGACGGGGTGTTCGCCGCCAACGACCTGATGGCCTCCGGCGCCCTGCGGGTCCTGCGGGAGCGCGGGCTGCGGGTGCCGGAGGACGTGGCGGTGGTCGGCTTCGACGACGTGGCGTCGATCGCCGAGCGCACGGAGCCGCCGCTCACGACGGTCCGGCAGGACATCGAGGGCATGGGGCGGCTGATGGTCCGGCTCCTCATGAGCCTCCTGAACGACCTCGGGTCCGGGACACCGGTCCCGGACCCGCTGATCACGCCGACGACGCTGGTGCGCCGGGCCTCGGCGTGAGGCCCGGCGCGGTGCTTGGTCAGTCGTAGGGGATGACGAGCACGGAGTCCGCCGTGCCGGTCCTGACCGCGGCCTGGCCGTTGCCGATGGCGCTCCACAGCTCCACGCGGACGGTGCCGCCGCGCAGGTCGCCGAGGGTGCCGGTGGCGGACTTCAGACCGCGGGTCTGGTCGTAGCGCTCCCACCCGGCCACCGGGTCGGTGGCGAAGTAGTGGTACGTCTCGGTGCGCTCGAAGCTGCCGTCACCGGTCAGGTCGTAGCTGACGCGGACCTGCTGGCCGAGGCCGACGGCGGTGCCCGCGTCCACCGCGAGGCGGAAGGCGGTGGTGGCGCCCGGGGTGAGGGTGCCGGTCAGGTTCCGCGCCTCGTAGACGAGCGGCTGGTGCGGGGTGCCGTCGTGGTTGGCGCCGCCGGCGGAGGCGATCGTGTCGCTGCCGGCGGTGGTGTCGGTCGCGGTGGTCAGGCTGCCGCCGCTCTTGAGGCGGAAGGTGTCCCCGGTGCCCGGCTCGGGCTCAGGGCAGACGGGGCCGCCGGGCTGGCCGCAGGGGATGGTGCCGGTGCCCTTGCCGGTGGCGGTGGACCGGGCGGGGACGGTCAGGGACTTGCCGTCGGAGAAGGTGACGGTGATCGGCGCGGAGCCGTGGTTGTGGGCGGCGTAGGTGCGCTCGGTGCCCTTCAGGAAGACGGCCGAGGTCGGGATCGAGCCGGTGACGGTCGCGTCGGGGGCGCCGAGGGCGTCGAGCGTCGTCAGCCAGTGGTAGGTGTGGGCGCGGGTCTCGCCGGCCTCGGGGGTGTAGTTGCCGCCCGTGGCGTCGAAGCGCCCCTTGGCGCGGGCCGGTTCGGCGAGCGACTCGAACTCCCAGAGGATGTCGCGCCATTCGACGGCCGGGCCGCCGTTCTCCCGCTCCATCTCGGCGAGGTTGCGCCGGATGGCGCCCGGGTAGGCGCCCATGTGCAGCGCGTTGCCCGAGGTCACCGGGAGGGTGTTGATGCCGTGGATCTCCTCGGGGTTCGCGGTCCACCAGGTGGAGTACGCGCCGCCGCTGCCCCACACCATGCCGACGGTGTCGTGCCCGAAGGAGCCGGGGAAGACCTGCTGGTCGGCGTCGAACCAGTACTGGCCGATGGCGTCGGACTCGGTGGCCAGGAGGTAGCCGCCGAGGTCGCGCAGGGCGGTGTCACCGGTCGCGGAGCCCCACAGGACCAGCGCGGCGCTCAGGTTGGTGGACTCGGAGGACGACTCCTGGTTGTTGCCGGCGGCGAAGCCGGAGTGGCCGGAGGCCCAGCTGTGCCCGGCGTACACGTCGAAGCCGCGCAGGAACGGGAAGGCCGCGTCGGTACGGCTCGGGTTGGCCACGTCCCGGACGAGGGTCTTCACCATGCCGCCCCAGGCGGAGTCCGCGGCCCACGCCTGGTCGTACTGGGCGATGATCGCGGCGGCGTAGACGTAGTAGCCGTAGTGGAAGTGGTGGTCGTTGAGCTCGGTGTCGCTGCCGTACGAGGCCGGGTAGCCGGTGAGGGTCTTCCAGGTCCTGTCGTACGAGAACTCGTTCGCGCCGCCGGCGGTGAACCAGTCCTGGAGCCGGCCCTTGAGCAGGCCGAGGAGCCGGTCGCGCAGGGCGGTGTCACCGAGCTGCTCGGCGAGCGGCACGAGCTGGGCGAGCTTGCCGAGCGCCTTGCCGGTCCAGTACGTGTCGGTGGCCCCGGAGAACGGGTCGGCGGAGTTCACCACCTCGTTCAGGTAGCCGCGCAGCCGCGCCTGGTCCACCGCGCCGGAGGCGGGCAGGCCGGGCAGGACGGCGGCCTGCTTGCGGCTGGTGGTGAAGGAGCGTCCCTCGCGGACCTTCATGGTGCCGCGCGGGGAGACGTACGTGTACGGGGTGAGCGGGTCGGTGGAGTTCAGCCACTGGTGGCGGTAGAGCGCCTGGAGGGTGCCGGTCTCGGAGCCCTCCTTCGCCTCGGTGGTGAGGGTGTACGTGGCGTTGGCCTTGCCCGCCGAGGAGGACCAGCTCACGCGGGAGCCGGTGACGAAGCTGAAGGCGTACTTGCGGAAGGTGGCCAGCGCGTCGGTGGAGGGCAGGACGGCGACGGAGAAGTAGTCCTTGCCGCCGAGGCCCGCGGTGACCGTGGTGCCCGAGACGTTCCAGTCGGTGCCGCCGGGCGAGAAGAGGGCGTAGTGGTGGCCGCCGACGGTGATGCCGAGGACGTTGCCCTGGTCGGCGAAGACCGTGGGGGCCGAGGCCGTGGTGATCCGGGCGTCGCCGCCGGTCCCCCGGGCGTAGACGAAGGGCAGGCCGTGGCCGATGGTGGTGCGCAGGGTGCGGGCGCCGTCCGACCAGTAGGGGGTGACGGTCCAGTCCGACCAGTCGTCGGCCTTGGCGTCGGGCGAGTTGAGGCCGGTGAGGCCGAGGGTGAGGTCGGCCTTGTGGGCGAACTCGTACTGGCGCCCGTCGCCGACGATCGCCGGGGTGGTGGGGTAGCCGATCTGGAGGCCGCCGGCGACGGCCTGGTAGGTGAGCGGGTGCCCGTACATGGGGGTGGAGTACGGGTTGTCGCCGTAGCGCTGGAAGGCGAGGGAGGACCACCAGTCGTTGGTGGGGACGGGCCGGTCCTTGGCGGCGGCGGTCACCTTGGGGGTGACGGGGGCGCCGGTGTTGGTGGTGGGTCCCGAGGTTCCCGCCGGGCGGGTGTCGGAGTAGCCGCCGGCCCCCACGGGGACGGTGGCGGCGGAGGCGGGACCGGCCGTGGCCGGTACGAGACCGGCTGCGGCCAGGGCGGCGGTGAGGACCAGCGACGCGGCCGGTCGGGAGCGGGGAGCTGACACGTACAGGACCTCGTTGGCTCGTTGGAGAGGGGTGGGGGATCGCTCGCGGTGGCCGGGAGGCGACCGCGGAAACGGTTTGAGAGCGCTCTCAGCAGTGCGCAACGTAAAACTCCCGAAACCTGGGCGTCAAGAGAGGAGACCGCAAACCGAGTTGGGAGGCGCGGTCCGTACGCGCCCTTCGATTCCGAGCCGTTACGCCTTCGAGTCTTGACGGGAACGGGCCAGTCGGGGCACGCTCCAGACCGTTCTTGAGAGCGCTCTCAAGCGTTCTCGGGGCTCCCGGGAAGACCCGGCGCTGCCCACCGTCCCCTCCGACCCCCCGGTACCGATTCCGCCCCGACGCCAAGGGAGCCCGCCCATGCCCATCAACCGAGCCGCCACGAGAGCCGTACTCCGCCTCGGAGCGGTCGCGCTCACCGGTTCCCTGCTCGCCGCCTGCGGGTCCGGATCCTCCGACTCCGCCTCCGGCGAGCCGGGCGGCAAGGTGACGATCACCGTCGACCTCTTCGGCTCCTTCGGCTACAAGGAGGCCGGGCTCTACGCCGAGTACGAGAAGGTCCACCCGAACGTCACCATCAAGCAGACCGACACCGAGGACGAGGCCGACTACTGGAAGTCGCTCCAGACCCGGCTCGCCGGCGGCGGCGGCCTCGCCGACGTCCAGGGCATCGAGGTCGGCCGCATCGCCTCCGTCACCCAGCAGCAGGGCGAGCGCTTCGAGGACCTGCGCAAGTACGGCGCCGAGGGGCTCAAGAGCCAGTTCGCCGAGGCCAAGTGGGCCGCCGCGACCGGGAAGAACGGCGAGGTCCTCGGCCTCGGCACCGACGTCGGCCCCGAGGCGATGTGCTACCGCACCGACCTCTTCAAGCAGGCCGGACTCCCCACCGACCGGGCCGAGCTGGCCAAGAAGTGGTCCACCTGGGACGGCTACCTGGAGCTCGGCAAGCAGTACAAGGCCAAGGCCCCCGCCAAGAGCGCCTGGCTCGACAGCGTCGGCAGCCTCTTCTCGATCATGATCGGGCAGGAGAAGGAGCGCTACTACGACGCCTCCGGCGCGCTGATCTGGGAGACCAACCCCGCCCTGAAGACCGCCTGGGAGACCTCCGTCGCGGCGAGCGAGGCCGATCTCAGCGCCAAGCTCGACCAGTGGTCCCCGCAGTGGAACCAGGCCTTCGCGGCCGGCTCCTTCGCCACCATCCCCTGCCCCGCCTGGATGCTCGGCTACATCAAGGGCCAGGCCGGCGAGACCGGCAAGGGCAAGTGGGACATCGCCAAGCTGCCCGGCGGCGCCGGCAACTGGGGCGGCTCCTACCTCGCGGTGCCGCGTGCCGCCAAGAACAAGAAGGAGGCGTACGAGCTGATCAAGTGGCTCACCGCCCCCGAGCAGCAGGCCAAGATCTTCGCCAAGCAGGGCAACTTCCCCTCCTCCACCGGCGCCATCGCCGAGGTCGCCGACACCACCGACCCGTACTTCTCCGGCGCCCCCATCGGCCAGATCTTCGGTGACGCGGCCAAGGCGGCGCCGGTCCAGGTCCTCGGCGTCCACGACCAGAACATCAACCAGCAGATCACCAACGCGCTGAGCGAGGTCGAGCGCAAGGGCCTGGCCCCGCAGAAGGCATGGGAGAACGCGAAGAAGGGCGTCGCGAACACCCTGGGCTGACCGTTCGGGACGTCCTCCCCGGACCCGGGGTCGGCGGGACCCCCGGCCGGCGGGGCCGCGGGGCCGGCGGGGCCGAGGTCAGGGACCGGGCTGGCCCCGGGCCGGGCCCTGGACCGATCCCGGGCTGAACCCGGGCCGGGCCCAGGAACGACCCCGGGCCGGACCCAGGAACGGACCTCGGGCCGACCGGGACCGGGCATCCGCTCGACGCCGGAGCGGACCCAGGACCGGACCGCCAGCCGCCCCCCGGTCAGCGCCCCGGACCGACCCCAGGCCGTCTTCTGCACCGGACCCCGGCCCTGAACCAGGGCCGATCTCGGTCAGGGCCCGGGGCCGCCCGCAGGCCAGACCAGGGACCGAACCCTGGACCGGTCAAGGCTGACCCGGCCCAGGATCGGCCCCGGACCGGACTTCCGGACCGACCCCCGGACCGGACTCCGGACCGGACCCAGAGCCGACCCCGGTCAGGGCCCGGGATCGACCCCAAACCAGACCCGGGACCGAACCCCAGACCGGGCCCCGGACCGGACCCAGGACCGACGCCCGGACCGGGCTTCGAACCGGACCGGACCAAGGGCCGGACTCCGGACCGGAGCCTGGATCGACCCGGGACGGGCCCTGGGCCGGCCCGGAGCGGACCGCTCCGCCGGGCTCGGCCCGTTGCCGCCCTCCAGCTCGTCCCCGGCCGCTCCCTCCGGTCGGCCCGGGGCGGGCGGGTCGGGTCGACACCGCGGGGCCGACCCGCTCGTCCAGGGTCGGCTCTGTCGGCCGGCCGGACCCCGCACGGGCGTCCGGCCGGCCGCACGGCCGGGGCGGCTCCCCCCGCCCCGGCCCGCACGACTCCCGCCCACAACCGCTCCGCACCCACTCCGCCCCTCCGACCGACCCCGTCCGCGCCTCCCGCGGCTTACCCGCGACCGACTCCCGAAGGGCCGCACCGTGACCCTCACCGCACCGGCGAAAGCCGGCACCGCCCCCCGTCCGCCGGCCGTCCGGCGGGCGTGGCGCGCGGTGTCGCCGTACACCTACGTCGCCCCGTTCTTCACCCTCTTCGCCGCCTTCGGGCTCTTCCCGCTGATCTACACCGCGTACGTCTCCCTCCACCGGGTCGAGCTCCAGGACCCCGGCGCCATGGAATGGCGCGGGCTCGGCAACTACACCGCCCTTCTCGGCGACGAGTTCTTCTGGACCGCGCTCCGCAACACCTTCACCATCGGCCTGCTCTCCACCGTGCCCCAGCTGGTGATGGCGCTGGCCCTCGCCCATCTGCTCAACCACAGGCTGCGGGGCCGGACCTTCCTGCGCACGGCCATGCTGCTGCCGTACGCCACCTCCGTCGCCGCCGCGACCCTCGTCTTCGCCCAGCTCTTCGGCCGCGACTTCGGCCTCTTCAACTACGTCCTGGGCCTGGTCGGCGTCGGGCCGATCGACTGGCAGTCCGGCACCCTCAGCTCGCAGATCGCGGTCTCCACGATCGTCGTCTGGCGCTGGACCGGCTACAACGCGCTCATCTACCTCGCCGGGATGCAGTCCATCCCCTCGGAGCTGTACGAGGCGGCCGAGATGGACGGCGCCTCCCGCTGGCGGCAGTTCTTCCACGTGACGCTGCCGGGGCTGAGGCCCACCATCCTCTTCACCGTCGTGGTCTCCACGATCGGCGCCACCCAGCTCTTCGGCGAGCCGCTGCTCTTCGAGGGCTCCATGTCGGGCGGCATCTCGCACCAGTACCAGACCCTCGGCCTGTACATGTACGAGCAGGGCTGGGGCTTCTTCCACCTGGGCCGGGCGGCCGCGATCGCCTGGGTGATGTTCCTGCTGATCCTGGTGCTCGTCGGGGTCAACGCCCTGATCGCGCGCCGCCGTTCCCGCAAGGAGGCCGGCCGATGACCGTGCTCGCCGACCCGCCCGCGCCGACCCTCCGGCCCGTCCCCCGCGAACCGGGCCGGCGGCGCCGGTCGGGTGCGGGACGGACCCTGAAGGCCGGATGGCTCACCTACGCCGTGCTGATCGTGGCGGTCCTCGTCTCGGCCTTCCCCTTCTACTGGACCATCGTGGCGGCCAGCCGCTCCAACGCCGACCTGGCCAAGGTGCCGCCGTCGCTGGTTCCGGGCCCGCACCTGATCCGCAACTTCGAGGCGGTCCTGGCCGAGGCCGACATCGGCAAGGCGCTGCTCAACTCGCTGATCGTGTCGGGCTCGATCACCCTCGGCACCGTGCTGTGCTGCACCCTCGCCGGCTTCGCCTTCGCCAAGCTCCGCTTCAAGGGCCGGGGCGCGCTGCTCGCGATCACGGTCGGGACGATGATGATCCCGCCGCAGCTCGGCGTCATCCCGCTCTTCATGCTCATCGCGGAACTCCAGTGGGTGAACCAGCTCCAGTCCGTGATCCTGCCGGGTCTGGTCTCCGCCTTCGGCGTCTTCTTCATGCGCCAGTACCTGGTGCAGTCGCTGCCCGACGAGCTGATCGAGGCGGCCCGCGTGGACGGCGCCTCCACGGCCCGGATCTTCTGGTCGATCGTCGTCCCGATAGCCCGTCCGGGTATGGCCGTTCTCGGCCTGCTCACCTTCATGGCCGCGTGGAACGACTTCTTCTGGCCCATCGTGGCACTCTCCTCGCAGGAACCGACCGTCCAGGTGGCGCTCCGCCAGCTCGGCGGCGGATACGTCCACGACCAGTCGGTGATCATGGCGGGCACCCTGCTGGGCACGCTGCCCGTGCTGCTGGTCTTCGGCCTGCTCGGCCGCCAGATCGTCGGCGGCATCATGCAGGGCGCGGTCAAGGGCTGACCCGGCGCCCGCCCCTCTCCGCTCCTTCCCCTCCCCCTCTCCTCCCTCCCCCTCCCTCCCTTCTTCCTGGAGTTGCCTCCTCATGACCGCTGTCGACGCCCGCCCCGAGTCCCCCGCGACGCTTCGCTTCCCGGAGGGGTTCCGCTGGGGCACCGCCACCGCCGCGTACCAGATCGAGGGCGCGGCCACGGAGGACGGCCGGACACCGTCCATCTGGGACACCTTCAGCCGGACCCCGGGCAAGGTCCGCAACGGCGACACCGGCGACATCGCCGCCGACCACTACCACCGGGTCCGCGAGGACGTGGCCCTCATGCGCGAACTGGGCGTGACGGACTACCGGTTCTCGGTGGCCTGGCCGCGCGTCCAGCCCACCGGACGCGGGCCGGCCCTCCAGAAGGGCCTGGACTTCTACCGGCGGCTCTGCGACGAGCTGCGCGACGCGGGGATCCGGCCGGTGGCGACGCTCTACCACTGGGACCTGCCGCAGGAGCTGGAGGACGCGGGCGGCTGGCCGCGCCGGGAGACGGCCGCGCGGTTCGCCGAGTACGCGGGCCTCGTGGCGGACGGGCTCGGCGACCGGGTCGCCACCTGGACGACGCTCAACGAGCCCTGGTGCGCCGCCTTCCTCGGATACGGCAACGGCGTGCACGCCCCGGGCCGGACGGACGACGCGGCCGCGCTGCGCGCCGCGCACCACCTGAACCTGGCGCACGGCTGGGCGGTGGGCGCGCTGCGGGAGAAACTGCCGGCCGGTACGGAGGTCTCGCTGACCCTCAACCTGCACGTGGTGCGGGCGCTGACGGAATCGGCGGAGGACCGGGACGCGGCGCGCCGGATCGACGCGGTGGCGAACCGCATCTTCCTGGACCCGGTCTTCCGGGGCCGGCTGCCGGAGGACCTGGTGCGGGACACGGCCGGGGTGACGGACTGGGGCTTCGTACAGGACGGGGACCTGGCGGCGATCGCGGCGCCGATCGACTCGCTCGGGCTGAACTACTACTCCCCCACGGTGGTCGCGGCGGGCTCGTCGGAGTCGCCCTCGCCGTGGGCGGGCGCGGAGCGGCACGTGCGGTTCCTGCCGGCGCCGGGGCCCCGGACGGCGATGGACTGGCCGGTGGACGCGGACGGGCTCTACGAGCTGCTGGTGCGGCTGCGCGACGAGCTGCCGGAGGTACCGCTGGTGATCACCGAGAACGGCGCCGCGTACGACGATTACGCGGACCCGTCCGGCCAGGTGCGCGACCCGGAGCGGGTCGCCTACCTCCACGGGCACCTGGCGGCGGTGCGGCGGGCCGTCGAGGACGGCGCGGACGTGCGGGGGTACTTCCTCTGGTCGCTGCTGGACAACTTCGAGTGGGCGTTCGGCTACAGCAAGCGGTTCGGGATCGTGCACGTGGACTTCGCCAGCCAGCGGCGGACGCTCAAGGACAGCGCCCGCTGGTACGCGGACGTGATCGCGCGGGGCGGGCTGCCGTCCTGAGCGTCCGGTACGCCGGTCAGGGGGTGGTGAGCACGACGAGCCGCTGGGTGGCCCGGGTCATCGCCACGTAGTGGTCCACCGCCCCCTCGATGCCCTCGCCGTACTCGCTCGGGTCGAGGAGGACGACGAGGTCGAACTCCAGGCCCTTGGACAGGCTCGGGGTGAGCGCCCTGACCCGGGGGCGGTCGCCGAGGTCGGGGAGGCGGCCCTCGGCGGCGATGACGCAGGCGACGCCGTCGGCGTGGTCCGCGAGCCAGTCGTCGAGGACGGTGCCGAGGTCGCCGGCGGGGCCGTGGAGGACGGGCAGACCGCTCGCGCGGACCGAGGTCGGCACGTTGGCGTCCGGGAGGGCGGCGCGGATGACCGGCTCGGCCTCGGCCATGACCTCCTCCGGGGTGCGGTAGTTGATGCTCAGGGAGGCGGTCTCGATGCGGTCGAGGCCGATCCGCCGGAGCCGTTCCTCCCAGGTCTCGGTGAAGCCGTGCCGGGCCTGGGCGCGGTCGCCGACGATCGTGAAGCTGCGGGACGGGCAGCGGAGCAGCAGCATCTGCCATTCGGCGTCGGTGAGCTCCTGCGCCTCGTCGACGACGACGTGGGCGAAGGGTCCCGTCAGCGGGTCCCCGGCGGCGGGCAGGCCGGCGTCGTCGACGAGGCTCTCCTGGAGGTCCTTGCCGAGGAGCATGGTGACGGCGCCCTCGCCGTCGTCGTCGGAGCGCACGATGTTCTCGATGACGCCGGCCATCCGCTCCTTGCGGGCGGCGAGCGTGGCCTTCTCCCGGCGCTTGCGGGCGGCGGAGCGCGGGTCGCCGAGCCGTTGCCGGGCCGCGTCGAGGAAGGGCAGGTCGGACTCGGTCCACGCCTGGGCGTCGGCCCGCTGGAGTGCGCGCACCTCCTCGCGGTCGAGCCACGGGGCGCACAGGCGCAGATAGGCGGGGACGGTCCACAGGTCGCCGACGAGGTCGGTGGGCTCCAGCATGGGCCAGTGGCGGTCGAGGGTGGAGACGAGCTCCCGGTCGGCGCGCAGGGCCCGCTCGAAGAGGACCTCGGGGACCTCGCCGCGGGCCTTCTCCTTGAGGAGGGCGACCAGCTCGTCCCAGATCAGCTCACGGGCCTCGTTGTGCGGGGTGCTGGGTCCGGGTGCGTCGAAGACCTCGGCCCAGTCCTCGGCGGTGACGGCGAGGTCGCCCCAGTCGGTGGTGACGGCTGTGGTCGCGGTGGGCGGTTCCTCGTAGAAGCGGACGGCCTTCTCGATGCCGCGGACGAGGGCGGCGGAGGACTTGAGCCGGGCGACCTCGGGGTCCTTCTCGGGCCCGGCCGCGGCGCCTTCGGGGACGAGGTCGCGGACGGTGCAGGTGCGGACGCCCTCCTCGCCGAGACTGGGCAGCACGTCGGAGACGTAGGCGAGGTAGGGCTGGTGGGGGCCGACGAAGAGGACGCCGCCGCGGCGGTGCCCGAGCCGGGGGTCGGAGTAGAGCAGGTAGGCGGCGCGGTGGAGGGCGACGACGGTCTTGCCGGTGCCCGGTCCGCCGTCGACGACGAGGGCGCCGCGCGAGCTCGCGCGGACGATGGCGTCCTGGTCGGCCTGGATGGTGGAGAGGACGTCGCGCATCCGCGCGGAGCGGTTGGTGCCGAGGCTGGCGATGAAGGCCGACTGGTCGTCGAGGGCCGCGTGCGCGTCGAGGCCGCCCTCGGTGAAGACCTCGTCCCAGTAGTCGGTGATCCGGCCGCCGCTCCAGCGGTAGCGGCGGCGGCTGGCGAGGCCCATCGGGTGAGCGTGGGTGGCGCCGAAGAAGGGTTCGGCGGCGGGCGAGCGCCAGTCGACGAGCAGCCGGTTCCCGTCGCTGTCGGTGAGGCCGAGCCGTCCGATGTAGAGGGGTTCGGAGCCGTCGGCGGAGACGATCCGGCCGAGGCACAGGTCGAGCCCGAAGCGGCGCAGGGCGCGCAGCCGGCCGGAGAGCCGGTGGACCTCCAGGTCGCGCTCCATCGCCTCGCGGCCCACCCCGCCGGGTGCGCGGCGCACGGTGTCGAGCCGCTCGGAGAGTTCGGCGACGGCCTCCTCCAGGCTCTCGGCGACGGCGGCGAAGTGCTGCACGTCGTCGGCGATCAGCGCCGGGTCGGCCTTGGCGGCGAGGCGGTCGGGAAGCTCGAAGGGGCCGGTGGTGCGCTGAGGCGTGGGCACGCGTGCAACTCTCGTTTCGGCAGGTGACGGGGGTAGATGTGCGATTGTGCGGCATGTGGGGGGCCTTGCCGCAAGGCCCCCCTTGCGCTATACCTTGAACATGGCGGGAGATCCTCCCGCCTTTTGTGTGCCCGCGCCTCGCTGTGCCCGCGCCGTCTCCGTGCACCTCCTCCGCGCCCGCCCGCGCGTCAGCGGGTGTCGCCCGACCAGTCGAACCGCGCGGGGTCTCCCGCCCTCGGGCCGTAGACGGCCTTTCCCCCGGGGCCGAAGCTGCCCAGCTCCGTCTCCAGGACAGCTCCGGCGCGTATCCGCTCGCCGGTCCAGTCGGTCACGTCGAGCAGCAGCCCGTCGAGCGGGCCGCCGACCAGCTCCGCGTAGGCGCGCCCGGCGCGCGGTCCGGGGCGCGGGTCGTCGTGGTCCTGGCCGTAGACCCGGCCCCGCAGCAGCTCCTCGTCACGGTCTCCGCCCATGCCGCCGTCCTTCCCCCGGTCCCCGGTGCTGTCGCTCTGCCTGTCCATGGCCACAGGGTGACAGCCGCCACTGACAACGGCCCGCCGGTCCGCCCGTACGGAGGTGTCCGGACCCTTTCCCGGGGGAACCGGACCGGCCGCCGGCCCGTCCTCCAGGAAAAGCCACCGGAGCGTACGCGGCGGCCCCACCAGGAAGGACGTCGATGACGATCACACTCGCCGAGGAGATCACCCTGCTGTCCCTGGACGACGAGTCCGGGGAGGCGAAGGAGCGTCAGGCGGCCTCGTGGGCGGTCGCGGGCGGGATCCTGCTCGACCTGGCGCTCGCCGGGCGGGTGTCCGTCACCGGCGGGCGGCTGTCCGTCACCGACCCGAGCCCCACCGGGGAGCCGCTCCTCGACGAGCGGCTGACGCTGATCGCGGCCTGGGCGGGGAAGCGGACCACGGCTCCGAAGGTCGCCGACTGGCTGGCGAAGGACCAGACGAAGGCGCCCGCCGCGACGGTGGCCCGCCTCTGCGAGCGCGGTCTCGTGGTGGAGGAGCAGCACCGGGTCCTGGGGCTCTTCCCGGTGAAGCGCTACCCGGAGGCCGACGGCTCGGCCGAGCGGGAGCTGCGGGAGCGGCTGCGGGCCGTGGTCCTCGACGGCGCCGCGCCGGACGAGCGGACGGCCGGCCTGATCGCGCTGGTGCACGGTGCGAAGCTGCACCGCCTGGCGTTCCCCGGGGAGCCGCGCAAGGAGATCGCCGCGAAGCTGGAGAAGCTGGCCGACGGCGAGTGGGCGGCGGAGAGCGTACGCGAGGCGATCAAGAGCATGCGGGCGTCGATGGCCGCGGTCAACGTGGCCACCGTCGTCGTGGTCGCCGGCTGAGCGCGGGCGGGAACGGTCACCGGCGGGGCGGGACGGGGCTCAGGTCACCGCGTGGCCGTACGCGGCGGCCAGGGCGTCGAGCTCCGGATCGCCGTACAGCCGGCGCAGGCCCTGGAAGACGGTGACCTTCTCCTGGCCGAAGCGGCCGATGCGCGCCTCGAAGCTGTCCGGGGACACGAACCGCGGCGGGGTGCTCTTGCTGTGGAACTTGTCGGCGTACATGACCATCCGCTCCTCCGGAGTGACGGGCACGTAATCGGCGGGCGGGATGGGCAGGCCCTGTCCGAGGACGTCCTCCCGGGTCAGGCCCACGCCGGTGTGGCAGGAGCAGAAGCGGCACAGCGCCTCGGGGAGGCCCTCCTCAGCGAGCAGCCGGTGGCCGAGGACGCCGTGGGTGACGTACGAGGTGCCGTCGATGCGCCCGGCCGAGTCGTACAGGCGGTAGACGCCGATGTCGTGCAGCAGGCAGCCGGCGCGGACGAGCTCGGCGTCGGCGCCCCGGCCGGAGCGGGCGAGCAGCTGGTCGGCGATGGCGGCGACGATCTCGCAGTGGGTGAAGACGAGTTCGAAGGCGGCGTCGCTGGGGGCGTGCTTCCGGTGCAGCGCCCGGATGTCGTCATATGAGGGGATGTCCACACCCGGGAGGATAGCGGGACGGGGCTCCCGCCCCCGCCGTGGAGGCACAAGGCCGGGGAGGGCTCGCGGGGGCGTGAGGAGCGGGCGCGGGACCCCGGGGCGGGACCGGCCGGGGAGGTACCCGGCGCGGTACTGGCCGGGGCGGGGTCCGGCGAAGGTGTGAGGAGCGCGCCGAGACACGGGGCGGGCCGGCGAAGGCGTGAGGGCGGGGCGGGGCGGTGACGGCCACCGGGGCGGGTCGGTGAGAGGAACCGAAGCTTCCACTACGCTGCGTACTGCGTCGAACTCCCCGTCACCCTCCCGCAACTGACGGTGTGTCTTCTCATCATCGAGGTGCGTTCCGACGACGGAAGGTCTCCCCATGCAGCGAAGGTCCCTCTCCCTCCTGGCGGCCGCGGCGGTCCTGTCCGCCGTCTCCCTGCCCCTCGCCGAGGCCCGCCCGGCCGGCCCGTACGCCACCGCGGCCCACCCTGTGCACGGCGCCGCCCGCGTCACCCGAGTGCCGGCCCCGGGCGTGACGCTCACCTCCCTCACGTACGGGCAGCGGGACGCCGACCACGTCTGGACCGTCCAGGTCGGCCTGCCGCTGCTCCCCGACGGCCCGTTCACGGGGGCGCCGCTGGCCCTGGGGCCGCGCGGGACCGCGCTGCGGGCGGCGGAGGCGCTGCGGACGGCGGGCTTCGAGCCGCGGGTGGAGGAGGTGACCACCCCGGCCTTCGCGGACCTGCGGCCGGGGGTCCTCGGCTGGACGGTACGGACCGGCCGGTCCGCGGACGAGGCCGGGGCGGCGGCCCTGGCCGAACGGCTCAGGGCCGCCGGGTTCACCGCCCGCACCCGCTACACGGGGCAGGACGGCACCGATGACGACGCGCCGCAGCGCGTCCATGTCCTGCGGGTGGACCTCGACGCCTTCGGCGGCCGGCTGGAGCCGGGCCACGGTCCCTCCCTCCTCGGCACGGAGAAGCTGACCGCGCTGATGGGTGCCGCGGGCGCCGTCGCCGGGATCAACGGGCAGTGGTTCTACGACAACGCCCCCGGCGGGCTCTACGTGAAGGGCGGGCGCCTCCTCGGCTCCGCGACCCAGGGACGGGCCGGCATCCGGCTGGAGGACGGCGGCCGGACCTTCGCCGTCGACACGTACACCGCCCGGGTGACGGTCACGGCGGCCGGGGAGACCGTCGAGGTCGACGGGGTCAACCGGATCCCCGGCGCGATCTGGAACTGCGGCGGTGTCGGCGGCGACCTGCCGACGGAGCGCCCGCAGCACGACGTCCGGTGCACCGACCCCAGCGAACTCGTCCGCTTCACTCCCGAGTGGGGCGCTCCCCCGGCCGGGGCCGGCGCGGAGGCCGTCCTCGACGCCCGGGGCCGGGTGACGGCCGTCCGCTCCGCGCGCGGCGCCGCCGTACCGCCCGGAGGCTCGACGCTCCAGGCCACCGGCGACAGCGCCGCCTGGCTGCGGCGCACCGCGCGGGTGGGCGCGACCCTGGCCTTCGACGAGCAGGTGCGCGACGGCCGGGGGCTGCCGGTCCCGCTGGGGTCCGGCACGACGATCCTCCAGGTGGGGCCCGCGCTGGTCCGCGACGGGCAGGTGGCGGTGAACGCGGTGGCCGACGGCATCGTCCGCGAGGGCCCCGACCCCTCCTTCACCTACGACTGGACGATCCGCGCCAACCCCCGGTCCATGATCGGCGTGGACGAGCAGGGCCGGCTGCTGCTCGTCGTCGCCGACGGGCGCAGGCCGGGCACCAGCGAGGGCCTGGGCATCGACGGCGCCGCCCGTCTGATGCGGGCGCTCGGCGCCCGTGCGGCGCTCAATCTCGACGGCGGGGGGTCGAGCGTCCTCGCGACGTCGGCGGGCATCGTCAACCAGCCCTCCGACGCCGCCGGCGAACGCGCGCTCGGCACCGGCCTGCTCCTCCTCCCGCCGGCGGCGCGCTGAGGGGAGCGGCGTGCGGCGACAGGCGGAGTGCCCCGGGAGCGGCCAGACTGGGCGTTGACCGGTGCCGGCCGTCGACAGGGGTGCACATGTTCGAGGACGTTCCGTCCGCGCTCGACGGCGCCGTCCTCGACCGTGCCGTCCTCGACACCGTGTTCCGGCAGACCGAGGTCGGCGTGCACGTGCTCGACCGCGAGCTGCGCCTCGTCCGGGTCACCGGTGCGGTGCTCGCCGAGCGGGGCGTCGCGGCGGAGGAGGTGCTGGGGCGGCCGGCGGCGGAGGCGTACCGGGTCTTCGGCGTCGAGGTGAAGGAGAGCGTGCTCCGCGAGATCCTGGACGGCGGGGCGCCGCTCCGGGACGTCCCCGTGCGGGGTCGCCCGCCGCGCGACGCGGGCCGCCCGCACGCGTACTCGGTGTCCGTGTACCCGCTGCGCGCACCGGGCCCGGACGGCGCCGAGCGCCCGGTGCTGGGGCTCGTCGCCACCATCGTGGACATCACCCAGCGGATCCGGGCCCAGCAGCGGCTCGGGCTGCTCTACGAGGCCCGCGAGCGGATCGGCCGGACCCTGGACGTGGAGCGGACCGCCCACGAGCTGGTCGAGGTGACCGTGCCCGGGTTCGCCGGGTCGGTCGTGGTCGCGCTGACCGACGCCGTGCTGCGGGGCAAGCCGCCGGAGCTGCGCCGGGCCGGCGAGACGCCGCTGCTGCGCTGTGCCGCCGTGGGCGGCTCCGGGAACGCCCTCGCGGACGGTCCGCTGCCGGAACCCGGGGCGGTGCTGCTGCCCGGACTGTTCGGCGAGCGGCTGTTCGGCGAGCGGCTGCCCGACGGCCCGGAACTGGCGGCCGGGGGCGCGCGGGTGGTGGCACCGCTCGCGGTCCGGGGGCAGCTGCTGGGGGCGGTGGTCTTCCGGCGCCCGCCCGGGGCCGATCCGTACGGCGAGGACGACCTCGCGCTCGTCGAGGGGGTGACGGCGCACACGGCGACCTGCCTGGAGAACGCGCTCCGCTTCACCCGCGAGCACATCGTCATGACCGCGCTCCAGTCCTGGCCGCTGCGGCCCGAGGGCGAGACCCGGCACGCCGTCGAGCTGGCCCAGCGGCACCGGCCGGGCGGCACCGGGGCGGGCTCGTGGTTCGACGTCATCGCGCTGCCGGGCGCGCGGGTGGCGCTGGTGGTCGGTCAGGTGGAGCGGCCGGTGCTGAGCTCGGTGGCGACGATGGGCCGGCTGCGGACCGCGGTCTACAGCCTGGCGACGCTGGACCTCGCCCCGCACGAACTGCTGGCCCGGCTCCACACCGTGACGCAGCGCCTCGCCCGGGAGCAGGGGCGGGCTCGGGGCGCGGACGAGCCGGTGGCGAGCTGCACGGTCGCCGTCCACGACCCGGTGACCGGTCGCCTCGAACTGGCCCGCGCGGGCGCCTCGCTGTGCGTCGCCGTCCGGCCCGACGGCTCACTCGACGCGGAGCTGGTGGAGGAGGGGCCGCTGCTGGGCGGTGAGGGACCGCCGTTCGCCTGCTCCTCCCACCTCCTGCCGGAGGGCACCACCCTCTGTCTGGCCTCCTCGGCGCGCGCCGACGGCGGCCCGACGGCGGCCCGGATCGCGGCGGCACTGGCCGCTCCCGACCGCGGCCCGCATCCCATGGCGGACGACCTGGCGGCGCTCCTCGCGCCCGAGCGGGTCCTGCTCGTGGCCCGCACCCTCCGGCTGCCGGCCGCGGACGTCGCCGAGTGGGAGGTGCCGTCCGAGTTGTCGGCGGTGGCGCGGGTGCGCCACGCGGCGGAGGAACGGGTACGGGAGTGGGGGCTCGCCGTGGACCCGCTGACCGTCGAGCTCATCGTGAGCGAACTGGTGACCAACGCCGTCCGGCACGGGGCGCCGCCGGTCGCCCTCCGGCTGCTCCGCGGCGACGCCGTGCTCACCGTGGAGGTGCGCGACGGCTCGGCCACCGCCCCGCACCTGCGGCACGCGAAGGCCGGTGACGAGGGCGGGCGCGGTCTGGACATCTGCTCGACCCTGGCGGACGCGTGGGGCGTCCGCTACGAGGGGGACGGCAAGACGGTGTGGGCCGAGATCGTGCCGGCAGGGGCTCCGGGCTGACCTGTCCCCCCGGGTCAGGCGAGGCCGTACGACCGGGGGGCGAGGGCCGTGGCGGCGTGCGGGGCCGCGACGAGGCCGAAGCCGTGGTTGGCGGCGACGGCGCGGATGTGGTCGGCGGAGAGCGAGCCGTGGCGTTCCAGGACGAGCGCGGGGAGGCCGGAGCGGGTGTGCCCGGCGGTGCGGTGGAAGGACAGGACGCTGACGGAGGCCGGCCGGTGGAAGGGATGGCGGCGACGGGCGGCCTCCTCGTCGGCGTGGGCCAGGATCCGGACACCGGACCCGGCGCCGAACTCCTCGGCGAGGCCGTCGGCCCGCCAGTGCGCGGGCTCCTGGGCGCTGCCGGTCAGGTGGTGCGAGCGGTTGGCGGAGGTGACGGCGAGGAAGTCGCCGCCGGTGCGGGCGAGCGCGGCGCCGAGGAAGGCGTGCGAGGGGCAGCGGGTGCCGGGCGCGATGACCTGGACGGTACGGGTGCCACCGTCGCTCGCGGTGAGCGCGCCCGGCACCCGCTCGGCCGCCGGTCCGCGCAGGCCGATCGGCCCGATCCCGAGCAGTTCGTCCATCAGTGACCGCACCTGCTGCCAGGGCACGCCCTCGGGGAGACGGGTCCAGTCGAAGGCTCCCGGGATCCGCTCCGGGACGGTGACGAGGCTCGCGGTCTGCCCCTCCGGCCGGCCCTTCAGCCGGTTCACGCTCTCGACGGTGGCGCTGTCGGGGCGGAAGGTCAGCGCGTAGAAGTTGCCGAACCCGTGCGCCACGACCCGCCCTTCGGCGAGCGCCGCGGCCGCGTCCCGTACGTCCTCAGGGTTGTCGAGCACCCAGGTCCTCACCGCCGTGGCCTGCTGAACGCTCACGGAAACCACCTCCGCGTCTTCGCCGTGTGATCGTTTTACGCGTGCAACGACCCAACGCCGAGGGGGTCACCCAAACCGCCCCTTCGGCCCACGCGCCCCTCCCTCGCGTCACCCGCGTGCGCGGCCGCCCCGCCCGTCCCCTTCGAACGACGGCCAGGCTGGGTGGCGCCGAACTCGGTCGGTGAGTGCGCCAGATGGGTTTACGATCACGTGTTCGTCTCGGGGCGCGGGCTCCGGGGCTTCGCTTCGAGCGGTCGGGCTGCGCCCGGTGAGAGGACGTCACATGAGGGCTGCGCACGTGGGGAACGATCTCCTGGCTTTCGTGTGGGAGATGCTCGCGCTCGGGGTGCTCGCCTGGTGGGGGTGGAGTGCCGCCGAGCCGGTGTGGCTGAAGGTGGTGGCGGCGGTGGGCGTGCCGGGGGCCGCGGCGACGCTCTGGGGGTTGTTCGCGGCGCCGAAGGCGCGGTTCCAGGTGCCGACGGCGGCGGTGCTGGCCGTGAAGGCGCTGGTCTTCGGGGCGGCGGCGCTGGCCCTCGCGGGGCTCGGGCACGGGGTGTGGGGGGTGGTGTTCGGTGCCGTGGCGGTCGTCAACACGGTGCTCGTGACGGTGTTCCGGCGGTCCGACGGGTACGGGTCCTGATGCCGGGCCGCCGCCGGTCGGGTGCCCCCTCGCGGGCGGGCGGTGACCGGCGGCGGCACGGAGGTCCTACACGACCGCGCCCGTGCGGTCGGCGGTCCTGGTCGGCGCGGGGCGGGTCGGGGCCGGGGTGCGGGTCTCCAGGGTGACCGTCAGCGGGAGGGCGGTGAAGACCGTCGAGGCCATGCCGAGGACGACGCCGGCGAGGAGCGCCACGGAGAAGTCCGTGAGGGTGTCGCCGCCGAGGACGGCGAGGGCGGCCAGGACGAAGAGGGCGCCGATGCCGGTGTTGACCGTACGGGGCAGGGTCTGGGCCACGGCGCGGTCGGCGAGATCCGCGAGCGGCAGCCGGCCTCCCTTGCGGCGCAGTTCGCGCAGCCGGTCCAGGACCACGACCGAGTCGTTGACGGAGTAGCCGACGACGGTCAGCAGCGCGGCCAGGAACACGCTGTCCACCGGCTTGCCGAGCCAGGCGAAGAGACCGACCACGAGCAGCACGTCCTGCACCATCGCGGCGACGGCCGCCAGCGCGTACGTCCAGCGGAAGCGGACGGAGAGGTAGACGAGCTGGGCCGCGACGGCGAGGCCGAGCGCGAGGAGCGCGTGGGTGCGCAGTTCGCCGCCGAGGCTCGGGCCGATCAGGTCGTCGCGCTCGACCGTGACGGGACCGGCGGCCTCGGTGAGCGCCTCGGTGATGCGGGTGTGGGCCGCGTCGCCGGTCTCCCCCACGCGCACGGTGACGTCCCGGCCGCCGTCGCCGGTGGTCTGGACGACGGCGTCGGGGAAGCCTGCCGCGGTGACGGCCGCGCGGGCGGCGTCGGCGTCCACCGGGCGGGTGGCGGTGTACTGGACGTCCCGGCCGCCGGTGAACTCGACGCCCAGTTCGACGCCCCGGACGCCGATCCCGGCGAGGGCGACGAGGAGCAGGGCGGTGCTGACGGTGAACCAGCGGCGCCGGTGGACCATCAGCCGCGGTGCCTCGCGGTTGAGCCGGGTGCGGAGCCGGCCGAGGCCCGCCATGCCGGTGAGGCGGGGCCTGCGGCGTACGGCGGGCAGGGCGAGGGCCGCGTCGGCGAGCAGCCGGGTGATCACCATGGCGGTGACCATCGAGGCGAGGACGCCGATGGCCAGGGTCACGCCGAAGCCCTTCACGGGACCGGTGGCGAAGGCGAAGAGGAGGCCGGCGGCGAGGAGGGTGGTGATGTTGGAGTCGGCGACGGCGCTCCACGCCTTGCCGAAGGCCGCGGCGAGCGGGCGGCGCGGATCGCGGGTGGCGGCGGAGCGGCCGAGGGCCGCGTACTCCTCCCTGGCCCGTTCGAAGACGAGGACGTTGGCGTCGACGGCGATGCCGACCGCGAGGACGAAGCCGGCGAGGCCGGGGAGGGTGAGGGTGGCGCCGAGCGCGACGACGGCCGCGTACGAGATCAGGCCGTAGAGGAGCAGGGCGATCGTGGCGAGCAGGCCGAGGAGGCGGTAGACGGCGATGACGAAGACGCCGGTGCAGGCGAGGCCGATGACGGCGGCGAGGGCGCTGGCGCGGATCGCCTCGGCGCCGAGGGTCGGGCCGACGGTGCTCTGCTCGACGGTGGTGACGGGGACGGGCAGCGCTCCGCCCTCGACGAGCGCGGCGAGGTCGCGGGCCTCCTCGGCGGAGAATCCGCCGGTGATCTGGGTGGCGCCGCCCGCGATTCCGGCGCCGCAGGCCACGCCGGTCTGCATGGCGGGGGCGGAGACGATCCGTCCGTCGAGGACGATCGCGACGCGGCGGGCGGGGTCTCCGGCCGGGGCGCAGGCGGCCTCGCCGGTGAGTCGGGCCCAGTCGGCGGCGGCGCCGTCGCGGAAGGCGAGGTCGACGGTCCAGCCGCGTCCGCCGGTCGGGTCGAGGACGGCGTCGGCGCTCTTCACTCCGTCGCCCGTGAGGGCCGGTGCGGCCAGGGCGAGGAAGCCTCCGGTGCCGGGGGCGGCGTCGGGGTCGGCGAGGACCCGGGTGCCGTCGGCGGCGGGCGGCTTCGCCGGGCCGTCGGCGGTGCCGGTGACGGGGTGGATGGTGAGCTGGGCGGTGCGTCCGATGACCTCGGCGGCCTCGCGCGGGTCGCGGAGGCCGGGGAGTTCGACGACGATCCGGTTCTCGCCGGAGCGGGCGAGCGAGGGCTCGGCGACGCCGAGCCCGTCGACGCGCTTGCGGAGCACTTCGAGGGCGCGGTCGGTGGCCTCGGCGTCGGCGCGGACGCCGGGGGCGTCCTGGGTCTGAAGGACGATCCGGGTGCCGCCGCGGAGGTCGAGTCCGAGGCGGGGCGAGGTGGTGAGGGCGGTCCAGAGGGCGAGCCCGACGACGACGAGCGCGAGGAGCGCGCGCCGGAGCACTGCGGATGAGGACATGGGGTCTCCACGGGCGTGCACGGCCGCGCGCCGGGGCGGCGGGCGTGCGAAGGCGAGCTGGGACACGCGCGCCGGGCCGTGTCTCCGGCGATCGCGCGGGAGCGGCTCGCCGCCTTCCCGGCGGTGGCCAGGGGGCGAGCTCCGCCCCGGCGGTGGCCGGGGAAGGGCGAGCTCCGCATGATCCGGAGGACACGGACGCGGGCCGGACGGCGGCATGCCGAGGGCCCGGGCGGCTGCGCGGTGGAACGGCGTCAGCTGTGCCGGGTGGAGGGTGGCCCCCGTGGGGCCGTGGGGTCGTACGGGAGGCCGGGCGGCGCGCGCTCCCGGCGCGGGTCCCCCTCGACGCGCCCGGGTCCCGGGGCCTCGTCCGCGACGCGGACGGCCGGGGGTGCCACGGGCGGCGCCGTGAACCGTACCGACTGCTCGACGGCCGCGGGCAGTTCCACGGCCTCGGCGGCCGACACCTGGGCGCCGGGCGCCGGAGCGAAAGTCTCGGAGGCGGCAGGCTGGCCGGGTGCGCCGGGCGCCGGAGCAGGGGCCTCGGCGGCGGCCGGCCGGCCGGGCGCGGGGCTCGCGGGCGGCGCCGTGAAGCGTGCCGACGCGTCGACGGCCAGGGGCTCCGCGTGGGCGTGGGGTTCCGGGGTGAGGGCCGCCGCGGCGGCGGTCGGGCTGCCGGTGCCGGCGGCGGCGCTCGCGGGCGGCACGAGGAACGCGCAGAGCGCGCAGAGCAGCGCGGGCAGGAGCCTGGCCAGGACGTGGACCGAGGACGGCCTGGTGCCGTGCACCGCCCACCCCCGTCCGTCGCGACCTCGTGTCGGGCCAGCCTAGACGGGTCGGCGGGCGGACGGGACACCAGGTGGCGGGGCGGCGCGGCTGAGTACGGGGTGAGTACGCGCGCCCATGCCGGAGGAGGGGGCTCCGGCCGACGATGGGCGCACCGCAGGTCGTATCGGTTCCGAAGGTGGAGGGTCCCGCCCGTGCTCAGTCGTCTCGCCGCGCATCTCGTCCCGTTCTTCGGGCGGTTGACCGTGACCGCGGATCCCGGTGCCAGGATCGAGCCGGGCGCCATCATCGTCGTCAACCACACCTCGCTCGCCGACCCGGCGCTGGTGCTGGCGGCGCTGCGGCGGCGGCTCGGCGCCGAGCCGGTGCTGCTCGCGGCGGCCGGACTGTGGCGGGTGCCGGGGCTGGGCCGGGCGCTGACCCGGGACGGGTACGTGCCGGTGCACCGCAACACCGCTCACGCCTCGGTCGCGCTGGACCGGGCGGCGGTGGCCCTCGCCTCGGGACGCCCGGTGATGCTCTACGCGGAGGGGCGGATCCCGCCGCGCCGGGAGGCGTCCGAGGCGCCGCCGCAGGAGTTCCGCACCGGTCTGGCGCGGCTCGCCGGGGCCACGGGTGCGCCGGTGGTGCCGGTCGGGCAGGCCGGGGCGCGCCGGATCACCTCGGGCGGCACGGTCAAGCAGATCGCGGGGGTGCTGACGGCCCCGCTGCGGCGCCCGTGCCTGCATGTGCACATCGGGGCGCCGCTGCGGCTGCCCGCGGACGTGCCGGCGGCGACGGCGCTGGCGCACGGCGCCGTCACGGAGGCGTGGCGGACGGCGGCGCTGGCGCTGGGCGAGCCGGCGGCGGGGCCGGGCGGCCGGCCGCCGGGGCTGGTCTGAGGCTCCCTCGCGTCGGGCGGGCCGTGCCAAGGCCGGGAGGGTCAGGCGGGGCCCAGGCCGAGGTCGCCGCCGGGCGGGGCCGTGAGGTAGCGGGCGACGTCGGCGTCGGTGACCTCGGCGAGGCCGGCGGGGCGCCAGCGCGGGTCGCGGTCCTTGTCGACGACCTGGGCGCGGATGCCCTCGACGAGGTCGTGGCCGGTGAGGGCGGCGCAGGAGGCGCGGTACTCCAGGTCGAGGACGGCTTCCAGGCTGTCGAGGGCGCGGGCGGCGCGCAGCACGGCGAGGGTGGCCTTGAGGGCGGTGGGCGACTTGGCGAGGAGGGTGGTCGCGGTCTCCTTGGCGGCGGGGACGCCGGAGTCGAAGAGCCGGTCGACGATCTCCTCGACGGTGGCCGCGGAGTAGCAGGTGTCGATCCACGCGCGCTGTTCGGCGAGTACGCCGGGGGCGGGTGCGGTGGTGTGCCGGGCGACGGCCTCGTCGTCGGGGAGGCGGGTGAGGTCGGCGGCGAGGGCGTCGAGCGCGGCGGCGGGGACGTGGTGGTCGGCGAGGCCGGTGAGGACGGCGTCGGCGGCGCCGATCTGCGCTCCGGTGAGGGCCAGGTGGGTGCCGAGTTCGCCGGGGGCGCGGCCGAGGAGCCAGGTGCCGCCGACGTCGGGGACGAGGCCGATGCCCGTCTCGGGCATGGCGATCCGGGAGCGTTCGGTGACGACGCGGACGGAGCCGTGGGAGGAGACGCCGACGCCGCCTCCCATGACGATGCCGTCCATGAAGGCGACGTAGGGCTTGGGGTAGCGGGCGATGCGGGCGTTGAGGCGGTACTCGTCGCGCCAGAAGGCGGCGGAGGCGGTGCCGCCGGCGCGGGCGTCGTCGTGGATGGCGCGGATGTCGCCGCCGGCGCACAGGCCCCGCTCCCCCGCGCCCCGCAGGACGACGGTGGTGACGGCCGGGTCGTGTTCCCAGTCCGTGAGGGCGGAGTCGAGGGCGCGGACCATGGGGTGGGTGAGGGCGTTGATGGCGCGGGGCCGGTCGAGGGTGAGGAACCCGGCCCGGCCCTCGGTGCGGCGCAGGACGTCGGGGCCCGGGACTGCGGGGGCGGGGCTCTCGGCGGGCACGGCGATCACTCGGTCCTTCCCTGGCACGGCACTGTGTCGCCGCCCACGCTACCGGGCGGGTCGCGGCACACCGGGGCTCGGGGCCCGCGGGCGGGGCGGTCGACGGGCGGCGGGAGCGGGCGCGGCCTAGCGTGGATCCCGGGGACGCCTCCTGAGGAGGGACCAGGGCCATGGGCAGCACCGTCGACAGGGCCAAGGGCAAGGTGAAGGAGATCGCCGGGCGGCTGACCGGCGACGAGCGGATGGAGGCCGAGGGCCGGACCGACCGGGCCCGGGCCGATCTGCACAAGGCCCTGCGGAGCCTGCGCGAGCGGGCCAGGGGTGTCGGTGACTCGCTGCGGAAGGGCCGCTCCTGACGGCCGCGGGCGTGCGGGCCGTTCCGGGGCCGGTGGTGGCGTGATGGTGGTCGACCTGTTGCTGATCGGGCTGGCGGTGACCCTGTTCCCGCTGCCGGTGATGGCGTTCGTGCTGGTGCTGGCCTCGCCCGGGGGTGTGCGCAAGGGGGTGGCGTTCATCCTCGCCTGGCTGGCCTGCCTGGTGGCCGTGATCGGGATCGTCGTCCTGATCACCGGCGGGCAGCCGCCCGCGCCCCGCTCCGCGCCGTCGAGGGCGGCGCAGGTGGCGACGGTGGTCATCGGCCTCGGGCTGATCGGGTACGCCGAGTACCGCCGGCGGCGCGTGCACCGGGGCGCGGCGGACCGGGCGGCCTCCGAGAAGGCCCCGCGGAAGGCGTCCTCGCCGGACGGGATCTCCCTGCGGTACGCGGCGATCCTCCCGCTGCTGCTCCAGCCGTGGGGCATGGTGAGCGCGGCGGCCGTCACCGTCGTCCACGCCGATCTCTCCGACACCGGGAACGTCGTCGCCCTCGTCGTCTTCTGTCTGGTCGCCACGTCCACGCTGCTCGTGATGGAGCTGTGGATGGTGTTCTCGCCCGAGCGGGCCCACCACATCCTCACCGGGCTGCACGACTGGCTCACCCGCCACAAGGAGCCCGCCATCTTCGCCCTCTGTCTGCTGCTGGGGCTGTGGCTGGTGAGCCACGGTCTCTACGAGCTGACGGCGTGACGGGCTCCTCGCGGCGTCTTCGCCGGCGGGCTACCGCAGCATCGAGTTGTCGGGCTTCACGACGCACAGGGCCCAGATGACGAAGCCGGACATGGCGATCATCAGGATCGACCAGGCCGGGTAGTACGGCAGGGACAGGAAGTTCGCGATCACGACGAGGGCGGCGATGGCCACGCCGGCCACGCGTGCCCACATCGACACCTTGTAGAGGCCGAAGCTGACGACGATCGCGACGGCGCCGAGAACGAGGTGGATCCAGCCCCAGCTGGTCAGGTCGAACTGGAAGACGTAGTTGGGCGTCGTGAGGAAGACGTCGTCCTCCGCGATGGCCATGATGCCCCGGAAGACGCCGACGACGCCGGTGATCCCGAGCATGACGGCGGCGAAGACGGTCAGTCCTCCCGCCCACAGCTGGCTCGTGCTGTCCGTCCGGTGCGGGGTGTGCGTGGCGGCCATGGTGGACCTCGCTCTCGTTCCGCGGAGTACGGGCCCGGCTGCCGTACCCGTGCTTCCCTCCATGGTCGTCCCGGAGGACGGAAGGCGCAGCGGGGAGCCGGGGCGGGGCTGTGACGTGCGGTTACGGGGTGGGGCCGTCGAGGTGGCGCATGCGGCGGCGGCCTCCGCCCTCCGGGACCTCGGCGGTCTCCCGCAGGTCGCCGTGCGCCGCGGCGCGCCGGTACCAGGCGCCGTACGCGCCCGCGAGCGCCGGGGACGTGGCGCCGTGGAGGAGGACGCTGAGGGCGACCGTGACGGCCACGATCCGGCCCAGCAGTTCGGTGCCGGCGACGTGTTCCTCGGCGACCAGGAGCCCCAGGACGACGGAGGCGAGGCCGCGGGGGCCGAACCACCCGACGTAGAGGACCGTGGGCGGGCGCAGGCCGCTGCCGAGGAGGGAGAGGGCGACGGGGACGAGCCGGACGACGGTGAGGCTGAGGACGGCGTAGAGGACGATCTGCCAGGTCAGGTGCTGGAGGGCGGGGCCGAGCAGGACGGCGCCGAAGAGGAGCAGCGCGATCGAGGCGAGGAGCTCTCCGAGGTCCTCGGCGAGTTCGGGGGTGGTGTCCCGGGGTGCGTCGCGGCCGGGTGCGGGGGGCTCCGGGGTGCCCGCGGGGTGGTTCCGCAGGGCGTGGCCGAAGGCGAAGCCGGCGACCCAGGCGGCGATGAAGCCACTGCCGTCGACGACGACGGCCAGTTCGTAGGAGGCGGCGGCGACGGCGAGGACGTAGACGTGGCGCCATTCCCGGGTGATCCAGCCGCGTGCCCGTGCGGCCTGGAGCAGCCGTCCGGCGACGCCGCCGGCCAGCAGGCCCAGGACGGTGCTGAGGAGCAGGGAGCGCCAGAAGGTGCCGGCCACGCCCTCGGCGGCGTACGAGGTGCCGGGGACGGCGGCGAGGAAGACGACGAAGAAGGGGAGGACCATGCCGTCGTTGAGGCCGCTCTCGACGTTCAGGCCCTGGCGGACCAGGGGCGGGACCCGCCGGTCGGAGATCGCGGTCTTGCCGAGCGCGGCGTCGGTGGGCGCCAGGATGACGGCGAGGAGCGCGAGCTCCCAGACGGTGAGGGCGGGGAAGAGGGGCGCGGCGAGCAGCCAGCCGGCCGCGATGCTCAGGAGGAGTCCGATGCCGAGGAGCCGGCGGGGCAGGAATCCGCCGAGGGTGAGGTCGCGGCGGCGGACGGCCATGGCGTCGGTGAAGAGCACCAGCGTGAGGGCGGCCTCCAGGAGCGCCGTGATCGCCCCGGCCTCGTCGGTCGCGACCACACCGAGGACGGCGGGGCCGAGGAGTACGCCGCAGCCGGTGAAGACGATCGCGGAGGAGACCGGTGTCGAGGCGAGCCGCCGTGAGCCGAGGGCGTAGGCCGCCGTGACGCCCGCCACGGCCAGGACCGTCCACGCGCCACCGCTCATGGGAAACGCCTCCCTCGCCCGCCCCGGGGGGAGCGTCGTCGGCGCGGGCACGCGGGCGGAAGGGGAAGGGGAAGGAAGGGGCGGGAAGGGGCGGGAAGGACTCACCCGCTTCTCGCGGATCCTGATTGCACGGTGCACGGCTTCGAGAGCCGCTACTCCGTGTCCTCGCACGGAGTCCTTCCCGTCACTTCCATGAAAACACCCCGCCGCGGGGGCCCCCCCCCCCGCCGGGCGGGGGGGGGGCGGGCCGGGGGGGGGGGGGGGGGGGCCCGCGCCCGCGGGGGGGGGGGGGGCGCCGCCGCCGGGGGGAGACG
>NZ_JBIAMB010000014.1:0-199475 GCF_042873895.1 Streptomyces sp. NPDC004435 | reverse complement strand
CGCGCCGGCCCCCCCCCCCCCGCCCCCCACACCCCCCCCCCCCCCCCCCCCCGGGGGGCGGGCCCCCCCGGGCCGGGTCAGGCCGGGAGGAGGTCCTGGAGGACCCGGCTCCGGCGGGGAGCGCTGAGCCGCAGCTCGATGATGTCCCGGACGGTGGGCCACTCCTCGTCGAGGATCGAGTAGAAGGCCGTGTCCCGGACGGCGCCGTCGAGACCGCGCGAGTGCGCCCGGCGGGTGCCCTCGCAGGTGGCTCCGAGGCGTTCGATGGCGACCCGCGAGCGGGTGTTGCGGGCGTCGGCGCGGAAGGTGATCCGGCGGACGCCCCAGCTCTCGAAGGCGTGGCGGAGCATGAGCAGCTTCGCCTCGGTGTTGACGCCGGTGCCCCGGGCGTCGCCCGCGATCCAGGTGTTGCCGATCTCGGCGGCGTCGGGGATCGCGGTGAGCGGATCCCCGTGGGGATGCCCGGGGGTCGGGGGCCACACCAGCGGCCCCCTCCAGTAGTCGAGTTCGAGGAAGCGTGTGGAGCCGATCACCCGGTCGTCGGCGGTACTGACCAGGGCGAAGGGCAGACAGCGCCCGGCGGCCTGTTCGGCCAGGGCGCGGGCGATGTAGTCGAGCGCGGATCCCAGGCCGTCGGGCACGGGAGTGAAGGCGTAGGCCGATCGGTCCGCCTCGCCGGCCCGCGCAAGGGCTTCGGCGTGCCGCATCGCCAGCGGCTCCAGGCGCACGGAGCGCCCGGTCAGGAGAACAGGTACTGGCACGGAACCTCGGGTCTTTCACGGGCAGGGGTCACTTCCGTCACGACGCTGTGCGCCGGAAGTGAAGGGGGGAATCTCGCCGGGTGCCGATTCACGTCGAGAGACGTCGGATGAGCAGGCAAAACGGTTCGTCACCAGGTGCGAGGAGGAACAGTATGCAGCCACAACAGCTCTGAGAACAGAACCTCGGGAGAACCTGGATCCACGCTCGGGTGAAGCCTGTCCGAGGGGTGCGGAAGACGGTCTCAGGGGGCGGACGGCGTCGCCCGCCCCTCGGACGGCGTCAGCGCTCAGACGCAGGTGGGATGCCCCCAGCCCTCCGCGTTCTTGGCGATGCTCTCCCCCTTGTCATAGGCACGCCCACACCGGCAGCGGCCCGGAAACTTGGCCTTCAGGGTGCCGCCGGACGGGCGACTCCGGCGGGCTCCGGAGGCCCCGGATCCGCCCGGCGCGGAGGAGCGGCCCCGGGGCGCCCGGGGCGCGGAGGAGCGCGCGGCGGCCGGCTCGGGGTCGGGCAGCGCCGAACCGGCGTCCGAGCCCAGCGGCTCCTGGGTACGGGCGCTGTGGCTGGCGGCCCGGTCGGCGGCGTCGTTGAGGGGGTCGCCGTCGGCCTGGTGCGCGGGGGTGTAGACGAAGTCGATGTCCCGGCCGGTGAGCAGGGCGTCGATCCGGACGACGAGGTCCTTGTTGGCGACCGGGGTTCCGGCGGCGGTCTTCCAGCCCTTGCGGCGCCAGCCGGGGAGCCAGGTGGTGACGGCCTTCATGGCGTACTGGGAGTCCATCCGGATCTCCGCGGGCACCGCTGGATCCAGCGTCTCCAGGAGCCTTTCCAGGGCAGTGAGTTCGGCCACGTTGTTGGTGGCACGGCCCAGCGGACCGGCCTCCCAGCGGTCGACGGTGCCGTCCGCCCGGCCGATGACCCAGGCCCAGGCGGCGGGGCCGGGATTTCCCTTGGACGCGCCGTCGCAGGCGGCGATGATCTTTTCGAGCATCCCTCGATCCTGACACGGGCGGGGGTGTGTCCGGGGCCGTCCGGGCGGGGTCGCGGGGCCGCGGGGCCGGGCGGCGGCGGGCTCCCCGCGCCACGGGGTGTCGGCGCTTCCCCGTAGACTCGCCGTCTGCCCGCCGGTGCGCGGCACCGACCCAGCTGACAGGAAGCGACGGACTCCATGAACCACGCGGACGGCACCGCACCGATCTACGCCCAGCTCATACGGGAGCGGGGGGACGTTCCCGGTGACGTGCGCCAGACCGCGGAGGACGTGCTGCGGGACCTGAGCCGGTACATCAAGCTTCCCGCGCCGACGCCGCAGCAGCAGCCGATGGGCGTCGGGGCTCCCGCGGGCATGCCGGGGATGCCGGGCGCGCAGGGAATGCCGGGTCCGCAGGGGATGCACGGTCAGCCGGGCATGCAGGGCCAGCCCGGGATGCAGGGCCAGCCGGGCATGGGACGGCCGGGGATGCCGGGGCAGCCGGGCATGGGTCAGCCTGGCATGCAGGGCCAGCCCGGAATGCAGGGCGGGCAGCCGGGCATGCAGGGCGGGCAGCCCGGGATGCAGGCGCAGGGTCTGCCGGGGGTTCCCGGTCAGCCGCTGCCGGGGCACCCGGGTCCGGCCGGTCCGGCCGCGCTGCCGGGTCCCTCGGGCATGCAGGGCGCGGGTCCGGTCCCCGGTCAGGGCCAGGGGCAGGGCGGCCCCGGCGGGCCGCACGCCGGAATCGTCGCGATGCGGTCGCTGCCGCAGGGCTGAGCAGGACCGGTGGGCAAGCGGTCGGTGGCCACCGCCGACCGACCGGGCCCACGCCATGACCGCGCGCTCGCGGCGCGGCCCGCCGGGTCAACCGATCGGTGGACCCCCTGGTCCACCGGTGGGGCCGTGGACCGTGGACGGGCGGGCGAGGGGCCGGGGCCCGGGGGTGCCGGAGGATCGGAGTACGGGAGGGGCCGTTCGCGCGGTGTCCTCCTCCTGTCCCGTACCGAGGAGCCCGAGATGACGATCCGCCCCCCGTCCCGTACCGCTCGCGTGCTGCTTCCCGCGGCCGTCGCCGTGGTCCTGCTGTCGGGTTGCGCCCAGGCCGGCGACGCCGCCTCCGACACGCCGACGGGTCCCACCCTCACCGCCACACCGACGGGTTCCCCCGTCACCGTCACTCCCCCGCCGTCCACCGGCCCCGTGCCGTCGGGGACGGTCTCCGCCGGTGCGGGGTCCGCGGCCGGGACGCTGCTCGTCAGCGACTTCGGGTCGGACACCGTGACGTTCGTGGACCCGGCGCGCGGGGCGACCGGCTCCGTGAGGGCGGGGACCGCGCCCTACGGGCTCGCGCTCGGGAAGGACGGGCGGGCGTGGGTCGCGACGGCCGAGGGCGTCGCCGTCGTGGACACCACCACCCGGGAGCGCCTGGCCCTCGTCCCATACCGGACGGACACCGGCCCCGTGACCACCGGCGAGTACCGGGGCGGCGGCATGGGCATCGCGCTGTCGCCCGACGGGAAGCGGGTGTACGTGGGGGTGAACGTGCCCGGTGGCAACGGCACCCTGGAGGTGATCGACACCGCGTCCCTGAAGGTCGTCGAGGTGGTGGACGTGGGCCGGCGGCCCTTCGACGTGGACGTGAGCCGGGACGGCTCCGCCGTGTACGCGACGAACCACGACTCCTTCGACGTGACCGTCGTCGACGCCGACTCGCTCGACGCCCGGCGCGTCGAGGTCGCGCCGTACGGCACCGAGGGCGGGCTGGGCTCCTGGCTGAAGCCGCACTACACCGCCGTCCGCCCGTCGGACGGAAAGCTGCTGCTGCCGTTCGAGGGCGAGCGGCTCGCCGTCGTCGACCCGGCGACGGGGCGGGTCGAGATCGAGTCCATGACCGCGAACACCCACCAGCACGGGGCCACCGTCACGCCCGACGGCACGCTCTTCGCCGTCGGCACCGGGCCGATCGACCCGAGCGAGGACCGCGGCCCGTCGCTGACCGTGCGCTCGCCCGAGGGCGTCGAGCGGGTGTACCCGCTCGACGGTCCGCACGAGGACGTGGCCGTGTCGAAGGACGGCGGGACCGCCTATGTGACCGGCGGTTTCACGCGGGACGGGTACTGGGACGGCCTGAGCGTCGTCGACCTCACCTCGGGCGAGGTGAAGCGCCTCGCGGCCGGCTCCAGGCCGCTCGGCGTCGTCGTCTTCTAGCAGCGGCCTCCGGTTCGCCAGGTGGGGTGATCACGAGCGTCGACGAGGCTCGTGATCGATTCACCTAAGAACGCTCCGCCGTCACCAGCCACGCCGTGCTCAGCAGCCGGACCGTGCCGTCGGCCGTCTCGTGGGCGCCGAGGTGGTCGGTGAGGGCGGCGCGGGCGCGGGCCCGCGCCGGCTCGTCGGCGCTGTCCATCAGGTGCCGGCCGGGGCCGGTGGCCAGCAGGAAGTCCGCCGCGTCGGTCGCGTCCCGGCCCCAGGTGCCGTACGCCCGGGTCTCCTCGATCGTGACGCCGGTGAACCCCGCGGCGGCGAGGACGGCGCGCACCCGGTCGGGGGCGGCGAGGGAGAACATGCCCGGGAGGCCGGGTCGTCCGAAGTCGCCGACGGGGAGGATGCCGCGCAGCGAGGTCATGGCCGTCACCCAGCCGTTGAGCTCGGGGTCGGACGGGCAGACGAGGGCGAGCCTTCCGCCGGGGCGCAGGGCCCTGCGGATGTTGCCGAAGGCGAGCTCGGGGTCGGCGAAGAACATGGCGCCGTACCGGCTGATCGCCGCGTCGAACGGGCCTTCGGCGCTCTGCTCGAAGGGGTGGGTCTGGGCGTCGCCGCGGGTGAAGGTGACGTTGTGGATGCCGTCCGCGACGGCGCGGGCGCGGGCCTCGGCGAGCATCGGGCCGGAGAGGTCGAGGCCGAGGGCGTGGCCGTGCGGGGCGCGGAGGGCGGCCAGCCGGGTGGTGTGGCCGGCGCCGCAGCCGATGTCGAGGGTGCGGTGGCCGTCGGCGATGCGCGCGGCGTCGAGCAGAGGGGTGTTGAAGCCGTCGTTGACGGCGTTCCAGCGGTCCTGGTGGCGGGCCCAGTGGGCGCCCTCGGGGCCGTTCCACGCCTGGTCCTGATCGGTGTTGACGATGGTGGTCACGATGTCCTCCATGGGGGGGCGGGCCCGGCGTCGGGGCGACGGCAGGAATGGGCGTGTGCCCATTCTCGGTCGGGCCACAGTATGGGCGCGTGCCCATTCAGGCAATCCCGTTTACGATCGGCCTGTCGGACGGGCTGGGGTACGAGGAGAGGACGGCAGGCTCATGTCACCGCGTGGAGTGGCGACGCCGGACGTGCGCGAGCGGCTGTTCGCGGCGGCCGAGCGGGTCGTGGAGAGGGACGGGCCGGGCGCGCTGACCAGCCGCTCAGTGACCACCGAGGCGGGCTGCGCCAAGGGGCTGCTGCACACCCACTTCGCGGGGTTCGACGAGTTCGTGGCCGAGCTGTGCCTCGACCGCTTCGCCCGTACGGCCGTGAAGGCGCGGTCGCTGGCCGGGCAGGCGGGCCGGGGCACGGTCGCGGGGAACCTCGACGCCGTCGTGCTCGCCCTCTTCGACTCCGGCGGCCCGGCCGTCTCGGGCATCGCCATGGCCCGTCCCGCCGCCGCGCTCCGGATCCGCGAGGCGCTGGAGGGCGGCGCGCCGGGCTTCGCGGCGATCGAGGAGGCCGTCGCCGGCTATCTGAAGGCCGAGCGGGGCCTCGGCCGCGTCCCGGACTCCGTCGACCCGGCCGTCGCGGCCCTCGCCCTGGTCGGCACCGGTCACCACCTCCTGATGACCACGTGGCCGGACTCCCCCGACCCCCGCCCGGCGCTGCGGCGACTGGTCACCGCGCTGGTCGGCCAGGACGTCCACGCCGTGGGGAGCTGACCGGCCGCCCCGGCCCGGGCGGCCGGAGCGGGCACGCGGTCAGAGGCCGACGATGAGCTGGATGCAGACGATCTTCACCAGGATGGCGAGGGCGAAGAGGGTGGCGTAGCCGGTGTTGACCCGGCTGTCGGAGACCCGGCTGTTCGCGTACGCGGTGATGGCGGGATTGCCGACGTACCCGGCGAGCAGGCCCATCGTGCGGGGGCGGCTCTGGCCGAGGAGGCGGCAGACCAGGACCATCAGGGCGTAGCTGAGGACCGCGCCGACGAGAAGGACGGCGAGGAGCTTCAGGCCGAAGAGGGAGAAGGCGTCGCGGCGGAAGGCGTAGCCGGAGGTCAGGCCGACGCAGGCGAGGAAGACGAGGAGGCCGATCTGACGCAGGGTCAGATTGGCCCGGGTCGGCAGGACCCAGACGAGGGGGCCGGTGCGGCGGAGCCGGCCGAGGACCATCGCCATGACGAGAGGGCCCGCGGCGGTACCGAGGGACAGGACTGTGGAGCCCAGGGTGAGCTTGGGGATGCCGATGAGGAAGCCCGCGGCGAGGCCGAGGCCCATGCTCACCGCGCTGACCTCGCTGACCTTGGCCTCCGTGTCGCCCAGATAGGCGGAGACCTCGGCGGTGCGCTCGCGGGGCATGGCCACGCGGATCCGGTCGTCGAGCTGGAGCAGCAGGTCGTCGTGGGCGAGGAGTTCCTGGTCGCCGCGGCGGACCCGGGTGGCGCGGGCGCCGAAGCGGTCGGCGAGGCCGAGTTCGGCGACCGTGCGGGCCGCGAGGTCGGGGTTGGTGAGCAGGATGCGGCGGTAGTCGACGACGTCGCGGTGGTAGAGCAGGTGCTCGGGCGCCTCGGTGCCGAGCGCGGCGACGCCGGCGGCGACCGCCTCGGGGCCTCCGACGAGGACGAGGGCGTCGCCCGGGGCGAGCGGGCCGGGGTCGCCGGTGACGATGTGCACGACGGATCCGGCCGGGCGGTGCGCGCTGGCGAGGAGTTCGCCGGAGGCGACGCCGGGGACGTCGGCCCAAATGGCGGGCCGGGTGAGATCGACCGTGCGGCTGACGAGCCGGTCGGGGAGGCCCGTGCCGGGGTCTCGGCGGCCGGGCCAGTTGCGCGCGCCCGCGACGGCCGCCACGAAAAGGATGGTGAGAACGACGGCGAGGGGGTAGCCGATCGCGTAACCGGTGGCGGCCTGCGTCGGGTCGCCCGAGGCGGCCTGGGCCGCCGCGAGACCAGGGGTGGTGGTGCCGATGCCCGCGTAACCGCCGGCGAGGAAGGGTCCGGAGATGCCGAACAGCCCGTGCCCGATGAGCCCGACGGCGAGGGCCGTGAGGACCAGCGCGACGACGGCGCCGAGCATCACGGCCAGCTGGGGCCGCAGCTCCCGGAAGAAGGCCGGCCCGGCCTCCAGGCCCACCGTGTAGACGTACAGCGCCAGGCCGAGGACCGGGAGACCGGCGGGGACGGCGGGCCCGACATCCGGGTCCAGGGCCCCGACCAGCAGTCCGACGAAGAGGACTCCGGCCGCTCCGAGCTTCACGGGACCGAAGCGGACCATGCCGAAGAGCGATCCCGCCGCAATGACGATAAAAAGGGTGAACCACGGATAGTCAGCGAAAAATTGCCACATGTGCCTATGCAGTCATAGGCGAAGGCACTTTGCACGCTCATAGGGAAGGCGGCAAGCGTGACGCGACCGAGGATCCTCGTGGTGGGCGCCGGCTTCGCCGGGGTGGGCTGTGTGAGGCGGCTCGAACGGCGGCTCACGGAGCGGGAGGCGCACATCACGCTGCTCTCGCCCTTCTCGTACCAGCTCTACCTGCCGCTGCTCCCGCAGGTGGCGGCCGGCGTCCTGACGCCGCAGTCCGTGGCGCTGTCACTGCGCCGCAGCCAGAAGCACCGGACGAGGATCGTGCCGGGCGGCGCGGTCGGCGTGGACACGGCGGCGAAGGCCGTGGTGGTACGGACGATCACCGGCGATTTCGACGTGGAGCCGTACGACCATCTGGTGCTCGCCCCCGGCAGCGTCACCCGGACCTTCGACATCCCCGGGCTGGCCGACCACGCCCGGGGGATGAAGACGCTGGCCGAGGCGGTCTACGTCCGGGACCACGTCATCGCCCAGCTGGACCTGGCGGACGCGAGCGACGACGACGCCGAGCGGGCCGCACGGCTCCAGTTCGTCGTGGTCGGCGGCGGCTACGCGGGCACCGAGACGGCGGCCTGCCTCCAGCTGCTCACCCACAACGCCGTCAAGCGGTACCCCCGGCTGGACCCGGCGCTCATCAAGTGGCATCTGGTGGACATCGCGCCGAAGCTGATGCCCGAACTCGGCGACAAGCTCGGCGCGGCCGCCATGGACATCCTCACCGGGCGGGGCATCCAGGTGTCGCTCGGGGTGTCGGTGGCGTCGGTGGACGACGAGGCGGTCACCCTGACGGACGGCCGGGTGCTGCCCTGCCGCACGCTGATCTGGACGGCCGGCGTGGCCGCGAGCCCGCTCGTGGCCACGGTCGGCACGGAGACCGTGCGCGGCCGGCTGGTGGCGACGCCGGAGATGCGGGTGCCCGGGGTCGAGGGGGTGTGGGCGCTCGGCGACGCGGCGGCGGTGCCGGACCTGGCGAAGGGCGAGGAGGGCGCGATCTGCCCGCCGACGGCGCAGCACGCGATGCGCCAGGGCAAGGCGCTCGCCGACAACCTGGTGGCGACGCTGCGCGGCGAGGAGCTGCGTCCGTACACCCACAAGGACCTGGGCCTGGTGGTGGACCTGGGCGGGATGGACGGGGTGTCGAAGCCGCTCGGCGTCGAGCTGCACGGGCCCGCCGCGCAGGCGGTGGCGCGCGGCTACCACTGGGCGGCGCTGCGGACCAACGTGGCCAAGACCCGGGTCATGACGAACTGGCTGCTGAACGCGGTGGCGGGCGACGACTACGTACGGACCGGGTTCCTCGCCTCGAAGGCGGGGACGCTGCGGGACTTCGAGTACACCGACGCCTATCTGACGCCGGACCAGGTACGGCTGCACACCGGGCCGTTCCGGGGAGCGGTCGGCTGATCCCGCTCCCCGGCCCGGTCCGGGAGCCGGACGGCCGGCCCCGCTCCTCCGGGCCGCGCCGCCGGCAGGTCCTGGACTCCCCCGCTCAGCGGGAGAGTTCGCGGGCCGGTCCCATGACGACGACGGGTTCGGCCGCCGGGTCGAGGGTGACCAGAAGGGTGCGCAGGTCGTCGCGGCCGAGGGCGATGCACGCCTGGGTCGGGCCGCCGTGGTCGACGTGGATCCAGACGCCGCCGCCCTTGCCCGCTCCGAGCGGGCGCTCCTTGTCGAGCGGGGTGCGGCCGGGGACCCGGTTGTAGTCGATCGCGATGACGTGGTCGAAGGAGCCTTCGAGGGATTCGCCGAGGAAGCCGGTGCCGCTGATGGCGAACTGGGGGTCCTCGTCGTACGGGAGGCGGGCGCCGGGGTCGGGCAGGCGTCCGCCCGCGTCCCCGATGCGGAAGACGCCGATGGGGGTGCGCAGGTCGCCGGCCGAGTGGTCGCCGGTCCAGCCCTTGAGGGCGTTGTGCGCGGGCCAGGGCCCGGCGGCCTCGAACCACCGGCCGCCGGGGGCGCGCTGGTGGAGGGTGACGACGGCGGTGTTGCTGTTCTCGGTGGCGCCGGTGACGACGAGGGCCTGGGTGGTGCCGTCGGGGACGCGGGCCTGGGTGAGGGGGCCGAGGCCGGGGATCCGCGGGGGTGCCGCGGGGCGGGCGTCGGTGGCCGCGGCGTCGCCGGCCGGGGAGCGCCCGTCGGAGGGCTTCGCCGCGGCGGACGCGGGCGGTGCGGCGGGGGCGGACGACGGGGCGGGGGCGGGCGGCTCGGGGTGCGCGCAGCCGGTGAGCAGCAGGGCCGCGCACAGGGTGCCGGCACCGAGGAACGCGGGAGCGCCCTTGCGGACGAAGGCGGGCATGGTGAGGCATCCTCCTGGCCGGGGGCAGTGGAGCGATCCGTACCCGTTCGGCGGGCGGCGCTGCGCGCCGGGGCCGCGGCCCACCCGTACGGAGGAGCGGGTGGCGGCGGGAATGCGGTTGACCGGCGGACGCGGGCGGGGTTGGGTGCCGGGATGAGCGATCTCGAGGGGTGCGGGGAGCTGCGGGTGGTCCCGGCGGCGGGCGAGCGGGAGCTGGCCGACTGGCGTGCGGTGCACAACGCGGTCGTCCCGACGGCGGTGCTGTCGGAGGCACAGGTGCGGGAGCGGGCCGGGCGCAACCGGCTGGAGGTGGCGTATCTGGGCGGGGCGGCGGTGGGCTGTTCCACCGTGCGGCCGCCGGACGGGGAGACGCCGGCGGCGACCGTGATCGCGCGGATCCTGCCGGAGCACCGGCGGCGGGGCTTCGGGACGGTGTTGTACGAGCGGGGGCTCGGGCACGCCAGGACGCTGAGCGGCGCGGGGGTGGAGACGGTGGTCCTGGCGTCGAACGAGGAGGGGCTGCGGTTCGCGCTGGCGCGGGGGTTCACGGAGGTGGAGCGGTATGTGCTGCCGGGTGACACCATCCCGTTCGTGACCCTGCGGCTCGTCTGATCCTCCCGGCCGGAGACAGAATCTGACTGTACGTCAGATCCTGGTGTCGCGGGTCTGGGAACCTCGCCCGCCCGGCGCTACCCTCCGCGCATGATACGGACGGTGGTGTGGGGAACCGGAAATGTCGGGCGGGCGGCCATCCGGGCCGTGGACGCCCATCCCGGGCTCGAACTCTCGGCGGTGCTGGTCGCCGACCCGGCCAAGGTGGGCCGGGACGCGGGGGCACTCGCGGGGCTCGGGCACGACCTCGGTGTGGCCGCGACCGACGACGTCGGCGCGGTCCTCGGCGAGCGGCCGGGGGCCGTGGTGTACGCGGCCTCCGGCGACGTGCGGCCGGACGGGGCGCTGGAGGACGTGGTGCGCGCGGTCGCGGCGGGGGCGGTGGTGGTGACACCCTCGCTGTACCCGCTGTACGACCCGCGCAACGCGCCTGCGGAGTTCCGCGATCCGGTGCTGGCGGCGGTCGCCGAGGGCGGCGGGTCGCTCTTCGCCTCGGGGGTGGACCCCGGGTGGGGCAACGACGTGCTGCCGCTGCTGGTCAGCGGACTCGGCACGACCGTGGACGCGGTCCGCTGCCAGGAGATCTTCGACTACTCGACGTACGAGCAGGAGTTCTCCGTGCGCGAGCTGATCGGGATGGGCAAGCCGCTCGACTACGAGCCGCCGATGCTCTTCCCCACGGTCCCGACGATGGTGTGGGGCGGGCAGATCCGGCTGATGGCGCGGGCGCTGGGCGCCGAGGTGGACGAGATCCGCGAGACGGTGGACCGGCGCCCGCTCGAAGCGACCGTGAAGACCCGGACGATGGGCGTCTTCGAGCAGGGCACACAGGGCGCGGTCCGCTTCGAGGTGCAGGGGATCGTCGGCGGTGAGCCGCGGATCGTGATCGAGCACGTGACCCGGATCCATCCGTCCTGCGCGCCGGACTGGCCGGTGCCGCCGGACGGCGCCGGGGCGCACCGGGTGATCGTCGAGGGCCGGCCGCGCATCGAGGTGACCGTGGCCGCCACGGACGAGGACGAGAACCGGGCCGCCGGCGGGAACGCCACGGCGGTCGGGCGCCTGGTGGGGGCGATCGACTGGCTGGCCGCGGCGGAGCCGGGGCTCTACGACGCGCTGGACGTGCCGATACGCCCGGCGGTGGGGAAGCTGGGAAGGAGCGCACGATGATCATCGACATTCCCGAGGGCCAGGAGCCGATCGGGTACGTGTGGGGCGACATGGTCCCGGGGATCGGGATGGCGGCGGCGAACTTCTCGCTGTCGGTGTACGCCCACACGACCCTGGGACTGCGCGAGTTCGAGGCGGCGCGGCTGCGGATCGCGCAGATCAACGGCTGCCACTTCTGCCTGGACTGGCGGACGGACCGGGACGGCGAGAAGGTCGAGGAGGGCTTCGACGCGGTGGTCGCGGCCTGGCGGACGACGGAGGTCTCCGACTCCTTCGACGTGCGGACCCGGCTGGCCGCGGAGTACGCGGAGCGGTACGCGCTCGACCACCACGGTCTGGACGAGGAGTTCTGGGCCCGGATGACCGCGCACTACAGCCAGACGGAGATCGTGGAGCTGACGATGAGCCTCGGCTCGTGGCTGGCCTTCGGCCGGCTGAACCGGGTCCTGGGCCTCGACGAGGTGTGCGTACTGCCGACGGGCTGACGGCCCGGCGGGCGGTCGATGCCGGGAAGGGCCGGCCGGTTCTCGGACCGGCCGGCCCTGGCACGCCCGGGGTCACGCTCAGAAGTCCTCGGCGATGATGCGCTCGATGTTGCGCTCGGCGAGGGCGGTGATGGTGACGAAGGGGTTGACGCTGGCGTTGCCGGGGATGAGGGAGCCGTCGATGACGTAGAGGCCCTGGTAGCCGTGGAGGCGGCCGTGGTTGTCGGTGGCCCGGTCGAGGACGGCGCCGCCCAGCGGGTGGTAGGTGAGGTGGTCGCCCCAGATCTTGTAGGCACCGAAGAGGTCGGTGCGGTAGATCGTCCCCTCCTTGGAGTTGATCTTGTCGAAGATGGACTTCGCCATGTCGATGGAGGTCTGCTTCCAGGAGCGGTTCCAGCTGAGGTCGACCTTGCCGGTGGCCGGGTTCCAGGTGAACTCGGCGCGGTGCGGCGTGCGGGTGATGGAGAGGTAGAAGGAGGCGTAGGTCTCGATGCCGGTGGGCAGCGGGGCGACCTCGGCGAAGGCCCCTCCGGCGTCCCAGTTGTCGATGCCCGCGGTGGGCATGGCGGACTGGAGCTTCCCGGTGGCGTCCCACATGTGGTTGGCCCGGCCGCACATGACGTTGCCGTTGTCGCCCCAGCCCTTGCCGATGTGCTCGTTGAGGGCGGGCAGGGCTCCGGTGGCCTTGAGGCGGGTGAGGAGCTTGCTGGTGCCGACGCTGCCCGCGGCGAAGAAGACGCGGTCGGCGCGGACCGTCTTGGTGGCGAGGGTGGCGCCGGTGGTGTCGATCTGCTCGATGGCGACGGTGTAGCCGCCGGCGGCGGCCGGGGTGACCGAGGTGACCCGGTGGAGGGCGGAGACGGTGACCCGGCCGGTGGCCGCGGCCTGGGCGAGGTAGGTCTTCTGGAGGCTCTTCTTGCCGTGGTTGTTGCCGTAGATGACCTCGCCGGCCAGGGCCGACTTCGGTACGGATCCGGCGGCCTCCTGCTTCATGTAGTCCCAGTCGTAGACGTTGGGCACGAAGAGGAAGGGGAAGCCGGAGCGCTGGGCGTGCTTGCGGCCCACGCGCGCGTACTGGTAGGCGGGCGTGCTCTCCCACCAGGACACGTCCACGTCGGTGACGCCCAGGCCCGCGTTGGCGCGCGGGTAGTAGGTGGCGTACATCTCGGCCGGGTCGACGGTGGGGAGGATCGCCGGGAAGCGCTCGCGGAGGGGGGTGACGGCCATGCCGCCGTTGACGAGCGAACCGCCGCCGATGCCGCGGCCCTGGTAGACGGTGATGCCGGCGAACTCCTCGGCGTCGAGGATGCCGGTGTGGCGGGGCACGTCCTTGTCGAGGGGGAAGCCGAGGAACTGGCTCAGCGGCTGCTTGGTGCGGGTGCGCAGCCAGAAGGAGCGGTAGTCGGGTTTGGTGGTGTTGGCGAAGACCTTGCCGTCGGGGCCGGTGGTGTCCCAGGCCATGCCCATCTCGATCATGTGGACGTCGACGCCGGCGCGGGCGAGGCGGAGGGCGGCGACGGAGCCGCCGTAGCCGGTGCCGACGACGAGGGCGCGGACGTGGGAACCGTCGGGGATGGGACAGACGTCGAGGCCCGGGACCGCGGCGCGGGCCGGGGTGGTGAGGCCGCCGGCGAGGGCGGCGGCGCCGAGAACAGAACCTGTTCCGGTCAGGAAGCGGCGGCGGCTGACTCCGTGAATTCCCTGGGCGGACAGGGGGTGTTCACTCATGTGATCTTCCTCACTCGTGAGCGAATGGGAACACGTTCTACGACCGCGCGCCGAGGAAGTCACGAGAAACCGACGGGTAACTTCAGGCCGAAGAGGCCCTCTTGATCGCCCCGGCGACATAGGCGGCGTGCGCCCGCGCCGCGGGCAGCTCGTCCGCCCAGGAGCCGTACTCCCCCGCCAGGTACTGCTCCCGGGCCGCCGCGAGCACGGGCCGGTGCTCAACGGGAAGCTCCGGGAGAAGGACCGCGGCGGCCTCGTCCTTCGAACGGATCCGGCCACCGCGCAGGGTGGTGAGGATGCGGGCCAGGGTGAGCAGCACATTGCGGGTGTCGCCGTCGAGGTCGGCGAGGAGTTCGGGTACGCCCGCGACGATCGCGGCCCTCAGGTCGGCCTCCGGGACCGGGCCGAAGAGCTCCGCGGGGCGCGGCCCGTACAGCGCGGTGTCGCCGGCGCGGGCCATGACGATGAGCGGGGCCAGGTCGGGGCAGGGCGCGGGGGCGGGGGTCAGGCCGGCCTCGAAGTCGTCGCGCAGCCACTCGCCGTAGAGGTACTCGCACACCGGCGGGTACCGCCAGGGGCGGACGTCGGCGTGGACGACCAGGCTCAGCTCGACGGGTCGCGCGGGACCCTCGTACGCCCGTTCGCCGGAGACGGCGAGGAGCGCGTCGGTGAGGGCGCGGCGCTCGGCCTCGGTGGTGCGGCGGTCCAGGACGGCGAGGATGTCGACGTCGCTGGTGGGGCGCAGCCCGCCGAGGACGGCGGAGCCGTGGACGCAGGCGGCCAGGACGGCCCGGTCACCCAGGACCTCGCGGACGAGGCGGACGACGTGGCGGGCCTGCTCGGTGGCGTGGGCGGGGTCGGCGGGGTCGCTGGGGTCGGCGGAGTCGGGCACACGGGCTCCTGGGCGGTGGCGGACGGGGGTCCGTCACCGTACCCGGAGGGGTCGCGGGTCTGCCGGGTCGTTTCGGGCTCGTCGGGAGCGCCGGGGCGCCCGGCTCGGCGGGTGGGTCGGGGCGCCCGGCTCGGCCGGTGCGCAGGGGCGCCCGGCTCGATATGAGCGCCGGGCCGTCCGGCTCGGCCGGTGCGCCGGGCCGTCCGGCTCCGCCGGTGCGCAGGGTTGTTTCCGGCTCGCGGGCGGAGGAGGGGGAAGTCGACGCCCGCGAGCCGGTGGTCAGGGGCCGTCAGGCGCGGGCCGGGACGGGCGCGGCCTCGAGGGAGGTGCCGGTGGCGAGGGTGGGCTCGGCGCGGACCGGGCCTTCGAGGAGGCGGCGCAGGAGGGCGGTGCGGCGGGCCGGGTCGTCGCCGTCGGTGTCGGCGAGCAGGGCGGCGAGGACGGCGATGCGGGCCTGGCCGGCCCGGAGGGTGCCGGTGAGCAGGCCGCCCGCGGCGACCAGGTCGACGGCGCCGCCGCCGGTGTAGATCTCGGCGAGCGGGCCGGCCGGGACGCGGGTGGTGACGGCGACGAGGACGCACTGGGCGGTGGCCTCGGCGACGGCCTCCGCGATCTCCGGGGTGGCGTTGCCCGCGCCGGTGGCGACGAGGACGATGCCGCGGGCCCCGGCGGCCAGGGCGGCGTCGAAGTGCAGCCGGTCGCCGTCGGTGTGGTGGAAGACGACGTCCACCCGGGGCAGTCCGGCGCGACCGGTGGTGTCCGGGTCGGCGGTGCGGGCGGCGGCCGGCAGCGGGAGGACGGCCGGGCGGTCGGGCAGGCGGTCGACGTCGACGCGGGAGAAGCCCACGCGGCCGAGCCGGTCGGCCGAGGGGTCGGCGAAGGCGTCGGCGGCGAGAGTCCGGGTCTTCACCGTGCCGCGGGCGGCGTGGACGCGCCCGTCGAAGACGACGAGGACGCCGAGGTCGCGGACGGTGGCGGCGACCTGGAGGGCGTCGTACAGGTTGCCGGGGCCGTCGCCGTCGCCGGTGCCGAAGGGGCGCTGGGCGCCGGTGAGGACGACCGGGCGGGGGTCCGCGTGGTGGAGGTCCAGGAGGAAGGCGGTCTCCTCCAGGGTGTCGGTGCCGTGCGTGACGACGACGCCGTCGACGCCGGGGTCCGCCAGGGTCTCGTGGACCGTACGGAGCAGTGCGAGCTGGTGGGCCGCGGTGAGCAGCGAGCTGTTGACGTTGAAGAGGTCGCGGACCTCGACGGTCACGCCCTCGGGGAGCGGCGCGGTGGCGAGGACGTCGTCGCCGGAGGCGTCGGCCGCGTAGCCGGTGCCCTGCCAGCGGCTGGCGATCGTGCCGCCGGTGCTGATGACGACGATCCGGCGCGGGGTTCCGTCGTTCGTCCGCTGCATGGCCGTCGCCTCCCTGGCTTCCACGGGCCCGGCATTTCCGTGACCCAGCCCGCAACCGTAGGCCAAAAGAGGGAGCATGCGATTGCGAAGGTGGAGGCAGAAATGTTTCAGCGTGGCAGATAATTGCGCCATGGACCGAATCGATCTCCACATCTTGCGCGAGCTCCAGCAGGACGGCCGGCTGAGCAACCAGGAGCTGGCCCAGCGGGTCGGCCTGAGCCCCTCCCCCTGTCTGCGCCGGGTGCGCCAGCTGGAGCAGGACGGGGTGATCCGGGGGTACCGCGCGGTGATCGACCCGGAGGCGGTCGGGCGCGGCTTCGAGGTGCTGGTCTCGGTCGAGGTGAAGCGGGACCGGGAGACGGTGGAGGCGTTCGAGGAGGCGCTCCAGTCGATCCCCGACGTGATCGAGGCGTACCGGCTCTTCGGCAGCCCGGGCTGCCTGCTGCGGATCGCGGTGGCGGACCTGTCCGCGTACGAGCGGCTGTGGATCGAGCAGCTGACGGCGCTGGCCGGGGTCACCGAGGTGAACTCGCAGATCATCATGAAGCGGATCAAGGAGCCGAAGGGGATGCCGGTGGACCTCCGGGGCAGCTGAGGCGGAAGGGGCGCGATCCGCGCGCCGCCGGTGGCCGTGTATGCGAGAACGTCACCGAATGGCTCTTTGTCCGTAACACGACAACCTCCTCCCCCGTGCCACTCTCCCGGATGACACGCAGTCAACACGCGTAGAGCGCCGCTCCCCTGAGCCGCGGGGACGGCGCCCGCCCGCGTGCCGTCCCCCGGAAAGGGCCCCCCATGTCGGTTGCTCGGATACGCAGCTGGAAGGTCTGGGCGGCGGTCTCCGCCGCCGTCGTCGGACTCACGCTCCCCGCGGTCACGGCGTCCCCCGCCGCCGCCACCACGAACGCGTACGACTCCACGTACTACGAGAACGCGATCGGCAAGACCGGCGCGAGCCTCAAGTCCGCGCTGCACACCATCATCAGCGACCAGGACAAGATCTCGTACGACGCGGTCTGGAACGCCCTCAAGACCCTCGACCAGGACCCGAACAACTCCTCCAACGTCGTGCTTCTCTACAGCGGGGCCTCCCGCAGCAAGAGCCTCAACGGCGGCTCCGTCGGCAACTGGAACCGCGAGCACACCTGGGCCCAGTCCCACGGGAACTTCGGCACCTCCGCCGGCCCCGGCACCGACCTGCACCACCTGCGCGCCTGCGACGTGCAGGTGAACAGCACCCGCGGCAACAAGGACTTCGACAACGGCGGCAGCCCGGTGAGCGGCGCCCCCGGCAGCTACACCGACTCCAACTCCTTCGAGCCCCGCGACGCCGACAAGGGCGACGTGGCCCGCATGATCCTCTACATGGCCGTGCGGTACGAGGGCGGCGACGGCTGGCCGAACCTGGAGGCCAACGAGTCCACCTCCAACGGCAGCGTGCCCTACCACGGCAAGCTCTCGGTCCTGAAGCAGTGGAACGAGCAGGACCCGCCGAGCGCCTTCGAGGAGCGCCGCAACGACCTCGTGTACTCCACCTACCAGGGCAACCGGAACCCGTTCGTCGACCACCCCGAGTGGGTCGAGGCCATCTGGTAACCCGTCAGGACCACGCGGCCGGCTGCCCGTCCGACGGGGAGCCGGCCCCCGGTTTTGGATTGTCGGAGGATCATCAATACGATCCGCCGATGATCACGAGAAAACGGCTGGCGACCGGGGCCTGTGCGCTGCTCGTCGCCCTGACCGCCGCGCTGCTCCCGACGAGTGCCTCCGCCGACGAGCCGGCGGCGGACGAATCCCCCAAGGTCGAGCTGGTCCTCGACGTCAGCGGCTCGATGCGGGCCAAGGACATCGACGGCAAGTCCCGGATGAGCGCGGCCAAGGACGCCTTCAACGAGGTCCTGGACGCGGTGCCGGAGGAGGTCAGGCTCGGCATCCGCACCCTGGGCGCCGACTACCCGGGCAACGACCGCGCGCGCGGCTGCAAGGACACCCGGGCGCTGTACCCGGTCGGCCCGCTCGACCGCACCGAGGCGAAGACCGCCGTCGCCACCCTCGCCCCCACCGGCTGGACCCCGATCGGCCCGGCGCTGCGCGGCGCGGCCAAGGATCTCGGCACCGACAAGGCGACCAAGCGGATCGTCCTCATCACCGACGGCGAGGACACCTGCGGGATCGACCCGTGCCAGATCGCCCGGGAGATCGCCGACCAGGGCATCAACCTCGTGATCGACACCCTCGGCCTGGTGCCGAACGCCAAGACCAGGCAGCAGCTCTCCTGCATCGCGGAGGCCACCGGAGGCACGTACACCTCCGTGCACCGCACCGAGGACCTCTCCCGGCGCGTCCGGCAGCTCGTGGACCGCGCGGCCGACCCGGTCGTCACCCCCGTCGCCACCGAGGGCACCCGCCAGTGCGCGGACGCCCCGCAGCTCAAGCCCGGCCTCTACACCGACCGGCAGAGCTTCGGCGAGCACCGCTGGTACAAGGTCGACCTGCTGCCCGGCCAGGAACTCCGCGCCTCCGTCAGCGTCTCCGCCGACCGGGCCGTGAACAACGACTACGGCGTGCTGCTGCGGGCCGTCACCAAGTCCGGGCGCGAGATCGTGCGCGGCTCCGAGGCCGGGGACGGGCGCACCGACGTGATCTCGACCGGGCTGCGCTACCCGAAGCCCGAACGGGACGACGACGAGGCCGGGGACGCCAAGCCCGCCGCCGAGACGGTCTGCCTCCAGGTCAGCAACTCCTTCTCCGCCCCGCCGTCGGTCAAGACGACGCCCGGCATGCCGGTCGAGCTGACCGTGGACGTCGTGGACGGCCCGGCCGACGCCTCGGACGTGGCCTCCTTCGGCCTCGGCCGCGGCTGGTGGCTGCTCGGCGCGCTGGTGCTCGCCGGCTTCCTGGCCGGACTGATCTGGGGCTGGCTGTCCCGCTGGCGCTTCGCCGTCTGGAGGACCCACTGATGCGTACCGTACGGATGCTCACGGCGGCCGCGCTGGCCGGCGCCGCCCTGCTGGGCCCGGCCGCGCCGGGCGCCCTCGCCGACACGCCCACGCCTTCGGCCGACCCCTCCGCGGGCCCCACGGAGGCCGGCACCACCTTCCGTACCGCCGCCGCCTTCCGGCCGGGCCAGGAGGCCACCGCACAGGCATCGACGGGCGACTACCTGTACTGGGTGTTCCCGGCGGACACCGGTGAGCGGCCCACCGTCCGGGCGACCGTGACGCTGCCGAAGAGCAGCCTGCGGCACGGCGCCGCCACCTGGCGGGTGGACGTCTACGACGGGCTGCGGCGCCGTCAGCCGTGCATGTACGGCACGCAGTCCCGTACGGCGCCGAAGGAGACGGGCGCGCTGGAGCTCGCCTGTGTGCTGCGGCCGGTGCGGGCCTCCGCCGACGCCTGGGCGAACGACCCGCTGCCGGGCAGCTACTTCGTCCGGCTGACCGTGACCGGGCTGCCGGAGGAGGACCTGGGGCAGCCGTTCTCGGCGCGCGTCGGCGTCGACGTCTCCGACCGGGGCGGGGCGTACGCCACCGACGGAGCGCTCGCCGCGCCGCTGGTGCCGGGCGCGACCACCGCCGAACTGGCCGAGGCCGAGGAGGAGGCCGGCCGCCGCACCGCGGTGGAGGCCGCCGCGCCCGAGGGCGGCTGGTCCTCCGGCTGGTGGTCCGACCGCTGGATCTGGACCGCGGCCGGCGGCGTCCTCGCCGCGCTCGCGGGCATCGGCGGCTACGTCCTGACCAGGGGCTCGGGCCGTCCGTCGCGGGTCCCGCCCGCCGTCTGACGCACCCTGCCGAAGGCCCCCGTCGCTCGCGCGGCGGGGGCCTTCGGGCGTGCCCGGCAGGGTGAGGGCGTCAGGGCATGCGGCGGGCCCCTTCGAGGACCGCCTGCCGGATCCGGTGGTAGGTGCCGCAGCGGCAGATGTTGCGCAGCGCGTCGAGGTCGGCCTCGGTGACCTCCCGGCCCGCCTCCCTGGCCCGGCGGACCGCGTCGACGGCCGCCATGATCTGTCCGGGCTGGCAGAAGCCGCACTGGGCGACGTCGAGGTCGAGCCATGCCTCCTGCATCGGGTGGAGCTCGGCGCCGGCCGTCTCGGGCAGGCCCTCGATGGTGGTCACCTCGTCCTCGGGCGCGAGCTGCCCCACGGGGACGGCGCAGGGCGTGAACGCCCTGCCGTTGAGGTGGCTCGTACAGGCCCGGCAGACGCCGACCCCGCAGCCGTACTTGGGGCCGGTGACGCCGAGGACGTCCCTGAGGACCCACAGGAGGCGCACGTCGGACTCGACCTCGGCGGTGACGGCCTGGCCGTTGAGGATGAAGGTGTGCTGGGGCACGGAGAACTCCGGGGATCTCGAAGAGCCTTGGACTACGGGAGGACGCGGTCGCGGCCGTCGGTCGGGGAGGCCGGGACCGGCGGGACGGCGGGCGGGGGCGTGAAGGTGAGCGGGGCGTTGTGGTTGACCGGGAAGACGGTCGGCATCGTGCCGGTGGCCCGGCCGTAGGCGCCGGCCACGGCCGCCATCGCCGCCGCCACCGCCAGCTCGCCCGCGCCGCCGGGCTTGTCGCCGGTCGGCGGCATGACGACGATCTCCAGCTCGGGCGGGGTGTTCCACTGCCGGGTGTAGTAGTAGTTGTCCCAGCTGGACTCCAGGAAGGCGCCGTCCTTCAGGTGCAGCCCAGAGGTGAGGGCGAGCGCGATGCCGTCGGAGATGCCTCCCATCATCTGCGCCTCCAGGCCGCGCGGATTGACCGCGAGGCCGACGTCGACGGCGCAGACCACCTTGGTGACGCGGGGGCCGGTGTACGCGTCCGGGACCGTGCGCCCGGTGGTCGCGGGACGGCAGTCGATCTCGGCGAGCACGGCCACGTACGAGTGGTACTCGGGGTGCACGGCGATGCCCTGCGCGGTCCCGGGCGCCATCGGCCGGCCCCACCGCCCGAGCTGGGCGACCTTGTCCAGGACGGCCCGGGCCCGTGACTCCTTCATCAGGCGGCGGCGCAGGCCGTAGGCGTCCTCGCCCAGACGGCGGGCCAGTTCGTCGATGACGAGCTCCTGCGCGGTGCGCACGTTCGGCGAGTAGATGTTGCGCATCGAGCCGGTGTTGTAGCCCTTGTCCGTCTCGGACAGGAGCTGGGTGGTGACGCCGAGGTGGTAGGGGCTGATCTGGGTGAGCTGGAACATCGTCTGGGAGAAGGCGGCGTCGGCGACGGGGAGCCGGGCCGCCTCCGCCGTCAGCACCTCCCCGATGCCGTGCCCGAAGTCGGTCGCCACCGAGGTGTGCCGCTGCTCGTACGTCAGGACCTCGCCGAGCGAGTAGGTGGCGCGGACCCGCGAGGTCGACATCGGGTGGGTACGCCCCTGCCGGAAGTCGTCGGTGCGGTGCCACATCAGCTTCACCGGCTTGCCGAGCTTCTTCGAGATCTCGGCGGCCTCGTGGGCGGCGTCGTGGAAGAGCTTGCGGCCGAAGGAGCCGCCGCCCTCGGTGACGTGCACCTTCACGGCGGAGACCGGCAGTCCCAGGCGGAGCGCGATCTGCTCCTGGGCGACGATCGGGGCCTTGAGGGAGCCCCAGATCTCGGCGGAGCCGGGGCGGACGTCCGCGATGGCGCAGTTGGTCTCCAGGGCGCTGTTGCTCGCGAAGTGAAAGGTGAAGCGGGCGTCGACGGCCTTGGTGAGGAGCGGGAGCGGCGGGACGACGAGCGGGAGTTCGGCCCGGCGCAGCTCGGCGAGGACGGTCGCGTCGGTGGCGTCCTCGGCGGTGCCGGGGCTCCAGTCGACGTCGAGGGCGCGGACGGCGTCGACGCACTGGCCGAAGGTACGGGCGCGGACGGCGACGCCCGTGGAGACGGTGACGACGTCGGTGACGCCCGGCATGGCCCGTACGGCGTCGAGGTTGGCGACCGAGCGGACGGTGCCGTTGATGGTGGGCGGGCGGCAGATCATGGTGGGCAGGGCGCCCGCCGGCCGGAGGTCCATCGCGAACTTCTTGCGGCCGGTGACGGCGTCGAGCGCGTCGAGCCGGCGGCGGGCGGTGCCGATGACCCGGAAGTCCTCGCGGTCCTTGAGGGCGACGGCGACGGCGGTGTCCGCCACGGCCGCTGCCCGGGCGGCGAGTTCGCCGTAGCCGAGGACCGCGCCCGCCGGGGAGAGGACCGTGCCCGCCTTGGTGGTGAGGGTGGCGACGGCTTCGCCGAGGACGAGGGAGGCGGCGTGCAGCAGCCGGCCCCGGGCCACGGCGGCGGCGACCCGGATCGGGGTGTAGGTGGAGACGGTGGTGTTGGAGCCGCCGGTGAGCTGGTTGAAGAGCAGTTCCGGGCGGGCGTCGGCGAGCGTGACCTTCACCTTCTCCAGGGGCAGGTCCAGCTCCTCCGCGATGAGCATGGCGGAGGAGGTGGTGACGCCCTGGCCGACCTCGGCGCGCGGCAGCGCGAAGTGGGCGGTGCCGTCGGGGTCGAGCCGGATGGTGATGAGGTGGCTGGTCGGCAGCGCGGCCGTGGTCAGCAGGTCGTTGAGGTCGAGGAGTTCGGCCGGACCCGGCAACGAGGGGATGACGGCCTCGGCGGTCGCCGGGGCGATCGCCTCGGCGCCGACCTGGGCGGCGACGGTGAGCGTGGGCGCCGCGAGCACGTAGCCGAGGAAGCGCCGTCGTCCGAGGCCGGGCGGGTCGGTCGGCGAGTCCGCGGGCAGGGGGCTCTGGTCGTACGCGCGCGCGGGATGCCGCCTGGCCATGAGGGGTGCCTTTCGACGCTGCCGTACCGGCCCCGAGGGCCCGGTCCTTCTCGGGTGCGGGGGCGATCATCGCGCATCCCGGCGCCCGGCGGGGCCGCTTCGGTGAGGAAACCGCGCGGGAAGCGTGCTGGTCAGAGCCGCTTTCCGTCAGGTCTGCCGGTTTTCGGCCGGTGTCCGGCGCGACCGCCCGGGCGGATCGGCGCGCCGGGACCGCCGTACGGTCACGAGGGGAAGCCCGCTGTCCGGCGCCGGGCTCCGGAGGGCGGCGGGCCGCGCCCTGGCGGTCAGACCGCGTACGGCCTGGATCGGCCGGGCGTTCATCCGGCCCCGGCAGGAGCGGAGTTGGTGCCGGGAGACCCGGGCGCGCTGACCGCCGCCGGCGATGAGCGCGTTGACGGAGACCATCGGGTCGCCGCCGACCGAACGGGCGAGCAGGGCCCCCACCACGACCGGCCCGAGCGCCACCACGAGGGCGGTCCCGGTGGCGGAGGCGCGGCGCAGGGGCCGGGTGCGGGGGCGGCGCGGAATGCGGAGGGTCATGGCTCCATTCCAGCCACCCGGGGGCCGTGGCGGATCCGCCGGCGTACTCACGTCGGGGCGGGCGGGTACTCACCCGGGGAGGTGGGCGCGGCGGGTCGGACGGGGTTCCGGTCAGGGGGCGGGGTGCTCGGTCGCGGCGACGACGGCGACCGTCGTCCCGCCGCTCTCGAAGGACTCGGCCAGCTCGTCGGGGCCGGCGGAGCCGCCGACGTGGTCGAGGAGGAGGACCGGCTGCCGTTCGTCGCCCTCGGCGGCGGGCACGAAGTCGGTGACGGTCTCGCGGTGGAGGAGGACCACGCGACCGGGGTCCAGGGGGTCGCGCGGCAGGGCGTCGAGGTGGTCGCACAGGCCGTCGGTCCGGTCGGCCACGTCGGCCGCCACGACGGCCCGGGGCGCGAGGAGGGTCACGGCGAGCCGGCCGCCGCTGCGCCGGTAGCGGGCCGTGAGGTCGTCGGGGAGGAGGTGGAAGACGCCTTCCTGGCCCTCGTGGCCCCGGTTGAGGAGCACGCAGACCATGCGCTCGGCGGGGTCGGCGGAGGCGTGGTCGACGGCGAGGAGCACCTCGGGGGTGTCCGGGTCGATCGGCGGGAAGGGGCGGATCCACAGGCGGTCGGAGGCGTCCATGGGCCGTATTCCAGCACGCCCTTCCCGGGCCGGGGGTGCCCGGTGGTCCACCGGGCGTGCGGAAGGGCGGCGGAAGGGGCCGGGGCGTGGGGCCGGGCCGGGTGGGGCGGGAGCGGTCGGCGGGCTCGGCGCGTCGACGCCCGGCCGGTCGGGTGGGGGGCGGGGGCCGGGGCGCCGTAGCGTACGGGGCACACGTACGAGCCCAGCCGAGGAGCGCTCCCCCATGGCCGATTACCGCGTCGAGACCGTCCGCACCGGGTACCGGCGGTGGACCGCCCGCAACGACCGGGGTGCGGAGGTGCTGATGGCCGCGGCCGACGACGAGGGCGCGCAGCCGTCGTTCACGCCGGTGGAGCTGCTGCTGGCTGCCATGGGCGGCTGCGGCGGCCTGGTCATCGACCGGACGGCGCGGGCGGTGGACCACGACGAGCTGCGGATCGTCGTGGAGTCGGTGTCGACTCCGGAGGACGACGGCCGGATCGGGCGGATCCGGGTGAGCTACGAGTTCGACCTGCCGGACTCCAACCCGAAGGCGGCGGAGGTCTTCGCGCGCGGGGTGCGGCTCACGCACGAGAAGTTCTGCACGGTGAGCCGCACGGTCGAGCACGGGGCCCGGGTGGAGGCGATCCTCCCGGACGGGACGGTCGGCTTCGAGGGCTGAGCCGCCCGGTCCGGGCCCGACCACGCCCGGTGGTCAGGCCCGGAGCGAGATGTGGGCGCGGGCCCACGAGGTGTGGTCGAAGGAGGTCCTGTCGTTGGCGTCGGAGACCTCCAGGCGGAGCACCCGGACGCCCCGGACGTCCACGTCGAGCGGGACGGGGCCGCCGGCGGCCGTGAGGACGCCGGTGGTGGCGAGGACGCGGCCGTCGCCGTGGACGGTGGCGCGGGTGGCGCCCAGGGTGCTCTGGCGGGCGGAGAAGTCGTCGATGCCGACGAGCGCGGTGAACCGGTCGGCGACCCCGCCGAGGTGGTAGGAGACCGAGCTGTACGCGTGGACGCCGAGGCCCTTGGCGTAGGTGGTGCCGCCGAAGGCGATGGGGGTGCCGTCGCCGGCCGCGTTCTTCCCGTTGGAGGCGTCGCGCTCGACCGGGCCCCAGCCGTTGACGGCGCTGATCCAGGGCAGGTCGGAGAGGTATCCGTCCCGGGTCGGTGCCGGGGGGACGGTGGTGCTGGTCGCGTCGGCGGCGTACCGGACCGGGCCGCCGGGGGCGAGCGCGGTGCCCTCCGCGGTGAGCCGCGCGGGGGTGGCGGGTGCGGCGCCGGCGGGGACGGTGACCCGCCAGCTCGCGGTGAGGCGGGCGCCGGCCGCCAGCCGGTCCGTGCCGGTGGGGGTGGTGGCGCGGACGGTCCAGCCCGCGGGGGCGGCCAGGGCGAGCGCGGGGGTCGACCAGGGGCGCGAGGAGCCGTTGGCGAGGACGGCGGTGACGGTGAACTCCTCGCCGGGGACGACGGACCCGGGCGCGGTGAGGGCGGTGCCGAAGGCGGTGCGGGGGTAGGTGTCCCGCCAGGACGCGCGCATGAGGGCGACGAGTTCGGCGGTCGTGGCGGGATGGCGGGCGGCGACGTCGCTCGTCTCGCCGAGATCGGTGGCGAGGTCGTACAGCTCGACCTGCCACCGGTCGTCGGGGAGCGTCCGGTCGCGTACGGGAGCGAAGCGGACCGCCTTCCAGCGGTCCTTGCGCAGGGCCTCGGCGAGCCAGGTGGCGCGGCCCCCGTCCTGGGAGTTGGCGCGGCCGGTGACGCCCCGCTCGTCGCGGTACCAGTAGAGGTGGTCGTGACGGGCGGCGACGGCGGCTCCGCCGGTGAGCAGCGGGGCGGCGGAGAGCCCGTCGACGTCGGCCGGGGCGGGGGCGCCGCCGAGTTCGGCGAGGGTGGGGAGGAGGTCGGTGAGGGGGGTGGGCCGGTCGGAGGTGCCGGGCAGGACGCGGCCCGGGCCCCAGGCGATCAGCGGGACGCGGATCCCGCCCTCGTACAGGTTGCGCTTGTAGCCGCGCAGGGGGCCGTTCGCGTCGAAGTGGTCGGGGTTCACCCCGCCTTCCTCGTGGGGGCCGTTGTCGCTCGCCAGGATCAGGACGGTGTCCCGGTCGAGGCCGTGCGCCCGCAGCCGGTCGACGATCCGGCCGATGTGGGAGTCGAGGAGGGAGACCTGGGCGGCGTGGCCCTTGTCGGCCGCCGTCCAGGGCCGGTCGGCGTAGGGGCCGTGGCCGGGGGCGTCGCTGGGCGCGTGGGGGACGGTGGGGGCGAGGAAGAGGAGGAAGGGGCGGTCGGCGTGCCGGTCGAGGAAGTCGAGGGCGGAGCCGAGCAGCAGCTCGGGGGCGTAGGCGCCCTTGGCGCCGCCCGCGTTGGCGGGGACGGCCTCCTTGGTGCCGTCGCGCCAGAGCTGGGCCGGGTAGTACTGGTGGGCGTGGCCGTGGTCGATGTAGCCGTGGAACTCGTCGAAGCCGCGGGCGTTGGGGTGGCTGGGCTGTCCAGCGGCCTCGGGTCCGAAGCCCCACTTGCCGAAGAGACCGGTGCGGTAGCCGCGGGCCCGCAGCACCTCGGCGAAGGTGGTGTCGGTGGCGGTGAGGGCGCCCTGGGCGCCGGAGGGGTTGGCGCGGACGGTGGCGTGGCCGGTGTGGAGGCCGGTGAGGAGCGAGCAGCGGGAGGGGGCGCAGACGGCGGCGGTCGAGTAGGCGTCGGTGAAGCGGAGGCCCTCGGCGGCGAGCCGGTCGATGCGCGGGGTGGCGATGAGCCGCTGTCCGTAGGCGCCGACCTCGCCGCGCCCGAGGTCGTCGGCGAGGACGACGACGAGGTTCGGCGGGCGGGTGGTGTCCTCCGGGGCGGCCCGGGTCGCGGCGGCTGCCGGGAGGGTCGTGCCGGCCGTCGCGGAGAGGGCGCCGGCGCCCATGGCGGCAGATCCGGCGAGGAAGCGGCGGCGGCTGGGCATGCGGGGACTCCTTGGCTGCGCGGCGGTCGGACCGGTCCGGGGACGCGCGCTCCCCGCTGCGGGGTGCGGGGAGGCGCGCTCGGTCGATCATCGGCGCGGGTCCCGCGGCGTTCCATGCACGGGACGTGAAAAGCGTGTGACGCCCGGGACGGCGGATTCCGTCCCGGGTGTCGGGGTGTGCCACGTCCTCGCCGGCGCCGGTCAGTCGAGCCAGAGGTCGCGGACGTGCCGGACGGGGTCGGTCTCGGTCCTGCTCTCGGTGTCCCAGACCCGGGTGGCGCGGGCGGAGGGGGTGTAGCGGGGCCAGTCGGCGCCGGGGTCCTGGTCGGTGACGAAGGCGACCCAGGCGCGGTGCACGGCGTCGGCGAGAGCCTGGGGCGGGGTGGGGCCCGCGACCTCGGGGACGCCCTCGGCGTCGAGGAGGTCGAAGCCGAACGGCAGGTCGAGGCAGTGCGCGGCGAGGCCGAGGACCGGCGAGCGCCAGGCGAACTCGTAGAGCCAGGTGGGGCGTTCGCGGGCTGCGCGGGCGTCGGCGACGGCCAGGCCCGGGGCCCGGAACATGACGTCGGTGAGCGCCTGGCCGAAGAGGGCGCCCTCGGGCGCGTCCGGGTAGGCGGCGGTGAACTCTCCGGTGCGCGCCGGGTCGAGGCCCAGCGCGCCGAGGAGGTGCGGGAGCGGCGGGCCTTCGTCGCCGGGGCCGGGGAACATCGAGAACTCCTCGGCGGTGAAGCCGAGCAGGAGCGGCACGTCGGCTCCGGCGTCGCCGGTGGTGAGGGCCTCCGCGGGCGGTACGGGGACGAGGTCGCCGTCCGCGAAGGGGGCGAGGGCCAGCATCGGGGGCAGCCCCGCGCGGTCGGGGCCGTCCTCGGCGAGGCGGTCCTGGAGGGCGAGGAGTTCGTCGTCGCTCAGGTCGCGCAGGGCCTCGGCGGTGGCGGGGAGGCCGGTGCGGGTGGTGAAGAGCCGGGCGGCGGCGCGGGCGGTCTCGGGGCCGTCGGGGCGCAGCACGGCGCCGGAGACGGCGAGGGCTCCGCGGAAGAGGCCGCGGGCGGAGGGGACGCAGAGCAGGGTGAGGACGGCGCCGCCGCCGGCGGACTGGCCGGCGACGGTCACCTTGGCGGGGTCGCCGCCGAAGGCGGCGATGTTGTCGCGGACCCAGGTGAGGGCGGCGATCCAGTCGCGGACGCCGCGGTTGTCCGGGGCGTCCTCCAGGTGCAGGAAGCCCTCGATGCCGAGGCGGTAGCCGACGGAGACGAGGACGACACCGTCGCGGTTGAAGGCGGCGCCGTCGTACCAGGGGCTGGCGGCGGAGCCGGCGACGTAGCCGCCGCCGTGGATCCAGACGAGGACGGGCAGGCCCTCGGCGGGGGCGGTGTCGGGGGTGAAGACGTTGAGGTTGAGGACGCCGGCGCCCGGGACGCTGGGCTCGGGGATGGTGGTGACCTCGGCGAACGGGCGGCGCTGGGCGGTCGGCCCGTAGGCGGTCGCGTCCAGGGGCTCGGTCCACGGCTCGGGCGGCTCGGGGGCGGCGAACCGCAGCGCTCCGACGGGCGGCTCGGCGTAGGGGATGCCGAGGAAGCGGTAGGTGCCGTCTTCGCGGCGCTCGCCGCGGACGGGGCCGCGGGTGGTGGTGACGAGGGGACCGGGAGGGGTCATCGGTCGGCTCCTGGGGGTGCGTGGGCCGGTGCTCGCGGCGGCCGCTGGGCGTGACGGGTACAGCGTCGGGCGCCGACATATTTACGTCAAGGGTTGAAATAAAACTGGTGACACGGTTCACTGACACGAGTCAACGCCGACCGTCGTGGTCCGTCCTGGGGCAGAATCCAGGGGTGCGCCCCCTCCCCGCCCCCGAGTCCCCCGCCGACGTGCGGCGGCACAACCTCGCCCGCGTCCTGCGCCACCTCGCCGACCACGGTCCGGCCTCGCGCGGCGAGGCCGCCGCCGCGACCGGCCTGGCACACGGCTCGCTCACCGCCCTCGCCGCGGACCTCGTCGGCCGCGGCCTCGTCCGCGAGGCCGGGACCGTGGTCGGCGGCGGACGCGGGCGGCCCCGGCAGCACCTGGAGACCGTGCCCGACCGGGTCGTGTCCGTGGCGGTCCGGGTCACCCGCGAACGCCTCCACCTGACCGTCGCCGACCTCGCGGGGCGCCTCGGCCACCGCGCCGACCTGGCCCACACCACGCCCGACGGCGACCCGGGCGCCCTCGCCGACGCCCTCGCCGACGCCGTGCGCGGGACGGCGTCGACCGCCCGCGCCGCACACCCCGGGGCACACCTCGCCGGCACCTTCCTCGCCGTGCCCGGCCCCGTCACCGCCGACGGCCGGATGTTCTCCACCGACTTCGGCTGGCCGGGCCCGGTGGACCTCGGCGCCCTGCTCCGGGAACGGCTCGGCGACGCCGCGGGGCCCGTGGTCCTCGCCAACGACGCCAACCTCGCCGCGCTCGCCGAGTACCGCGCGCTGACGGTCCGGCGCGGCGCCGCACCCCGCTCCCTCGCGTACCTCAAGGCCGACGTGGGCGTCGGCGGCGGTCTCGTCGTCGACGGCCGGATCGAGGCCGGCGGTCACGGCGTCGCCGGCGAGCCCGGACACATGCCGGTCGCCTTCGACGGGCCGCCCTGCGCCTGCGGCGGACGCGGCTGCCTCGCGCTCCACCTCGGCCCCGAGGCCCTGACCGACGCGGCCGGACTCGGCGGGCTGCGTGCCGAGCGGGGCACCGAGGCCGCCGTCGCCGCGCTCGGCCTGGCCCTGGCCGGCGGCGAACCGGCCGCCGTCGCGGCCCTCGACGCCGCCGGAGAGGTGCTGGGCGCGGCGGTCCTCGCGGTGACGAGCCTCCTCGACGTGGACGACGTGGTGCTGGGCGGCTACCTCGCCGACTGGTACCCCTGGCTGGAGCGCGGCCTCGAAGCCCGGCTCGCCGGCCGCAGGATCCTGTCGGCCGGGGCGGCGCCGGTCCCGGTGCCGGTGCCGGGCGTGCTCGGCGCCGACGCCTCCCTGGCCGGGGCGGTGGCACTGGCCCGCGAGACGGTGCTGGCCGACCCGGCCTCCGTACCCCCGCGCTGACTGACGGCCGACCCCACCTCCGCCCCCTCCTCCGGCACACCCCGCGTCGACGGCCGCCACCGGAGGAGGTCCAGCGGGTGCGGGGCGCGGCGGCGCGGGCGCATCATGAAGGCATGACCGACCGGGAATCCTTCCTGACCTGGGTCAGGACCGATCTCCAGACCGCCCAGGAGGCGCTGTACGACGGGGACCCGGCACCCTGCCGGGCGCTGTGGTCGCGGCGCGAGCCCGTGAGCCTGCTGGGTGCCTGGTACAACGCGCTCGGGCGGGAGGACGTCGACTCGGTGCTCACGGCCCTGGCCGGACGCTTCTCCGCCTGTACCTCCTACCGGGTCGAGGTGCTCAGCCACGACGTCGTCGGCGACGCGGCCCACACCGCGTGCTTCGAGCACATCTCCGCCTCGGTGGACGGCGAGGCGCGCGTCTACACCCTGCGGGCCACCCAGACCTACCGCCGCGAGGACGGCGCCTGGAGGGTGACGCACCGGCACGGCGACCTCGTCCAGGCCTGACCCGGCCCGCCGACCGTAGAATCGGCGGTCGGCCGACGGGGAGGCGAGGAAACATGGGGTGGACCGCCAAGGAGGTCGCCGGCGGGGTGCTGCTGATCGGCCCCGGTATCGCTCTCGTCCTGGCCGGGATCGTGTGGAAGGGACGGGCCGTGCGCCCGTTCGCGGCCCGCCGCGCCTGGCGGATGGCCCGGGAGGCCTACCTCCGGGACCTGGAGCGCGCCACGGAGCAGGCGATCGTCGCGGCCCGGCTCGCGGCCGGCGACGGCGAGCCGGGGATCGTCACCGTCGCGGCCGTGGAGCGGCTGCTGCGGGAGCGGTACGGGCACGAGGACGTCGAGCGGGAGCACGCCGCCGCCGCGCTGCGCCGGGGCTTCGAGCGGTACGGCTGCGCGGCGGACTGCGTGACGGACGCCTACGTCTGAGCGTCCGGCACCGGCGTGCCCTGGTGGTGGAAGAGCCGGAGCGTGCCGGCGGCGTCGCGGCGCCAGACCGACGAACGGCGGGCGTGCCGGCCGTCGATGACGGTCTCGTAGGTGAGGTGGACGACTCCGGGGGCGAGGACCGTGCCCGCGAAGGCCGTGGCGACGATGGGCGGGCCGTCCTCGCCGCCGTGCAGCGCGGGCAGGGCGGCGAGCATCTCCTCGTACGTCCAGCGCCGTCCGGAGGCGCCGACCTCGATGAAATCGGGGTCGAACAGGTCCTCGGCGAGGGACCGGGAGAGACGGACGGCGGGGTCGTGCAGGGCGCGCTCGCGCGCGACGGCCTCGGCGATGTCGGGGTGCTGGTCGTGCGTCACGGGCGTGCGGCGGTCGTCCTGGATCATGGCCGCATTCTGCCTGGTCAGGGCCGGCCGGGGCCGCCGGATTTCAGGGTGCGGGCGGTGCGGGCGGCGTGGTGGCGGTCTCGTCGCGTCTGACGGCCTCCTCGCCCTCGGTGTCGAGGTGGGGCAGGATCCGGTCGAGCCACCGCGGGGTCCACCAGGCGTGCTTGCCGAGGAGGGTCAGCACCGCGGGCACCAGCAGGAGCCGTACCACGGTCGCGTCGATGAGGACGCTCGCGGCCAGGCCCAGACCCAGCATCTTCACGACGATGTTGTCGGAGACGATGAAGGCGGCGAAGACGCTGACCATGATCAGGGCGGCGCAGGTGATCACCCTGGCCGTGATCTCCAGGGCGTGGGCGACGCTCGCCTTGGAGTCGCCGGTGCGCAGCCACGCCTCCCGCACGCGGGAGAGCAGGAAGATCTCGTAGTCCATGCTCAGGCCGAAGACGATCGCGAACATCATCATCGGCACATAGCTCTCGATGGGCACTTTCCCGGAGACCCCGAGCGCGGGTCCGCCCCAGCCCCACTGGAAGACGGCGACGACCACGCCGTAGGAGGCGGCGATGGAGAGCACGTTGAGGACGGCGGCCTTGAGGGCGACGAGGAGCCCTCTGAAGACGATGAGGATCACCAGGAAGGCCAGCGCGACGACGACGGCGATGATCAGCGGCAGGCGGCTGGAGACGAGGTCGAGGAAGTCGACCTGGGCGGCGGTGGTGCCGGTGACGTAGGTCTGCGCCTCCGTGCCGGCCACGGCCTGCGGGAGGACGTCCTCGACGAGGTGGTTGGTGAGTTCGGTGGTGCGCTCGTCCTGCGGGGAGGCGACCGAGTAGGCGGTGCCGAAGAGGACGTCGCCGTCGGAGGTCGCCTTGAGCGCCGTGACGGAGGCCGCGTCGGGGACGCCGGTGAGGGCCTTCTGGAGGCTGTCGGCGAGGGCGGCGCGGTCGCCGGAGGGCACGGCGGACTGGTCGACGACGACGGTCAGGGGGCCGTTGGCGCCGGGGCCGAAGGCGGTCGAGATCAGGTCGTAGGCGCGGCGGTCGGTGAAGGACTTCGGGTCGGCGCCGTCGCCGATGTGGCCGAGCTGGATGAAGAGCAGCGGGAAGGCGAGGACGAGCAGCGCGACCACGCCGCCGACGAGGAAGTACCAGGGTCGCCGTTCGACGCGCCGGGCGTAGTTGTGCCAGGTGCCGTGGGCGGTGGCGCCGGGCTCCGCGTCGGTCTCGGCGACCGGCTTGCGCACGTGGTAGCGGTCGATGCGGCGGCCGACGAGCCCGAGCAGGGCCGGGACGAGCGTGAGGGCGGCGAGGACGGCGGTGACGACCGTGAAGGCCGCCGCGAGGCCGAGTTTGCCGATGAAGGTCACGCCGGAGACCCACAGGCCGGAGAGGGCGATGATGACCGTGCAGCCGGAGACGAGGACCGCCCGGCCGCTGGTGGTGGTCGCCAGGCCGGCGGAGTCGGCGGGATCGTGGCCGTCCATGAGGTTCTGCCGGTGGCGCGTGATGAGGAACAGCGCGTAGTCGATGCCGACGCCCAGGCCGATCATGGTGGCGAGGGTCGGGGAGACCGTGCCGAAGGTGAAGGCGGCGGCCGTCAGTCCCAGCAGGGCGAGCCCGCAGATGGCGCCGAGCAGGGCGGTGACCAGCGGCATCACGGCGCCGATGATGCTGCCGAAGCCGATCAGGAGCACCACGATCGCGACGGCGAAGCCGATCGCCTCGCTGGTGCGGTCGTCGGCGGCGGGGCGGGCGAGTTCGCCGAGCGAGCCGCCGTACTCGACGGTCACGCCCGCGTCCCTGAGCGGCTGCACGGCCTCGTCGACACCCGTCAGGTAGTCGTCGCCGAGCGTGGAGGGGGGCACGCTGAAGCGGACCGTGATGTAGGCGGTCTTGCCGTCGGTGGAGAGCGGGCCGGTGTTCGGGGTGGTGGAGGAGGCCGGGGGCGGTGTGGTGCCGGGCGGCGGCAGCGGGTTCTGGGCGCCGATGACGTCGGGCAGCTTCGCGAGCGCGGTGACGGCCGAGTTCACGGCGGACGCCTCGTCGGTGAGCGGCTTCGACGGGTCGTTGAGGACGATCTGGGCGCCGTAGCCGCCGGCCGCCGGGTCGTGGGCCTCCAGGACGCTCAGGCCGCGGGCGGACTGCGAGTCGGGAAGGTCGAAGTCGTCGGAGTACTGGCCTCCGACCGCTCGGTCGGTGATCTGGAGCCCCACCAGAGCGGCCAGCCAGACGGCGACCACGATGACGAAGTGGCGGGCGCACCAGTGCCCGAGCCGGTAGAGGCTGCTCTGCTTGGCGGGGCGGCCCTTCTGGGCCGCGGGCGTTGCTCTCATGGCCTCGCCGTGTCCGGATAGGCGCTTCCCCGAGCCGGCTGCGCTTTCCTCGCTCCCCGTCGGTGTCCTGTTCTCCGTCGGTGTCTTGTTCCCCGTCGGTGTCCTGTTCCCCGTCGGGTGTCCCGTTCTCCGTCGGGTGTCCCGTTCTCCGTCCATGGTGCTCCCGCCGGGCGGGGTCGGCATCTCGTCCCCGGGGCGCATCGGTGCCGGTTCGCGGATAGTGGGGGGATGAAGCGCTATCCGCTCATCGCCGACCACGGTCTGGTCGGGGACCTGCAGACCGTCGCGCTCATCTCGGACGAGGGCGTCGTCGACTGGTTCGCGGCCCCCCGCTTCGACTCGCCGGGGGTGTTCTCCGCGCTCCTCGACCACGACCGGGGCGGCTGGTTCCGGCTCTCCGTCGACGGGCCGGACGTGACGGTCAAGCAGCTGTACTACCCGGACACGGCGATGCTGGTGACCCGGTTCATGTCGCCGGACGGGGTGGGCGAGCTGATGGACTGGATGCCGCCGGACCGGACCGGGCGGCCCACGGACCGGCACACCCTGATGCGGGTGATGCGGTGCACGCGGGGCAGCGTCACGTTCACGCTGGAGTGCCGGCCCAGGTTCGGCTTCGGGCGGACCCCGCACGACACCCGGGTGGACGGGCGGACGGCGTCCTTCCGCTCTGCGGCGATGGCGGGCTTCCTCCAGTCGAACGTGCCGCTGGAGCGGGACGGGCCGAAGGACGTGCGGGGCCGGCTCCAGTTGTCCGAGGGGCAGATGGCCGGGGCCTCGTTCACCGTCGACGGCCCGGAGGCCGAGCCGCCGCCGCTGCCGGACGTGCGGGAGGTGGAGGCGGCGCTGTGGGACGCGGTGGACTTCTGGCAGCGGTGGGTGCGGACCGCGCGGTACCGGGGCCGCTGGCCGGACATGGTGCACCGGTCGGCGATCACGCTGAAGCTGCTGACCTATCTGCCGTCGGGGGCGCCGATCGCCGCGGCGACCCTGGGCCTGCCGGAGCAGGTGGGCGGCGAGCGCAACTGGGACTACCGCTACACCTGGGTGCGGGACGGTTCGCTGGCCGTCCGGGCCCTGCTCGACCTCGGGTTCGTGGAGGAGGCGGCGGCGTTCACGGACTGGCTGACGGCGCGGGTCGCCGAGCGTTCGAGGGGTCCCGGCGGCGGCCGGCCGCTGCAGATCATGTACCGGGTGGACGGGGACCCGTGGCTGCCGGAGGAGGTGTTGTCGGAGTTCGAGGGGTACCGGGGTTCGGCTCCGGTACGGGTGGGGAACGCGGCGGCGGACCAGCTCCAGCTCGACATCTTCGGCGAGGCCCTGTACGCGCTGGCGCAGGGCGGCGGCCTGGACACCCAGCCGACGTACGAGGGCTGGCGGGCGGTGTCGGGGATGCTCGACTGGCTCGCGACGTCGTGGGACGCGCCCGACGAGGGGGTGTGGGAGACCCGTGGCGGGCGGAAGGACTTCACCTTCAGCCGGGTGATGTCCTGGGTGGCCTTCGACCGGGGGCTGCGGCTGGCCGAGGAGTTCGGCCGGCCGGCCGCCCTGGACACCTGGCGGACCGCGCGGGACGAGATCTTCGCTCAGGTGATGCGACGCGGGTGGAGCGAGCGCCAGAAGGCGCTGACGCAGTACTTCGGCGGGGACGTGCTGGACGCGTCGCTGCTGCTCGTCCCCCGGACGGGGCTGCTCAGCCCGACCGACCCGGTGTGGCTGAGCACCCTCGACGCGATCGAGCGCCGCCTGGTCCGCGACAACCTGGTGCACCGCTACGACCCGGCCGCCGCGCCCGACGGACTGCGGGGCGCCGAGGGCACGTTCAGCCTCTGCACCTTCCTCTACGTGGACGCGCTCGCGCGGGCCGGGCGGGTGCGGCAGGCGCGGTTCGCGTTCGAGAAGATGCTCACGTACGCCAACCATGTCGGCCTGTTCGCCGAGGAGATCGGGCCGAGCGGCGAGCAACTGGGCAACTTCCCGCAGGCGTTCACCCATCTCTCGCTGATCATGGCGGCGACGACGCTCGACGAGGCCCTGGACGCGGCCGCCGCCCGGCCGGGGTAGGACGCGGCCTGTTCCCGCCCGGCCGGAGCGGGCACGGGGCTACTCGAAGGCGGCCGCGGCCTCCTCCAGGGCGGCGGCGACGGTCTCGGGCGCGTCGGGTCCCGGGGCGCCGGGCCGGTAGGTGACGGAGCGGATGCCGCCGGTGTGCCGGAAGGAGCGGCGGCGCTCGTACAGCGGCCAGGACACCGGGGACTTGCGGTCGACGCCGACGCTGACGCCCTGGAAGGGGGCCATGCCGATCAGCTGGTGGACGCTGTCGGGCGCGGCCCGTTCCTCGCCGTCGACGGTGACGGTGAAGCGCCAGCGCAGGCCCTCCTCCGCGGTGGCGGCCAGGTGGATGGTGTGGGGGCCGGGTCCGAGGGGGCCGGCGTCGGTCTCGTGGAGGTGTCCGTACTCGTTGTAGGCGAAGGTCAGCCGGCCCTCCTCGACGTAGAGGCTGTAGCCGCCGCCCTGGTCGCCGTGGGAGACGAGGACGCCCTCGCCGGTCTCGTCGAGGAGGACCTCGATCTCGAAGGAGCGCTGGGCGACGAGCCGGGAGGAGCGGTAGCGCTCCAGTTCGGGGGTGCCGGGCAGCAGGGTGAGGGGGCGGGCGAGGCGCTGCTCGGCGGGGTGGCGGCGGGCGAGGGCGCCGCTGTGGTCGGGGAGCGGGAAGACGCCGTTGCGCCAGGCGGCCTCCTCCCAGGCGGCGGCCAGTTCCTTGACGAGGTCGGGGCGTTCGGCGGCGAGGTCGTGGATCTCGGTGGGGTCGGCGCGGATGTCGTACAGCGCCCATTCGGAGTCGTCGTACGGGGTGCCGGGGCGGTGGTGGGTGACGAGTTTGTGGCCGTCGCGGTAGTGGCTGCGGTTGCCGCTCATCTCGCAGTACTGCTCGGGGTGGGTGGAGGCGTGGGCGGGATCGGCGAGGACGGGGCCGAAGCTGGTGCCGTCGGCTTCCTGGACGGGGACGCGGCGGCGGGTGTCCGGGCGGGCGATCCCGGCGAGGTCGAGGAGGGTGGGGGTGATGTCGGTGACGTACTGGTACTGGGTGCGGACGCCGGGGGCGAGCCGTCCCGCGCGGACCCCGTCGGGCCAGGAGAGGACGAAGGGGACGCGGACGCCGCCCGCGTACGTCTGGCCCTTGTAGAGGCGGAAGGGCGTGTTGGAGGCCATGCCCCAGCCGCGCGGGTAGTGGACGAGGCTGCGCGGCCCGCCGATGAGCTCGGGGTCGCGGTCGACGTCCGGGTCCCAGTCGCCGGGGAGGCGCGGGTGGTGGACGAAGCGGCTGAAGTAGGAGCGGGTGCCCTCCCGGCCGCCTTCGCCGGTTCCGCCGTTGTCGGAGGTGAAGACGATGACGGTGTTGTCGAGCTCGCCGAGGGCCGCGAGGGTGTCGGTGAGCCGGCCGAGGTTGTGGTCGATGTTGTCGACGAGGGCGGCGTACACCTCCATGTAGCGGGCGTAGAGCCGCCGCTGCTCCTCGGTGAGCGAGTCCCAGGCGGGGACGTCGTGGCCGGACTCGCTGTTGCGGGCGGGGAGTTCGGTGCCGGGCGGGAAGAGTCCGCGGGCGATCTGCGCGGCGAAGCGGCGCTCGCGCAGGGCGTCCCAGCCGTCGTCGTAGCGGCCCCGGTGGCGGGCGATGTCCTCGGGCTTGGCCTGGAGCGGGCCGTGGACGGCGTTGTGGGCGAGGTAGAGGAGGAAGGGCTTGTCGGGGTCATGGGCGCGCAGCGACTTCACCATGGAGATGGCCTGGTCGGTGATGTCGTCGGTGTAGTAGTAGCCGTCGGGGAACTCGTCGATGTCGAGGGGGCTGTTGTCCCGGACGAGCTGGTGCGGGTGGAAGAGGCTGGTGAGCCCTTCGAGGACGCCGTAGTACTGGTCGAAGCCCTTCTGGAGCGGCCAGTTCGCGCGGTCGTCGGCGGCGTTGGAGGCGGAGTCGCGGACGAGGTGCCACTTGCCGACGGCGTAGGTGGCGTAGCCGGCGTCGTGGAGGAGTTCGGCGAGGGTGGGCACGGAGTCGGCGATCGCCATGCCGTAGCCGGGGAAGCCGGGGTCGAAGTTGGCGACCGTGCCGTAGCCGACGCGGTGCGGGTTGAGGCCGGTGAGGAGGGCGGCGCGGGCGGGCGAGCAGAGCGGCATGGTGTGGTAATTGCCGAGCCGTACGCCGTCCTCGGCGAGCCGGTCAAGGACCGGGGTGGGGATCTCGGAGCCGAAGGGGCCGATGTCGCTGTAGCCCATGTCGTCGACGAGGACGACGACGATGTTGGGCGCCCCGGCGGGCGGGGTCGTGCGGTCCGGCCAGGCGGGCTCGGAGTCGGCGAAGGTGCGGCCGGCCCGGCCGGCGAAGCCCGCGTAGGGGTCGGGGCGGGAAGCGGTGCTCATGCGGGGGCGGGGCCTTCCGTGGTCAGGGAGCGGGCGCAGCGGAAGCCGCCGTGACCGGTCGAGGAGTCGGGGGTGTTGTGGGAGCGGGCGGCGACGCGGTACCGGTTGCAGTACGAGGCGTGGCAGAGGTACGAGCCGCCGCGGATGACGCGCTCGCGGCCGGTGCGGTCCCAGGCGTCGGCGCACCACTCCCAGACGTTGCCGGAGGTGTCGTGGAGGCCGTACCCGTTGGGCGGGTAGGAGGCGACCGGGACGGTGCCGGTACGGCCTCCGGGCCGGTCGGAGCGGTACGGGAAGTCGCCGCGCCAGGTGTTGCAGCGTTCCTCGCCGCCGGGGGCCAGTTCGTCGCCCCAGGGGTAGCGGGCGCCTTCGAGCCCTCCTCTGGCGGCGTACTCCCACTCGGCCTCGGTGGGCAGCCGGAGGCCGGCCCAGGCGCAGTAGGCGAGGGCGTCGCCGTGGCTGATGTGGACGGCGGGGTGGTCGGCGCGCCCTTCGAGGTCGGAGCCGGGGCCTTCGGGGGCGTGCCAGGAGGCGCCCTCGACGCCGAGCCACCACGGGGCGCCGGCGACCTGGCCGAGGACGTGGGTGTCCGCGGCCGGGTGGAGCAGGAGGTGGAAGACGAAGGAGGAGCCGTGCCGTTCGGCGTCGGTGCGGTGGCCGGTGGCGGCGACGAAGGCGGCGAAGCGGGCGTTGGTGACGGCGGTGGTGTCGATGGCGAAGGGCGCGACGGTGACCTCGCGGACCGGGCCCTCGTGGTCGGTCGGGTAGCCCTCGCCGAAGGAGTCGCCCATCCGGAAGGTGCCGCCGGGCAGTTCCGCCATGGGGTGGGGCGGCGGCGCGGTCCGCACGGTCGGTCGCGGGAGCGGTACGACGGCGGGCGGCCGCTCCCCCGAGCAGCCGCGTCCCGGGGTGCAGCAGGTGCTCATACGGCCACCTTCGCGTCGGCCGCGGACGGGGCCGCGGACAGGGACGGGGGCCCGGTCGCGGGGACCGGGACGGGCTCGGGCACCGCGGCCAGCAGGGCGCGGGTGTAGGGGTCGCGGGGGTGCTCGCACAGCACGTCGGCGTCGCCCTCCTCGACGATCCGGCCGTCGTGCATGACGGCGATGCGGTGGCTGACCTGGCGGACGACGGCGAGGTCGTGGGCGATGAAGACCAGGGCGAGGCCGAGGTCGTGCTGGAGGTCGGCGAGGAGTCCGGTGATCTGCGCCTGCACGGACACGTCGAGCGCGGAGACGGGTTCGTCGCAGATGAGGACGGCGGGCTCGGGGGCGAGGGCGCGGGCGATGCCGACCCGCTGGCGCTGGCCGCCGGAGAAGGAGCGGGGCAGCCGGCCGGCGGCGGCGGGGTCGAGCCCGACGCGGCGCAGCAGTTCGGCGACGCGGGCGGGCCGGTCGGCGCCGGTGCCGATGCCGAAGGCGCGCAGTGGCTCGGCGACGATGTCGCCGACGGTCATCCGGGGGTCGAGTGAGGCGTACGGGTCCTGGAAGACCATCTGGACGCGCCGCCGGACCGCCCGCAGTCCCTCCCGGCCGGGGCGGGTGACGTCCTGGCCGTCGAGGAGGACCCGGCCGGCGTCCGCGGGGTGGGCGTGGGCGAGGATCCGGGCGAGGGTCGACTTGCCGGAGCCGGACTCGCCGACGATGCCGAGCGTCTCGCCCGCCCGCAGGGTGAGCGAGACGTCGTCGAGTGCGGTGAGGCGGCGCCGCCGTCCGCCGTACGTCTTGCGCAGGCCCTCGGCGGCGAGGACGACGGGCCCGGGTGCCCGACGGTGGACGGGGGCCGGCGGTGGGGGCGGCGGCAGCGGCACGGTGCGCTCGGCGGCAGGGTGGCAGGCGGCGCGGACGCCGTCGGTGAGCGCGGTGAACTCGGGCGCGGTGGTGCGGCAGCGGTCCTCGGCGAGCGGGCAGCGGGCGGCGAAGGCGCAGCCGGCGACGGGGAGCCTCAGGTCGGGCGGGCTGCCGGGGATGCCGGTGAGGCGGGTACCGGAGGGGGTGGAGAGGCGGGGGACGGCGGCGAGCAGGCCGGCGGTGTACGGGTGGCGGGGGCGGGCCAGGACCTCGGCGGTGGGGCCGTCCTCGACGACGGTCCCGCCGTACATGACGAGGACGCGGGCGCAGGTGCGGGCGACGACGCCGAGGTTGTGGGTGATGAGGACGAGGGCGGTGCCGGTGGTGCGGGTCAGCTCGCCGAGGAGGGTGAGGATCTGGTCCTGGACGGTGGCGTCGAGGGCGGTGGTGGGTTCGTCGGCGAGCAGGACGTCGGGCTCGCCGGCGAGCGCCATGGCGATGAGGACGCGCTGCCGCTGGCCGCCGGAGAACTGGTGCGGGTGGTCGTCGAGGCGCCGTTCCGGGTCGGGGATGCCGACGAGGCGGAGGAGTTCGAGGGTGCGGGCCCGGCGGGCGGCCCTGTCCCGGCCGCCGTGGGCGCGCAGGACCTCGTCGAGGTGGCGGCCGACGGTGAGGACGGGGTTGAGGGCCGTCATCGGGTCCTGGAAGACCATGCCGACGCGGGTGCCGCGGACGGCCCGCAGCTCTTCCTCGCCCGCGGTGGTCAGGTCGGTGCCGTCGAGGCGGACGGAGCCGCCGGTGATCCGGCCGGTGCCGGGGAGCATGCGGAGCAGGGCGAGGGCGGTGGTGGACTTGCCGGAGCCGGACTCGCCGACGACGGCGACGGTCTCGCCGCGGCGGAGGGTGAGGGAGACGCCCCGGACGGCGTGCAGGCCGGCGCCGTCGGGGGTGGTGAAGGTGACCCGCAGGTCGCGGACGTCGAGGAGGGGGGCGGTGGTCATCGGCGGATCTCCCGGTTCAGCGCCTCCGCGACGAGGGAGAGCCCGAGGACGAGCGCGGTCACGGTGACGAGGGGTCCCGCGGCGAAGTGCGGGGCCTGGGCGAGGTGGGGCATGGACTGGCTGAGGACGGCCCCGAGGGTGGGTTCGGGGGGCCGGACGCCGACGCCGAGGAAGCTCATGGCGCCTTCGAGGAAGACGGCGACGGTGAGGGAGACGGCGCACTGCACGACGAGCGGGTCGGCGGCGTTGGGCAGGATGTGGCGGGTGAGGATCCGGCGGCCGGAGGTGCCGCCGACCCGGGCGGCGGTGACGTACTCGCGGCCGCGCTGGGCGAGGATGCCGGTGCGCAGGAGGCGTCCGAAGACGGGGATCTCGGCGAGGGCGATGACGAGGATCACGGGGAGCCGGCCGGGGCCGAGGACGGCGGTGACGGCGAGCGCCAGAATCAGGCCCGGGAAGGCCAGGATCAGGTCGAAGGCGCGCTGGACGACGGTGTCGACGGCCGGGTGCGCGGCGGCGGCGAGGGCGGCCAGGCAGCCGAGGACCGCGCCGAGCGGAACGGCCACGGCGATGATGCCGAGATCGGCGCGGATGCCGTACAGGAGCCGGGAGAGCAGGTCGCGCCCCAGGTCGTCGGTGCCGAGGAGGTGTCCGGAGGTGCCGGCCGGGGCGAGGGTGAGGCCGCTCTGGTCGGTGGGCGAGTGGCCCGCGAGCAGCGGGGCGAGGAGCCCGGCGAGGACGACCAGGCCGACGAGGGCGAGACCGGTGCCGCCGCGGGCGGTGGCGAGGGCGGTGAGGTACGGGTGGCGGGGGCGGCGCGCGGCGGCCGGCGCCGGCGCCGGCGGGGCGAGGGTGGTCATGGCGGCTACTCCCACCTGATCCGGGGGTCGAGCCAGGCATGGACGAGGTCGGACAGGAGCTGGACGAGGACGAAGACGGCGACGAGGAGGAGCAGGAGGTCCTGGACGACGGGGTAGTCGCGGCGGACGAGGGCCTGTTCGGCGAGCTGGCCCAGGCCGGGCCAGGCGAAGATCGCCTCGACCAGGACCGCGCCGCCCAGAAGGTGTCCGGTCTGGATGCCCAGGAGGGTGACGACGGGCGGGAGGGCGTGCGGCAGGGCGTGGCGCCAGAGGATGCGGCGGGGCGCGATGCCGGCGGCGGTCGCGGTCCGGACGTGGTCCTCGGCGAGGGAGCGGAGGAGGCTGTCCTCCAGGTAGCGGCCGAGGACGGCGGCGCTGGGCAGGGCGAGGCAGAGGGCGGGCAGCAGCAGGTACTGGACGCCGAGGTCGGGGGCGGTGAGCAGGGGGATCCGGCCGCCCGGGGGCAGGACGCCGAGGAGGACGGCGAAGAGCAGCACGAGGAGGACGCCGCTGACGTACGGCGGGACGGCGAGGGCCGCGGTGGTGACGGAGCGGACCGTGCCGCGGACCCAGGGACGGCGGGCGGTGGCGCCCGCGATGCCGAGGGTGCCGCCGATGAGGACGGCGAGGAGCAGGGCGCCCAGGGTGAGTTCGACGGTGGCGCCGAGGCCGTCGGTGATGAGGTCGGCGGTCTCGCCGCCGATGACGTAGGAGGGGCCGAGGTCGCCGGTGACCAGTCCGCCGATCCAGTGGAGGTACTGGGCGGGCAGCGGGTCGTCGAGGCCGAGCCGGTCGCGGATGGCGGCCTGGACCTCGGGGCCGGCGTCGGGGCCGGCGAGGACGGCGGCGGGGTCGCCGGGGACGAGCCTCAGGATCCCGAAGGCGAGGACGGAGGCGGCGGCGAGCACGAGGAGGGCGGAGGGGAGTCTCCGCAGCAGGTATCCGCGCACGTCAGCCCGCCAGATAGGCGTGGTCGAGGTTGAGGTAGGAGAACTTGTTGAGGGTGACGCCGTGCAGCTTCTTCGAGGCGACCTGGACGCTGCCGCGGATGGCGAGGTCGATGATGAACGCCTCGTCGAGGAGGACGTCGGTGACGCGCTGCCGCAGGGCGTTGGCCTCGGCGCCCGTGGCGCGGCTTGTCCATGCCTCGCGTACGACCCGGGTGTACTTCTCCGAGCGGAAGCGGGAGGTGTTCTTGGCCGTGTTGAAGGGATAGGCGCTGACGGCGAGCGTGGACGGCTGGACCTGGGCGAAGCTGTGCCCCATGGCCCAGAGGGCGGGCATGGACTGGGAGATGAGCTTCTTCTGGGCGGTGGCCGGGTCGGTGGGTTCCAGGGTGACGTGGACGCCGATCTGCTTGAGGTCATACTGGACGGCCTCGGCGAGCGCGGTCTCGCCGGGCAGGTTGACGTGGAGGAGCGGGAGGTCGAGGCGGCGGTGTCCGGCCGACCTCAGCAGCTCGCGGGCCTTGCCGGGGTCGTGGCGGTAGTGCGTGCGCCCGGCCTCGCTGTAGGCGGGCGAGGACTTGGGCCAGGGCGTGGCGGAGGCGAGGCCGTAGCCGCCGAGGACCTGTTCCAGGATGCGTTCGCGGTCGACGGCCCAGGCGAGGGCCTGGCGGACGGTCTTGTCGTCGAGGGGGGCGACGGTGGTGTTGACGCCGAGGTAGGAGGCGCCGCCGCCGGTGGAGTACTCGCTGACGACGAGGTCGGGGACGCCGGCGACGGTGGCGAGGTTCCGGCCGGGGACGGAGTACGAGAGCTGGGACTGGCCGGTGCGGAGGGAGGAGATGAGGGCGTCGGCCTGCGGGACGACGCGTATCTCGACGCCGTCGAGGTAGGGGCGGTCGGGCAGCCAGTACCGCTCGTGGCGCTTGAGGCTGAGGCCCGAGCCGGGGCGCCAGGCGGTGAGCGCGAAGGGTCCGGTGCCGTTGAGCCTCTTGCCGGTGAAGGCGTCCTCGACGCTGTTCCGATCGGTGATGATCATGAACTCGAAGAGGTCGAAGAGATTGTCGACGGGGTGTGCGAGGGTGAGGACCAGTTCGTGGTCGCCGCGCTTCTCGAAGCCGGTGACGGCTGCGGCGGTGGCCCTCAACTGGGCTGCTCTGACGGGGTTCTGAAGGTTCTTCACCGCGAAGATCACATCGTCGGCGGTGAAGGGGCGGCCGTCGTGGAAGACGACGCCGGTGCGGAGCTTGAGGGTGAGGGCGCGGCCGTCCGGGGCGTACTCCCAGGAGGTGGCCAGCTCGGGCCGGGGTTCGAGCTTGTCGTCGTAGCGGGTGAGGGTGTTGTAGATCAGCCGCTGCTGGAGCGACTGGTTGCTCTGGGCGAAGAGCAGGCTCGGGGTGAAGTCGGAGTTGACGGCCACGGTGAGGGTGCCGCCGCGCCGCGGTCCGGCGGCGTCCCCGGCCGCCGGGGCGGCGGACTCCGAGACGGCCGAGCGGCAGCCGGTCAGCCCCAGGCCCAGGAGCAGGGCGCCGCCGCCGGCGGCACGCAGCGTGGTGCGCCGGGAGGGGGCGGAGGGCGCGGAGGGGTACAGCTCGGTCATCGGTGCCTGCCTGGAGGAGGTCGGACCCGCTCGGCGGAGGATGTTTCTTCCGCTGCGGGAGGAATGAAGGCGGGAGTGCGTGCCGGGACGCGGAGGCGCGGGGTTTCCGGCCGGGGACGCCGGCGGGAGGGAGGCGGTACGGGCCCGGGGCGGCCGGCCGGTCGCGGAGCGGCGGCGGCCGGGGGCGCGAGGCCCGGCTCAGGGGCCGGGCGGTGAGGGGGGCGGCGTCGCGGGCCGCGCCGGAGGGTCAGACGCGGACGGCACAGACCGCGCTGGCGAGTCGACAGAGGTCGACGTGCCTGCGGGAGATGAGGCGCATGTCCGGATTCACGGGAGCAATATGGCAGCGGCTTCGAGACCCGGTCAACCAGTCATTCCCGCATTCTGAGACGACCTCACCCGAGGGCTCCCTCGACCATCAGCTCCTCAAGGGTCTCAAGAGGCCTCCTGAACAGGGGATTCAGCAGAACCGTGCCTGCCGCGACCGGCAGCGTGGCCGGTCCGGCATGTGGACTGACGATCCGTTCGGTGTCGTCGCAGACGTGCGAGAGGTCGATCGCGGCCCCCCGGATCTCCTCCAGGTACTCCGGTTCGAGGACGCTCGCCTGCTCGGTGACGACGACGAGGTCCGGGTTGAGGACGTCCAGGAGCAGGGCGAGCGCGCGGCCCACCGCCCGGGCCCGTTCGCGCAGCAGCCGGTCGGCCCGCCGGTCCCCGGCCGCCGCGGCGTCGACCACGAGCGAGGTGTCGGCCTCGGGCACGATGCCCCGCTGGACGGCGGTCCGCGCGAGGGCCGTGTTGGAGGCGGTCGCCTCCAGGCAGCCCGAACGGCCGCACGGGCAGGGAGCGGTGGAGTCCGGTACGGGCAGGTGGGCGACGTCCCCGGCGGCCCCGCCCGGCCCCTGGTGGACGACCCCGGCCAGACCGACGGCGGCGTCCACGACGTTGCCGACGAAGAGGTGCAGGAGGCTGCGGCGGGCGGCGGGCCGGCCGAAGAGGATCTCCGACTGCGCGATGGCACGGGCGTGGTTGTCCAGCCGGACGGCCGGGCCGCCCAGGGCGTGCGAGAGCTCGGCGGCGAAGGGGCGCCGGCACCAGCCCAGTGCGTCGTGCCGGACGACGACACCGGCGGCCGGATCGACCCGGCCGCCGATCGCGGCCCCCACCCCGAGCAGTGGCCGGCCCGCCGCGTGCCGGTCGAGGAAGGCGCGCAGCTCGGCGCCGACCGCCCCCGGAAGCCCGTCGGGCTCGAAGGGCGCGTGGGGGTGGTGGTGCCGGGCGAGGACCCGGCCGCGCAGGTCCACCAGCGCGAACGTGGAGCCGGGCACACCGAGATGGACCCCGGCGGCGACCGGCCCGCCAGTGGCGCCGATGTGCAGGTCGACGGGGATCCGGGGCCGGCCCACTCCCCCGCTCCCGGCGGGCTCCGGCAGTTCGCGCAGGAGCCCGAGCCGGGTGAGGTCGGTGGCCTGGCGGGAGACGGCGGCCGGGCTCAGACCGGAGAGCCGGGCGACGGCGCTGCGGGAGACCGGGCCGTGGTCGAGGACGGTCCGCAGCACGGTCGCCGCGTTCGCCTCGCGCCGTCCGTCGCCCGCCATCCGGGAGCCCTGGAGCGTACGGGTCATCTCTGCCTCTCTGTTGCGGGGACGTGAATTCCCCCGTGGGCCGCGGAGGAGGGTCGGCCCACCCTCGGCCGCCCCCGCAGCACGGCACCTCCGGGGGATGAAATACCAGGTCAGCGGCGGTCTCTGAGGGAGAGTCGGCGGACCGGGCAGGCGCCGATTCAACCACTGCCTGCGGCGGCGGGGGCAGCGGGCGGGCGCTTGACGCCGCCCCCGGGGCGTTGCCAGTCTCCTGGACATGTTCGCGACCACCTCCTGTCCGGCCGTCACCCCCGCCTGACCCTCGCGACCCTCCTCGGGGCCCGGCCGCCTTCGGCGACGCCGACCCGCGCGGCGCCCTCGGACCCGCGCCCGCTCCGCGACCACCCCTTCCCCGCCCGTCCCGGCGTGCCCGCTGCCCCACCACCGGGGCCTCGCACGCCGACATTACTTCCGCTCCCGAATTAATTCCCTCATTCGACCTCACGAGACCCCACGAGCCCCTCGGGCCCCACGGGCCCGCCTCCGAAAGGAACTCCCCATGACGACCGCGACCACCACCGACCTCACCGTGCAGAAGCTCGGCGGGCGCCTCGGCGCCGTGATCTCCGGTGTCCGCCTCGGCGGCGACCTCGACCCGGACACCGTCGCCGGCGTCCGCGCCGCGCTCCTGGCCCACAAGGTCGTCTTCTTCCGCGACCAGGACCACCTGGACGAGGAGGCCCACGAGGCCTTCGGCCGACTGCTGGGCACGCCGGTCGCGCACCCCACCGTGCCGTCCGCGGACGGGCGTTACTCCTTCCCGATCGACTCCGACTACGGCGGCCGCGCCAACCAGTGGCACACCGACGTCACCTTCGTCCCCGCCTACCCGGCCTTCTCCATCCTGCGGGCGGTCGTCGTCCCGCCGTACGGCGGCAACACGCTGTGGGCCAACACGGCCACCGCGTACGAGAACCTGCCGGAGCCGCTGCGGCGGCTCGCCGACGGCCTGCGGGCCGTCCACTCCAACGCGTACGACTACGCGGCGCTGCGCCCCGACGCCGTGCCCGAGCAGCTCGCCCAGTTCCGGGACGTCTTCGCCTCGACCAAGTTCCTCACCGAGCACCCGGTCGTCCGCGTCCACCCGGAGACCGGCGAACGCACTCTGCTCCTCGGCAACTTCGTCCAGCGGATCAGCGGTCTGACCGGCGCCGACTCCCGCACCCTGCTCCAGCTCTTCCAGGCTCACGTGGAGCGCCCGGAGAACACCGTGCGCTGGCAGTGGCGGACCGGCGACGTGGCGATCTGGGACAACCGCGCCACCCAGCACTACGGCGTGGACGACTCGGGCGAGCACGAGCGCAAGCTGCGCCGGGTCACCATCGACGGCGACGTGCCGGTCGGCGTGGACGGACGCCCGTCGGAGCTTCTCGAGCCCTCGTCCGTCCCGGACCCGTCCTTCGGCATCGCGTCCGGCGCCTCCACGGGCGAGCCGGCCGCCTGACCACCGCAGGGGGTGGCGGCCGCGACGCCGCCACCCTCCGGATCCGCCCGCGCTCAGGAGGACTTGGCGTAGTCCCCGAAGCCGTTCCAGTCGAGCGCCACGCAGGCTTCGTCACCGACGACCCAGGCGTCGTGTCCGGGGGTGACCCGCATGAAGTCCCCGGGACCAAAGTCGGCCTCCTCGCCGCCGCCGTCCATGACGACGTGCATCCGCCCGCTGACCACGTACCCGATGTGCGACGCCTGGCAGCTGTCCGTCCCGGCGATCGGTTTCACGTGCTTGGACCACTGCCAGCCGGGCTCGAACACGGCGCGCCCGACGGCGCCGTCCTCCATGGTGAGCAGATCGAGCCTGCCCTTGCCGCCCTCGAAGGGACGGGTCTCGTCCGCCGCGTCGAAGCTTCTTCGCGTGATGCCGGCCATCGTCTCCGCCTCCCGGCGGTGCGCGGGTCCCCGAGTCCTCTCCCAGCGTACGCCGGACCGGTCGGCCGCTCTTGTTCCCGCTTCACATAAGGAACATATAAGAGCACAATGGGACTGCGGCACTCGTGCCGCGAGCGCGGTCCGACACGCAGCACGCCAGCAAGGAGGCGAGTCACATGGCCGACGTCTCACACCGTCCCGGTGACATCTCGGGACACCCGGACGCGACGGAGATGCGCGACCGCTACGCGCAGATCCTTCAGACCAGAGGAGTGGCGGCGGTCGAGGAGCTCGTGATCCTCGCGGGCGTCTGGATCGCGATCTCCGCGTACACCGTCCACTTCGCCGCCGCCAGGCCGGAGCTGGCCCTCACCAACCTGATCGTCGGCATCGGGCTCGCCGTCCTCGGCCTGTGCATGTCGATGGCTCCCGAGCGCTCCCAGGACCTCAACTTCGTCGTCCTGCTGCTCGGCGCCTGGACGATCATCGCTCCGTGGGTCGTCACCCGGGCCCCCGACACGGGCATGGTGCTCAGCAACGTCATCGCAGGCGCGTGCGTCTGTCTGTTCGCCCTCACCGCGGGCGGACTGCTCATGAGCAAGCGCAGGACGTAGGGCCCCGGCCTCGTACAGGACGGCGGCGGCTCCCTCCGGACCCGCCGCCGTCCGCCGCCCGCCATACGCGCACGCGCCGCTCCGCCCAGTGACGAAGCGGCGCGTTTCGCCGCAGCGCCTTGTGCAGGATGGCGCAGGCCGCCCCGCCCGGCCCCCGCCTAGCCTCGCCGCAACGAGCACGGCATGCGTACGAGGGGCGGAACCACCGTGAACTGGCACATCCACGACTACCGCGAGAACGATCTCGCCGCCGTCGTCCATCTGATCGACACCACGGCCGAGCTGGGCCAGGAGTCCGTCTTCTCCCTCGCCGAGTGCATCGGCGCCCTCACCTCCCGCCAGCCGGCCGTCGTCGCCGTCCACCAGGGCGTACCGATCGGCGCCGCGCTCGCCTGCGTCTCCGGGGAGCGCGCCTGGGTCATGCGGATCGCGATCGCCTCCGCCTGGCGGGGCCGCGGCCTGGCCAGCGCCCTCCTGGTGGAACTGGAGCGCAAGCTGGTGGCCGCCCGGGTCGGGCGGATCGCATACGTCCTGCCGGAGGAGGAACTGCTCGGCGAGGGGCTGCTCAACGCCGGCTACACCCGCCGGCCCGCGGTGGCGTACTTCGAGAAGACCGAGCCCCTGCACGGGCCCGCCGCCGGCGTCCTCGACGACCTCGGCGGCCGGCTGCTCCCGGGCGACCTGTGGGCGAAGGTGGCGGGCATGGAGCGGGAGAAGGACCTGATCGAGCGGCGGGTGGTGCTACCGCTCGCCGAGCCCGAGCGGGCCACCCGGCACGGGGTCCGGCCGCCCCGGGCGATCTGCCTCTTCGGACCGCCCGGCACCGGCAAGACCACCTTCGCCCGGGCGGTCGCCTCCCGGCTCGGCTGGCCCTTCGTCGAGATCCTGCCCTCGCGGCTCGCGGACGGCGGCAACCTCGCGGCGGCGCTGCGCACGGCCTTCGCCGGGATCGCCGAGCTGGAGCGGGTCCTGGTCTTCATCGACGAGGTCGAGGAGATCGCTCCGGTCCGCTCCGAGCCCGCGCAGCCGGGCGGGCTGCACGGCGTCACCAACGAACTCCTCAAGCTGATACCGGGCTTCCGCGAGGGGGACGAGCGGCTCCTGGTGTGCGCGACCAACTCGGTCCGCTCCCTCGACCCGGCCTTCCTGCGCCCGGGCCGCTTCGACTACCTGATCCCGATCGGGACGCCGGACAAGGCCGCCCGGGCCGCGATCTGGGCGCGCTACACGGACGGGCGGCCGGAGGTGGACATCGACGAACTGGTCCTTGCCAGCGACCTGTTCACGCCGGCCGACATCGAGCACGCGGCGCGGGTGGCCGCGCAGTCGTCCTTCGAGCGGGACCTGCTCGCCGTCGGCGGCCGGGGCAGGGACCGGACGGCGCCGGGGGCGAGCACGGCGGACTACCTGGCGGCGATCGCGGCGGCCCGCCCGACGGTGACGCCGGAGCTGGTCGAACAGTTCGCGGCGGACATCACCAGCCACGCCCGGACGTGACCGGCCGAACGCGTCGGCCGTGCCGTGACGGGAACCGCGCGACCGTCCGGACCCGCCGGGCGACCGGCGCCACCGTCCGAATCCGCCGGCCGGTGGCGGACGCGGGCGTCACCGGCCGGCGAGCGCCGCGTCCAGCTCCTCCCGGTCCGGGGGCCGGGCGCCGGACCGCGAGACGGTGACGGCGGCCGCGGCGGCCGCCCTGGCCAGTACCCGGGCGAGGTCGTCGGGGCCGAGCGCGGCGAGCCCGGCCCGGTCCCGGCCGGCGAGGGCGTCGAGGACGGCCGACATGAAGGAGTCGCCGGCGCCGACCGTGTCGACGACCGTGACGGCCGGCGCCCCGGCCGCCACCGTGTGGGCGCGGGTCACCGCCAGCGATCCCGAGCCGCCCCGGGTGACGAGGACGACGGCGGGACCGAGCCTCAGCCAGCGCGCCGCCACCGCCTCCGGCGCCTCGCCCGGGTACAGCCACGCCAGGTCCTCGTCGCTCGCCTTCACCAGATCCGCGAGGGCCACGCACCGCTCGACGCGCTCCACCGCCGTCGCGTGCCCGCCCATCAGCGCGGGCCGCACGTTCGGGTCGTAGCTGACCGTGGCCGTGGGCCGCAACCGCCGGGTGAGGGCGAGCACGGTCGCGGCGCCGGGCTCGGTGACGGCCGCGATGGAGCCGAGGTGCACATGGCGCACCGGTTCCGGCGTCGCGGGCGGCTCACCGGCGGTCAGCGTCCAGGCGATGTCGAAGGCGTACGAGGCATGGCCCCGCGCGTCGAGGGAGACGACGGCCGAAGGGGTGCGCGCGGGGACCCCGCCGACGGCCAGCCGCACGCCGGCGCCGGTGAGGTGGCCGGCGATCAGCCGCCCGGAGGGGTCGTCGGCGAGCTGGGTGAGGAGGGTGGTGTCCCGGCCGAGCCGGGCGAGGCCGTAGGCGACGTTGGCGGGGCTGCCCCCGGGGTGGACGACGTCGGCGGCGCCGGGGTCGCGGACGATGTCGGCGACGCACTCGCCGATCACCAGGAAGGACATGGGGTTCGCAGCTCCTTGGCGTAGGTGTCCCGGAAGCCTGCCTGGCCGCCGAAGACGTCTGGGCAGGACGCGACCGGGCGCGTGGGTCGCGGCCGGGTCGGTTCCGAGCCGGTCCGGTTCGGTTCGGTCCGGTCCGGTCCGGTCCGGTCCGGTCGATGATCCCGTTCCCGTATCTTGTGCGGGACGGTACGGGACCGGCACGGGACCGGTACGGGCGGGCGCGGGGAGGGCGGACGGGGTGGAGACGGTCGGCACCGACGAGGGTCTGGAGGTCCTCGCCTTCGACGGCGGCGACGAGCTGGAGGCGTGGCTCGACGCCCATCACGGCGACACCCCCGGCATCTGGATGCTGCTGGGCCGCAAGGGCGGGGGGCTGCCCTCGCCGACGGCCGACGAGATCCTCGACCTGACGCTGGCGTACGGCTGGATCACCGGCAAGCGCAAGGCCCGCGACGAGCGCTCGTACGTCCAGAAGATCACCCCGCGCCGGCCGCGCAGCCTCTGGTCCCAGGTGAACGTGCGCCAGGTCGAGCAGTTGCTCGCGGACGGCCGGATGCGCGAGCCCGGGCTGGCGGAGGTGCGGGCCGCGCAGGCGGACGGACGGTGGGCCGCCGCGTACCCCTCCCAGAAGGACGCCACGGTCCCGGACGACCTGGCCGCGGCGCTCGCGGACCGCCCCGAGGCGGCCCGGGCCTTCGACGCCCTGAGCAAGACCGACCGCTATCTGGTGATCCTCTCCCTCTGGCAGGCCAGGACCCCGAAGACCCGAGCGGCCCGCCTCGACCGGGCGGTGGACCGGCTGGCAGAGGGCGCCGGAAGCTAGCGCGTCCGGCGGTACAGCACCTGGTGGGCGTCCCACTCCACGAAGGAGTCGGCGTGCTCGAGGCCGACGGCCTCCAGGAGGCGGCGGGAGCGGTGGTTGGCCTCCTGGGTGACGGCGACGACGCTGGGGGCCGTCTCCAGGACGCGGGCGACGACCGCGGCGACCGCCTCGCGGGCGTAACCGCGCCCCCAGTGCTCGGGCAGGAACTGGTACGACACCTCGGTCTCGCCGCCGTGCCCGGCCGGCTCCACCGTGACGAGGCCCAGCAGGACGCCGTCCTCGGCGCGCACCACGGCGTGCCGGCCGGGCGCGCCGACGACCCTCCGCCGCCTGAGGGCGACGACCGACGGGATGACCGGGCCGCCGAGGTGGCGGCGTACCTCCGGGTCGGTCCAGAGGCGGGTCACGGCGGGCAGGTCGGCGGTCCGCACGGGCCGCAGCACCAGCCGCTCGGTGCGGAGCGTGTCCTCGCGCGCCGGCCCGGGGCGGGCGGGGCGCTCCGGGGGACGGGGCGGCGTGGCAGTCATGCCTCCGATCATCCCAGGGCGACGGGTCGCCGGTCACCGGCCGGTCGGGCGCAGCGGCCCCGGGCGGGGGCGTCGCGCGGCGAGGCGGGAGCGTGCCGGGCCCGGAGGGCGCCCGGGGCCCCGAGGGCGTCGACGCCGCCTCGGTCTCGCCTTCGCCGGCCTGCCGCGGGGCCGGAGGCGGCGAGGGGCCGATGGCGGGCCCCGCCCCGCCGAGGCGTCCCGGCCGGGGGATCAGCTCACCAGCAGCGCCCGTACGGTGTCCCAGTCGGCGTCCATCGGCGCGAAGGTCTCCCGTCCCGTGGCCACGTCCTTGTACCCGCTGGAGGTGACGACGCAGACCACCGGCCCGTCCTCGTCGGCCGGGTCCGGGCCGTGGGCACGCAGACCCGCGAGCCCGGCGGCGGCCGACACCTCGCACCAGATGCCCTGGGCCGCCAACTCGTCGCGTGCGTGAGTGAACTGTCGCTCCGTCACCGTGCGGGCCGCACCACCGGTGTCCCGGACGGCCCGCACTCCCCGATAGCCGCTCACCTCGCAGTCGATGGCGTACGCGGCGGTCGGGCCGACGGGCACGCGGGCGGCGGGGCGCCCGGTCCGCAGGGCCTCGGTGAGGGCGCCCGCGGCGGCCGGCTCGACGCCGTACATCCGAGGCACGCTCGCGGTCACCCCCAGCCGGGCCAGTTCCTGGAAGCCCTTCGCGACACCGAACAGCAACTCGCCGTATCCGGTGGGCACATGGACGGCGGCCGGGGCGCGGCCGAGTGCGAGCGCGAGCTCGTACGCGATCGTCTTGTACCCCTCGGGGCCGAAGGGGTGCCCGGTGTGCGCGGAGTCGGTGACGCTGCTGACCGACTGGAAGCCGAGCTCGTCGACGATCCGCCGCATCAGCGGGCGCACCGAGGCGTACGGCACGGTGAGCACGGTCGCGCCGTAGGCCCTGAGGTGGGAGGCGACGGCGGGCGGCGCGTCGGGCGAGGTGAAGACGGCGCAGGGCAGCCCGGCACGGGCGGCGTACGCGGCGGCGGCCGCGCCGTGGTTGCCGGAGGACGAGACGACGATCCCCCTCGCTTCGGAGGCCGCGGCCGCACTCACCGCCACCCGGTTCAGCCGGTCCTTGTGGCTCCACGTCGGGTTGCGCGACTCGTCCTTCACCCACACCCCGTCGGCCAGCTCCACCAGGGGGGTGTTCCCCTCCCCCAGTCCCGGCGCGGCCAGCGGAGGCAGCAGCGGCGCCCACCGCTCCAGACCGTGCGCGGCGGGCCCGTCGAAGAGGCCCGCCGGCACCGCGTCGTAGTCGTAGTCCACCTCCAGCGGGTAGGCGACCTCGCCGGTGGACGTCACCGGGCAGCCCGCCGTGAGCGGCGGCCACAGCGGGTGCCGCACCGACGGGTCGGCGAGCGAACGCTGGGCGCGGGCGAGAGAGGTCACGAGAGGCCATCCTGAAGGTGCGGGAGCGTCACGGCCGGCGGCCGGTCGAGTGCGGGGACGCCCGCCAGGTCGAGGAGTTCGTCGAGGCGGCGGGCCGGCAGGTTCGGGTTGGCCGCCGCGCCCTCCGCCGTCGCGGGGTCGTCGAGCAGCGCCGCCAGGGCGGCCGCGTCCCGCAGGGCCGGAGCGGCCGCCGCCGCGCGGCGCACCCGCTCGTCGGGGTCCGTGAGCAGCCGTGCCGGCGCCTGGTCCAGGCTCGGGTCGGCGGCGGCGAGGGCGCGGACCTCCGGGTCGTCGTGGTCGAGCAGGTGCCGGAGGCCGGTGCGGGGCATCCCCGGCAGGGTCAGGAGGTGCGGGCGCTGCCGGGGGCGCGCGACGAAGGTGGCGAGGACGGTCTCGGGCGGCGCCAGCGGGTGATGGCAGGCGAGCCGGTGCCGCACCTCGGGATCGGGGTCCTCGGCCAGCCGGGCCACCAGCTCGGCGGGAAGGGCGGGGTGGCTCGCGGCGACCCGGCGGAGAACGGCGTGCTCGGACCCGGCGCACGCCTCGTACCAGCTCGCCTCCGGCCCGTCGGACAGCCAGGCGTCCGGCTCGGGGATCGGGCAGTCGCAGTCCACGGCGTGCCATCCGACCACGCTGTCGATGGCCGCGCGCTCGGCCCAGGTCCGGGGCAGCGGGTGGACCACGGCCCGGTTCCGCACCGACTCCTCCGGGTCCTCGGCCAGTTCCGCGAGCAGCGCCGCGTCCACGTCGGCCCTGGCCGCCACGCGTTCCCGCACCTCGGGGTCCGGGTCGCGGGCGAGGCGGACGACGGCGAAGTACGGCGTGTGGCGATTCTGCGCGAGCGACCACAGGTCGCGCCCGGCGGCGAGACACGCCTCGGCCACGGCGTCGGTGACGGGGTGGTTGGTGAGCAGCCCGCGCCGGAAGTGGCCGTTCTCCTCGGGGAGTTCGGCCTCCAGGGCGACCGGGTCCAGGTCCCTGACCCTCCGGGCCGCCGCCGCGCGCACGGCGGGATCCGGATCGGCGAGGAGGGCGGCGCGCCGGGCCGGGCCGAGCCGGCGCCAGCCGGCGTTGTTCACGCCCAAGACCCGCAGCCTGGGATGCGGGTGCTCGGACAGCCCGCGCCAGTAGGACAGCGGGATCTGCCGCGAGGAGATCAGCTCCCCGGCGATCTCGTCCGCCGTCAGCATCCCGTCCTCCCCCGCCTCCTCCGCCGTCAGGAGCGTCTCGATGACGCCGTCCGGCAGGGGCCGCGGCCTGCGCGGCCGTGGCCGGGGACCACTGGCGAGGGAGGCCCGCACGAGGTCGGCGGGGTCGCTCACCAGCCGGCCCCGCTGCGCGGAGTCGACGTGGGGGTTACGGGCGAAGGCGCGGCGCACCGCTCGCTCCGGGTGCGCGACGACCGCGTCGACGACGTCCGCGGGCAGGTCCCTCTCCTCGCAGAGGACCCGCCAGGCCGGCCGTCCGGCCGGGTCGAGCAGGCGGATCAGGACGTCGGACGGGGCGGCCGGATTGGCGGCGATCCCGCGGAGCCAGGACTCGGAGAGAGGGGAGGAGGACATGGGACTTCCTGTCGGGGTGGGGCCTGGGCCCGGTCGGCGGGCGTGCGTACGGCCAGGCAGGGACCCGGTCAGCCGGCGCGCACGACCGGGGCCGGTCTCGGTCAGCGGGTACGCATGCGACCGGGGCCGCCCGCGGTCGGTGGGCGTGCGTACGGCCGGCGCGGACCCGGTCAGCGGGCCTGCGTACGGCCCCGGCGCGGACCCGGTCAGCGGGCGTGCATGCGGCGGCGCAGGGCCTCCAGGGCGCCCGGGCGGCGGCCGGGGACGCGGCGGCGCAGGGCCACCAGCGTGGGGCCGATCGCGCGGGCGCGGGCCGGGTCGGTGATCTGCTCCCACTGGTGGTGGGCGCGGTCCACCGCCCCCTCGACGTCCCGGTCGTCCGGCTGCTGGCGGAGCCCCAGGCGGGCCTCGGCCACCGCGAGCCACAGCTCACAGCTGCGGGCCGGCTCGCCCGCCAGCCGGGCGAGGTCCGCCCGCACCTCCATCCAGTGCACGGCCTCACCCGAGCGCGGCCCGAACCTCCGCAGCGCGTCCCGCTCCCACGCCGCGGCCATCTCCGCCGCCTCCGCGTGCCGGCCCGCCATCGCGGCCGAGAGGATCGCGGGGTGCGGATCGTGCGCGGCCGGCTCCTCCGGCGGGGCCTGCCCGTAGGCGCCCCGGCGCGGATCGACCGCCGCCGGCCCGGCGGCCGGGGCGGGCACGGGCGGGGCCGCCGGAGGCACGACGGGAGGAGCCGGAGGCATCGGGGGGACGGCCTGCGCCGGGACCGGGTTCGGGGAGCCCTTCCCCTTGGCGGGGACCAACTTGATGGTGCCGGGGGAGAGTTCGGACGGATCGGGCCCGATCAGGGCGGGTGCGGGTGCCGGTTCCGGCTCGGAAACGGGTACCGGCTCCGGCTTGGGTACGGCTGCGGGTGCGGGTACCGGTACGCGCTCGGGTACGGGTGTCTCTACAGGCACCGGTACGGGTACGGGTACGGGTACCGATACAGGCTCGGGTGCGGTCACCCGTACCGGCTCGCGTACGGGTTCCGCCGCGGTTTCGTCCCTGGGCTCGGGCCCGGCAGCCGGAGCTGGTACGGACTCGGCCGCCGCGAACCCGGCCGGAAGGGCCGGAGGCCCCGCCGGAACGGGAACGGGAACGGGCACGGGAGCCTGCATCGGCACGGGCACTGGCACGGGCACCACCGGAGCGACGGCCACCGGCGCCGCCACCGCCGCCACCGGCTGCCCGCCCGGCCCGAGGAACAGCGCCTGCGGCGACTGCGTGCGGGCGACCGCCTCCGCGTGCAGGGCCGGGAAGGGGAGGCGGACGCCGGCGCGCCACTGGTCGGCCCAGGCGCGGAGGTAGTCGGGGGTGACCAGCTCGCCCCTGCGCGGGGGCGGGGTGACGCGGGCGTAGAGCGTCGGGGCCGGGCTCAGGCGCAGCGGCTCCGGGCCGGCGCCGAGGCGGGTCCAGGTCTCCGGGTCCGCGACGAGGTCGGCGACGACCGTCGTCGTCCCGGCCGGCCGGGACGCGGCCGCCTCAGCCAGCCAGTGCCAGGGAAGGGCGGTGTAGCGCAGGGCCGCCGAGGTGCTGCGCGCCAGGGCGAGGTGGGGCAGCTGCTGGCGTCGGTCCAGGTGGAGCTGCCCCGCGAGGAAGAGGACGAGCGGGCCGGGGCTCTGGGCGGCGGCGCGCAGCCGGGTGAGGACGGTCTGCGGGTCGACGGGATCGGCGAGTTCGACGAGCGTCGCGGTCGCCGTGCCGGTGAGGACACCGGGCGGGACCGCCGCGAGCGCGGGCAGCACGGAGACCGCGTCCATGGTGCGGCCGCGCCCCGCGGGGGCCGCCGCGAGCAGCACCGCCGTACCGGCCGGGCCCGAAGTCACCGCCGCCGCCTCCCCCGTCTCCGTAGCCACCGCGCCTGCCGCACCGTTCGCCTCGTCGCTCACCACATGTGCACCGTAACCCGTTGTGTCGTGGCCGATAACGGCCGGGCCTCAGGCATATGTCAGAAGCACCACCGGATCGAGTGTTGCCAAACCCCTTACGACCGCTCCGCCCCTGTGCCACAGTCGTCCCCAGGCCCCGTTCCGACACGGGCCGCGCCGCGCCTGTATCGGAGTACGACATGCCGTCCCCTCTGTTCGCGGACCACCCCGCCCAACCGCCGGAGCCGGGTGCCGTGGACGCGCTGATCTCGCAGACGAGCCGTCTGCGCGGAGAGGTCGACGCCGTCCGGCGGGACGCCGCTGCCCACGACGACGATCCGCAGCAGCGCTGGCAGCGCGCGCTCTGCGATCTGGCGATGCATCAACTCGACGAACTGAAGGCGCAGTTCGGTCAGCTCCGCACCGGCGCGCCGGCCACGACACTCACCGCCCCGCCGGCCCCCGCACCGGAGGACGCCGCACCCGGGTCCGAGGAGGACACCGTCTTCGACGGGTCCTTCACCAGCGACGCCGGCGCCGCCTACGGCGAGGCCCCCGCGCGCACCGGTTCGCTCCTCACCCGGGTCGGCAGCGCCGAGTGGAACCTGCTGACGGACGAGGTGAGCTGGTCCGACGAGCTCTTCCAGATCTTCGGCCGCGCGCGCGAACTCGGCCCCATGTCGCTCGACGACATGCCGACGGTGGTCTTCTCCGAGGACCAGTCCCGACTCCAGGCGATGGTGACGGACTGCCTGATCGACGGGAAGCCGATCGACGGCGAGTTCCGGATCGTCCGCTCCGACGCCAAGGTCCGCACCGTGCACATGACCGGCGAGCCGGTCCTCGACGCCGACGGCTTCACGGCCTCCATGTGGGCCGTCCTGCGGGACGTCAGCGAGCTGCGGCGCAGCGAGCGGGCCGTCCGCGAGAGCCGGGACAGCCTGGAGCGGAGCCGGCAGATCGAGCGCACCGAGCGCCGGGTCGCGGTCGAGCTCCAGGAGGCGGTGCTCCCGCCCTGGCGCGGCTCGCTCCGCTTCGCGCACGGCGGTCCGGCCCCGCTCGACGTCGCCGGGCACTACTTCCCGGCCGCCTCCACCGGCCTGATCGGCGGCGACTGGTACGACGCCCTCGCCCTGCCGGCGGGCGACGCGCTGCTCACCGTCGGCGACCTCACCGGCCACGGCGTGGCCGCGACCTCCTCGATGGCGATGCTGCTCGGCGCCCTCCGCGGCATGGCCGTGGCCGGGATCCGGCCCGGCGCCCTGATGGGACACCTCAACCAGCTCCTGGAGAGCTCGGGACAGCCCGCGCTGGGCAGCGCGATGTGCTGCCGCTACGACCCCGTGGCGCAGACCCTCACCTGGGCGCAGGCCGGCCATCCCGCCCCGCTGCTGTTCCGCGACGGGACGGGACGTCCGCTGCGCCGCCCGGAGGGCGTCCTCCTCGGAGCGACGCCGGCGGTCGCGTACGGGGAGACCGAGACCCGGCTCCACCCGGGCGACGTGCTGGTGCTCCACACCGACGGACTGACCCGGGGTGTGAACGCCCTCGACGACACCGGTGTCGCACGGCTGCTCGCCCTGGCCCCCCGGCTCGCGGAGGCACGGGACGCGCAGGACTGCCTGCGGTCGGTCCTGGAGGAGTTCGGCGAGGAAGCCCGCGGGGACGACGCCTGCGTGATGGTCGTCCGCGTCGGCTCCTGAGGCCGTGCCGACTCCAGAGGCCGCTTCGGTGCCTGAGGCCGCTTCGGTTCCCGAGGGCACGGCTCCGGCGGCCGCGCCGCCTTCTGAGGCCGGTCGTACCGCCTGCCGGCGGCCCGCCGGCTCTCAGGCCAGGCCCGATCGCGGGGACTCCGGCGAGCGCGGCAGCTCGACCTCCAGCTCGGCCCGCAGGTCCTCGATCTTCGAGTAGCCCGCGTACTGGCCGGTGAGCCGGTACATCTCGCGCAGCCGGTGCCAGGTCCGGTGCGAGGAGGTCTCGCCCATGGAGATCAGCGCCAGCCGGGCGTAGCGGTCCGCCTGCTCCGGGTCGTCGGCGATGAAGCACGCCGACGCCATCGAGATGTGGTCGAAGAGCTTCGACCGATTGTGCCCGTCGCGCCGCAGGTCCAGGGCGAGCCTGGCGTGGCGCTGCGCGGTGACCGCCGCCGAAGGGTCGTGCTCGGCGAGGGTGCGGTAGGCGAGGGCCTGCATGCCGTGCATGTCGGCCTCGTCGAAGGTCTGCATCCAGTTCGGCGTCCTGTCCTGCCGGTCGGAGACGAACAGGTCCTCCGCCTCGCCGAGGGTGCGGCGCATCGCCTGGCCGTGTCCCATCGACGCCTGCGCCCACGCCTCGATGGTGTGGAACATCGCCTGGGTGCGCGGCAACAGGCGTTCGCCCGCACCGGACTTGGCGAGCTGCATCAGGTCCAGGGCGTCGTCGGGGCGGCCCAGGTGGACCATCTGGCGGGCGGCGCGGGAGAGCGCCTCGCCGGCCCGGGGCCGGTCGCCGCTCTCGCGGGCCGCGTGGGCGGCGATGACGAAGTAGCGCTGTGCGGTGGGTTCGAGGCCCACGTCGTGGGACATCCAGCCCGCCAGGACCGCGAGGTTGGCCGCGACGCCCCACAGGCGGCGCTGGAGGTGCTCGGCGTGGCGGTAGGCCAGCATGCCGCCGACCTCGTTCAGCTGGCCCACCACGGCCTTGCGCTGGAGGCCGCCGCCCCGGGAGGCGTCCCAGGCGCGGAAGACCTCCACGGAGCGCTCCAGCGCCTCGATCTCCTCCGACCCGATGGGGGCGGCCTCGTAGCGGTCGTACCCGGCGGGGTCGGCGTGGAGGGGATCGGCGGCCCGGGAGGCCGCTGCGGGGCGGGAGGGCTCGGTGCGGAGCCAGTCGTGCAGGGAGCTGTTGAGTGCGGATCCGGCGGTGAGCGCGATACCCGCGCCCATCAGGCCGCGTCGGTTGAGCATGAGGTCCATTCCCGTGAATTCGGTGAGGACCGCAGCCGTACGGTCGGGAGCCCACGGCATTCCGTCAGGGTTGTCGTCGTTGTTCCTGACGTCCTGCCGCGTTCCGGCACGCCCGCGTCGTACGAACCCGAGGTCCTCGATGGTCACGACACGGCCGAGTCGCTCGGTGAACAGGGCGGCCAGCACCCGGGGAACGGGATCGCGGGGGGTCTCCCCCCGGTCGATCCAGCGCCGCACCCGCGAGGTGTCGGTCGACAGCTGGGGGTGGCCCATGGCCGCCGCCTGCCGGTTGACCAGTCTCGCGAGTTCGCCCTTGGACCAGCCGGCGAGGCCGAAGAGGTCCGCCAGGCGGGTGTTGGTCTGTCCTGTCACGTCTAAGCCCCCAGGTTCTCGGCTGAGTTGACAGTAGCCCGCTGTCATAGGGCTGGCGACTATTCGCCAGGGTTCGCCAGGGTGCGCTCGGTGTTCCGCTACCCGGGCGCGGGTGTGATGTAGGTATGCGCCACCCCGCCCCGTCGACCGGCCCTCATTTTCCCCAGGGTGCGGACCGGGGGCGGGCGGGGGCGACGCACGCGATACGTCGGCACACGAAGGGATCTGTCACCTCCATGTACACAGCATCGTCCTCCGTGTCCGCCCCGCCCCGGCCGCAGACCCGGCTGGCTCCGGCCGGCGGACCGTACCTCGCCCCCGCGCCGCGGGGCGCCCGGACGCGGTCCTGGGCGGCCGGGACGGGCACCGTGCCCGGCGCCCAGGTCAGCGGCCGGATCGACCTCTCCGGCCCGCAAGGGGCGCAGCTGAAGGTGGCCATCGCCTCGGTGCAGCGGATCTGCCCGGAGTTCAACCCGGTGCAGGTGCTGCGACGCAGCGGCCGGTCCGTCCTCATCGTCGGGACGACCGGACGGACCACGGCGGTGGCGAAGTGTTTACTGGACCACTCCCCGGCATGGGTCGAGCGGTTCCGCCACGAAATAGCGTCCTACCGTTCCTTCGTCCGGCACCGCCCCCCGGTGCGCGCGCCGCGGCTGATCGCCGCGGACCCGGACAACTGCGTGCTGGTGATCGAGCGGATGCCCGGACGGGCCGCCGCCCTCTCGCGCCACCCCGTGGAGGCCCCGCCGCGGGCCGACGTGCGGACGGTGCTGGGGGCGATCGCCCGGCTGAACGCCTGGCGTCCGCCCGCGGGGACCTTCGACGCGCCGCTGGACTACGGCGCGCGGATCGCCCGCTACCACGAGCTGGGTCTCTTCACCGACCGGGACCGTGACGACCTGCAGAAGCTGCTGCACGGCCTCGCCCACGCGGGCGGCCGGCAGGGGATGGGCCAGTTCTGTCACGGTGACGCCCTGCTCTCCAACGTCCTCCTCTCCCCCGCCGGTCCGGTGCTGGTCGACTGGGAGCACGCCGGCTGGTACCTGCCCGGCTACGACCTGGCGACGCTCTGGGCGGTGCTCGGCGACGCGCCGCTGGCCCGCCGCCAGATCAGCCAGATGGCACAGCAGCAGGGCCCGGCAGCCCGGGACGCCTTCCTGGTGAACCTGATGATCGTGCTGACCCGGGAGATCCGGACGTACGAGACGGCCGTGCAGCGGACCATCAAGGAGGCCCCGCCGGCCGGGACGGTGGCGGTGCCGTCGGGAGCGCTGGCTTCCGGGGAGGAACAGCGGCTGCTGCTGAGGCGGCTGCACGACGACTGCGCCATGGCACGGCGGGCCGTGCGCGCGGCGGTCGGGACGCGCTGACGTCCCGGCCGCGAGACGGGGGTGTGCGCCGCGCACCCGGTGCCGACACACCGGGAGTGCGGCGCTTCGCCGTCTCCGGGGCCCACATTGGTCGAGACCACCGACGCGTGGCCGGTGGGCGGGCCGTCACGGCGAAAGTCGGCGCGTTCGGCCCGCGAAGCCGCCCTGACGTGGGAACTCGCCTTCGGCGAGGGGTGATTGACGGATCGTCCGGGAGCCGCTACCCCTGTACGGGTTCGGTCCGCACGCCCCCGTGTCACCCCCCACCCCTGGAGGCTGCCTTGCTCCGATCCGCGTCCCGAGGACGTGCGCTCTCCGTCGCCGCGTCCGCGGCCCTGCTTCTGCCGCTGTTGTCGGGCGCGCCGCCGGCCGGGGCGGGCGCGCCGGTGCCGGACTCGCTCCAGCGCCAGTTCACGGCGGCGGCCGAACGCCACGGTGTGCCGCGGAGCGTGCTGCTCGCGGTCTCGTACCTCCAGTCCCGGTGGGACGGCCACGCCGGCGCGCCCAGCGTGACCGGCGGCTACGGGCCGATGCACCTGACCGACACGGCGACGGCGCTGGCCCGCTCGGTGCCGCACCACTCGGCGGAGGGCGAGGACGCCCGCGGCGACGCCTCCCGGCCGGTGCGCACCGGGGCCGAGGCGGCGCTCCCCGCGCCGGAGCAGCTGCCGGACCGGCTGCGGACCCTGGAGCGGGCGTCGGCGCTCTCCGGGATCCCGGCGGAGGAGCTGCGGACGTCGACGGCCGCGAACATCGAGGGTGGCGCGGCGCTGCTCGCGGCGGCGCAGCGGGAGGCCGGTCTGGCGCCGAGCGCCGACCCGGCCGACTGGTACGGGGCGGTGGCGCGGTACTCGGGCGCCGACGACGCGGCCACGGCGGCGGCGTACGCGAACGACGTCTTCGAGGTGATCAGGTCCGGCGAGGAGCGGGTCACGGACAGCGGGCAGCGGGTCGCGCTGCCGGCCGCACCGGACGTCGTGCCGGAGACGGGCCAGGTGGCGGCGCTCGGGCTGCGGGCGCCGGAGCGGGGTCCGGTGGAGTGCCCGAGGACGGTGGCCTGCGAGTGGATCCCGGCGCCGTACGAGGAGTTCGGCGAGGGCGACTACGGCAACCACGACAAGGCGGACCGGCCGGTCTCGCAGTCGATCGACTACATCGTCGTGCACGACACCGAGGCGACCTGGGACGTCACCCTGAAGCTCGTGCAGGATCCGACGTACGTCTCCTGGCAGTACTCGCTGCGCTCCTCCGACGGGCACGTCGCCCAGCACCTGCCGCTCAAGGACGTCGGCTGGCACGCGGGGAACTGGTACGTGAACGCGAAGTCCGTGGGCCTGGAGCACGAGGGCTTCCTGACCGCCCCGGACTCCTGGTACACGGAGGCGATGTACCGCAGTTCGGCGCGGCTCGTGCGGTACCTGGCACAGCGGTACGACATCCCCCTCGACCGGCAGCACGTGATCGGGCACGACAACGTGCCGGGGACCGTGACGTCGACGATCCGCGGCATGCACACCGACCCGGGGCCGTACTGGGACTGGGCACACTACTTCCGGCTGCTCGGCCGGCCGCTGACGCCGGGCGCGGGGCCTCGGGCGGGCGTGGTGACGATCCGGCCCGCCTACGGGGAGAACCGGCCGGTCTACACGGGGTGCGCGACGGCCGGGGAGGCGTGCGCGCCGCACGGCAGCGGTGCCGTGCGTCTGCACACCGGGCCGAGCGCCGACGCGCCGCTGGTGAGGGACATCGGGCTGCGGCCGGGTGGGGAGGACTCCACGACCGGGGTCAACGACACCGGGGCGCGGGCGTCGACGGGGCAGACATACGCGGTGGCGGAGCGCCGGGGCGACTGGACGGCGATCTGGTACCTCGGCCAGAAGGCGTGGTTCCACGACCCGAAGGCGGCGCCGGCGTCCGTGGGGGCGCGGGGGCTCGTGCTCACGCCGCGCGAGGGGCTCGCCGAGGTGCCGGTCTACGGGCGCGCGTATCCGGAGGCGTCGGCGTACCCGGCGGGGGTGCCGGTGCAGGCGGTGTCGCCGCTGCCGTACCGGCTGCTCGCGGGGCAGAGGTACGTGGTCGGGCACAAGACGCCCGGGGAGTACTACTACGCACCGGTGTTCGACAGCAGCAAGCACACGGTCGTGCGCGGCCAGGAGGAGTACTACCAGATCCAGTTCGGCCATCGCATCGCCTTCGTGAAGGCCGCTGACGTGCGGGTTTCCCGGGGCTGAGCCGCGCTGGCCGAAAGGCGTGGGGTGGCACCGGAGTGACCGACCGGCACCACCCTTACCTCTGCTCATATGACTATTCCTGACGGCGAGTCCGGGGACCGGGGCGGGGGTAAGGCTGGGCCGGAACAGCCCCCTTCCACCGGAAAGGCCCGTCCGCACATGCCTCAGCCCTTCGTCATGCCGGATTTCTATGTCCCGTATCCGGCGCGCCTCAACCCCCATGTGGAGGCCGCCCGGACGCACACCCGGGACTGGGCCCGCGCGATGGGGATGCTGGAGGGCTCCGGAGTCTGGGACACGGCCGACCTCGACGCGCACGACTACGCGCTGCTCTGCGCCTACACCCACCCGGACTGCGACGAGGACGCGCTGAACCTCGTCACCGACTGGTACACCTGGGTCTTCTTCTTCGACGACCACTTCCTTGAGGTGTTCAAGCGCACCCAGGACAGGGCCGGCAGCAAGGAGTACCTCGACCGGCTGCCGCACTTCATGCCGGCCGACCCCGCGCAGGCCGTGCCCGAGCCGGCCAACCCTGTGGAGGCCGGCCTCGCCGACCTCTGGCGGCGTACCGTCCCCGCCATGTCCGACGGCTGGCGGCACCGCTTCGCCGAGGCCACCGAAGCCCTCCTGAACGAGTCCCTGTGGGAGCTCGACAACATCAACGACGGCCGGATCGCCAACCCCCTCGAATACATCGAGATGCGCCGCAAGGTCGGCGGCGCCCCCTGGTCCGCCGGGCTCGTGGAGTACGCGGCCGGGGCCGAGGTCCCCGACCGGGTCGCCGCCGCGCGGCCGCTGCGGGTGCTCCGCGACGCCTTCTCCGACGCCGTCCACCTGCGCAACGACCTCTTCTCGTACCAGCGCGAGGTCGAGGACGAGGGCGAGAACAGCAACGGCGTGCTCGTCCTGGAGCACTTCCTCGGCTGCTCCACCCAGGAGGCGGCCGACGCCGTCAACGACCTGCTGACCTCGCGGATCCAGCAGTTCGAGAACACCGCCCTGACCGAGGTGCCCGCCCTCGCCGTCCAGGAGGGCCTCACCCCGCTGGAGTGCGCGGCGATCGGCGCGTACACCAAGGGGCTCCAGGACTGGCAGTCCGGCGGCCACGAGTGGCACATGCGCTCCAGCCGGTACATGAACGAGGGCATGGTCGACGCCGCCGGCCCCGCGGCCCCCGCCGGCACGCCGGCCCTGGGGACCGGGGTCCTCGACATCCGCACCCTGCTCGGCGGCCGGGCCGCCGAGGCGCGGACGCGGAGCCTCACCCACACGCCCCACCGGCCCGTCGGCCACTCGCCGCTGCCCGACTTCGACCTCCCGTACCCCCTCACCGTCAACCCGCACCACCTGGAGGCCAAGCGCCGCTCCGAGGAGTGGGCCGAGGCCATGGGGCTGCTCGACGACATCTGGGACCGGGCGCTGATGGACGGCTTCGACCTCGCGCTCTGCTCGGCCGGCATCGACCCCGACGCCACCGTGGAGGAGCTGGAGCTCAGCGCCCTCTGGCTGACCTGGGGCACCTACGCCGACGACTACTACCCGATGGTCTTCGGCCGGAAGCGCGACCTGGCGGGAGCCAGGGCGCAGACCGCGCGCCTGAAGGCGTGCCTGCCGGTGGACGAACCCGCCACCGCTCCGGACTTCGCCGGGAACGCGCTGGAGCGCTCGCTCGCCGACGTGTGGGCCCGCACCGCGGGACCGATGGGGCGCGAGGCACGGGCCGAGCTGTGGACCGCGCTCGACGCGATGCTGGAGAGCTGGATGTGGGAGCTCCACAACCAGGCGCAGCACCGGGTCCCGGACCCCGTCGACTACGTCGAGATGCGGCGCAGCACCTTCGGTTCCGAACTCACCATGCTGATGGGCCGGCTCCGCGCGTCGGACGTGCTCCCGGCGGCGCTGCACCGCTCGGGCACCGTCCGCGCTCTGGAGAACGCGGTGGCGGACTACGGGGCGCTCGTCAACGACCTCTTCTCGTACCAGAAGGAGGTCGAGGTCGAGGGCGAGCTGCACAACGGCGTGCTCGTCCTGGAGAAGTTCTTCGACGTCGACCGGGACACCGCCGCGGGGATGGTGCATGAGCTGATGCGCGGTCGGCTGCGCCAGTTCGAGCATCTGAAGCAGCGGGAAGTCCCCCTGATGTACGCCCACTTCGAGCTGGACGCCGAGGGCAGGGCCGCCTTCGACGCGAGGCTGCGGGAGCTGGAGGACTGGCTCGCGGGCGTCCTGCACTGGCACCGGAGCGTCCGCCGGTACGGCCCCGGCGACGTGTACGCGGGCGCCGGGACCCCGCTGCTCCGGGAGCGTGCCGGGGAGCCGGCCCCGGTGCCCGACTGGACGGTGCCGCAGGGTCTCGGCACCACGGCGGCGCGCGTCGCGAGCGCCTTCGCCGGCGTCCCGTCCTGACTCTCGGGCCACACGCGGAAGGGCCGCCCCGGGGCGGCCCTTCGGTGGTCGGTCAGGAGGAGTGGCGGCCGCGGAGCTCGTCGAGCTCGCGGCGCTCGCGCTTGGTGGGGCGGCCCGCGCCGCGGTCGCGGACGGCGGCGAGGGCGACGTGCTCGCGCGGCGGCGGGGGCGGACTGTTGTCCACGTACGCCTCGGCGGCCACCGGCGGGCCGACCCGCTTGGTCAGCACCTCCTTGACCTCCACGATCCGCTCGCGGCCGGCGACGTAGACCCTGACCTCGTCACCGGGCTTCACGGACTGGGCGGGCTTGGCCCGCTCGCCGTTGACCTTGACGTGTCCGGCCCGGCAGGCCGCGGCGGCCTGCGAGCGGGTCTTGGTGAGCCGGACCGCCCAGATCCAGGCGTCGACGCGCGCGCTCATCGGCCCCCGCCTCCGCTCAGCCCTGCTGGAACAGCTCGGCGGGCAGCGGCTTCAGCAGCGCGTACAGGTCGTCGGTGATCGGCCGGTCCCAACTGGCGATCGTCACGAGGACGTTGTCGCTGCGGTCGAACTGGACGCAGGAGATGCGGCTCTCGGAGAGCTTGAGGCGGCGCACGATGAGGAGGTTGTCGCCCTGCATGACGGGGACGTCCTCGGTGTCGAGCACCTCGACCGGCTCGTCGTTCTCGAGGGCGGCGAGGAGCTGGGCCACCTCGAAGGGGATCTGGCCCTCGGCGAGCTCCCGGGCCGGGGAGCCCTCGGGGAGGTTGCCGATGATCATCGCGGGGCCGCGGCCGCCGAAGAGGTCGTAGCGCAGGAAGACGCCCTGGCAGGAACCGTCGGGAGCGGGCAGCAGACCGGCGCCGAGATTGCCGGGCCAGTCCCCCGGGTCCATGGCCAGGACGTCGAAGTCCGGGCCAGCGGGAGTGGCGCTGCGGCGGCGGAGGAAGGACATACGGCCATGGTACGTGCCCGGGCGCGCGGTGCGGTCCCGGGCTCCGTCCTTCCGGCACCGGCCCGGCGGGCGGGCGGACTCAGTCCGCCGGATCCGCCGCCTCGGGCTCCCGCCGGTCCGCTTCCGGCTCGCCGGTGTCGCCCAGGGCGTGGGCGAGGCCGGAGCGGTCGGTGCCCAGCTTGCGGTAGACGGCGGAGAGCAGCCGGGCTGCGGTCGTGGGGTCGACACCGAGGGCGGTGGCCGGGTCGAGGCCGCGGACGGTCGCCCGGGCCGCGGAGCGCTCACGGGCGGTGAGCGAGTTGCCGTCGGCGGTGTGCAGGGCGCGCGGGCGCAGGCCGGCGGCGGCCAGCTCGGCGCGGGCCTCCTCGACGAGGCCGTCGGCTCCGCAGTCCTGGGCGGTCTCCAGGCCCCGGTACAGGTGCTCGGCGGCTTCGGCGTGGCGCTCGGTGCGGCGGAGCGCCGCGCCGAGGGCGACGAGCGAGCGGGCCAGCTCGTACGCGGCCGGGGACTGGTCCAGCCAGTCGACGGACTCCTCCAGGAGCTTGATCCGCTCGGCCCCCTCGGAGACCTCCGCGGTCACCCGGAGCGCCTGTCCGATCGCGGAGGGCGCGCCGTACTGGCGGGCTCGGGCGACGGCGTCCTGGGCGGTGGCGAGCGCCTTGGCCGGGGAGCCGGTGGCCGCCTCGGAGAGGGCGAGGAGGAGCTGCCAGGGGCTGCACGAGGGGTTGCGCTTGCCGCGCGGCTCCAGCCGGCGGCCGATGTCGGCGAGCGCCGCGGCGGCCTCCTCGGCGCGGCCGGTGGCGAGGAGCAGCTCGGCGTGGACGGTCTCGCAGTCGGGGATGGTGACCGTGGCGGGGAAGGGCTCGCCGAAGTCGTGCTCCCGGGCGACCCGCTCGGCCTCCTCCGTACGGCCGCGGGCGAGCAGGACCTCGATCATGACGCCGGTGGCGTACCAGAGGGCGGGGGTGCGGGGGCCGACGCGCTCGGCGAGGCGGAGGCCCGCGCGGGCGAAGTCCTCGGCCTCCATCAGCCGGCCGCGGCGGAAGCGGATGTAGCCGAGGAGGGTGTACGCGAACGAGAGGTGGGCGCCGCGCCAGCCCTGCTTCTCGAACTCGGCGGTGCCGGCGGCGAAGAGCTCCTCGGCGCGGCCGGGCCGGTCGGCGTAGAGGTGGGTGAGGGCCACGAGGACCGGGACCTCGAAGCCGCGGCTCTCGTCGGCCCAGCTGAGACCGCCTTCGAGGGCGCGCTCGGCGTGGCGGAGGGCGAGGGTGGCGGGCTCGGCGCGCAGGGTGGCGTCCCAGGCACGGAGGCCGATGATGTAGCGCTCGGTGAGGTCGCGGCCGGCGAGCCGGTCGGCGAGGGTCGCGAGACGGCGGGAGCGGGCCGGTGACTCCGGTTCGTCGGAGCGGAGCGCGTCCCACATGAACCGCTCGGCCTGCATGCGCAGGCGGCTGCGGGGGTCGGTGGTCTGGCGGGTCTCGTGTTCGAGCAGCTCGGACGCCTCGACGAGGCGGTCGCTGTGGGCGAGGACCTGGGAGAGGCGGTAGACGATGCCGTGCCGCAGGGCCTGGTCGGAGATGGGCTCCTCCAGGGCGGCGCGCAGCTGGTTGACCGTGGTGGCGGGCTCGGTGAGGAGCGAGGCGGAGCTGAGCTCGAAGAGGACGGCGGCCCGCTCGTCGGCGGTGGGAGGCTCGCGCAGGGCGCGGGCCAGATGGCGGCGGGCCGCGTCGGGGGCGCCGGCGCGGAGGTTCTCGCGGGCGGCGGCGCGCAGCTGGGTGACGACCCAGGAGTCGCCCTCGGGGTGGGTCTCCAGGAGGTGGCGGGCCGCGGCGGCGGGGCCCAGTCCGGCGTCGATGACGCACCAGGCGGCCTGGCCGTGGAAGGCGACGCGGATCGCGTCGGGGATGGCGCGGTAGATCGTGCTCGCGATGAGCGGGTGGACGAATTCCAGGGGGCCGTCGGTGGTGCCGGTGTCGGCGAGGACGCGGGCCTCGCGGAGCCGTTCGGCGCAGTCGGCGACGGCCTCGTCGCCGAGTCCGGCGAGGGCGCCCGCGAGCGAGGGGGAGATCTCGGTGCCGAGGACGGCGCAGGCCCAGGCGAGCCGCATGGTGGCGGTGCCGAGGCGTTCGAGGCGGCTGACGAGACCGCTGCCCTTGAGGGCGGCGGCGAGGTCGCGGAGTTCGTGGGCGCCGTCGCCGGTGGGATCGAGGCCCCGGTCGCGGACCTTGGCGGCGAGTTCGACGGTCTCGAAGGGGTTGCCGGAGGTGACCTTCCAGAAGTCGTGACAGAAGGCGTCGTCGGCGTGGGCACCGATCCGGTCCCGGACGAGTCGGGCGACGGCCTCGGCGGTGAGCGGGGCGAGGCCGTGCGGGCGCTGCCCGGACCGGTGGCCGGTGAATTCGGCTCCCTCGTCGGGGAGTTCGTCGGGCCGGTAGGCGACGACGAGGAGCATGGGGAGGTCCTCGGCGCGCGGGGCGAAGGAGGCCAGCCAGCCCAGGGACTCGGGGTCGGCCCAGTGGGCGTCGTCGAGGACGACGACGAGCGGGGCGCGGCGGACGGCGAGGTGGGTGAGGACCCAGTCGAGACCGTCGCGCAGGCCCTGGGGGTCGGGCGGGGAGCCGGCGGTGGCGGCCCGCAGGCCGAGGGCGGGACCGACGATGTCGTACCAGGAGCCGAGCCGTTCGCGGAGTTCGGCGTCGGAGGCGTGGGCGAGCTGGGGCTGGAGGAGCTGGCGGGCGACGTGGAAGGCGACGCGCTGCTCCTGGTCGCCGCCGCGGGCGGAGAGGACGGTGCAGCCGCGGGCGCCGGCACGGCGGCGGATCTCGGCGAGGAGGGTGGTCTTGCCGAGCCCGGCGGGCGCGGCGTAGACGAGGACGCCCCCGCGCGCGGCGGGCGCCTCCGGGCGCTGCGCGTCGGCGGAGCCGGTACGGCCGCGGAGGGGGATGACGCGGGGGTCGCGCGGGGCGGGGACGCGCTCGGGCGGTGACGGGAGTTCGGCCGCGAGGCCGGCGAGCAGGTCGAGGGCCTCCTCGGCGGCGTCGAGCGCCGCCTCGCGTTCGAAGAGGCCGAAGCCCTGGCGGGCCGCCCTGCCGTCCTGTCGTGCCACGTTCCACCCCCACACAGGGGGCGCACGCCCGGCGCACGGTCCGGGCGCCGGGGCGATCACCCCACGAAAGGTCCAGCGTACGCCCGAACGCTCCTCGTGTAACGGCATTCTCCCAAGCAGTTCGGGTGGTCTTCGGAGGCCTGACGGACGGCGGGAGGGGCAGGTCGCGACGTGTTCGACGGACAGATGTGCGGAGTCGGGGAAGGGTCACGCGGGGCGTGTCGTCCTTGACCGGGTGCCCCGCGAATACTCCCATATGACGGACGGTCAGTTCATGATCGTCATAGGGTCCTGACAAGGGGATGAGCCGGACATGAGACCTCCCATTTCCCGCGCGCGGTCCTGGGCCGCCCGGTCGGCGTGCTCCCTCGCCCTGTGCGCCACCGTGCTGACGGCGCTGCCTTCCTCGGTGCCGGCCGCCGCGGAGTCGGAGCCGCCGGCCCCGAAGGCTCCGGCGGCCGCGGGCGCGGCCGGGGCCGCCGCCGCGGCGGCGCTCTCGGTGGACGCGGCGCGGGCCGCGCTGGTGCGGCTGCTGCCCCGGCACGCGGGCCAGTTCGAGCTGACGCTGGTGCCGGCGACGGCCGCCGGCGACCGGTTCTCGGTCTCGGGTTCGACGGGCCGGATCGTCGTCACGGGCACCACCCCGGCGGTCCTGCTGCGCGGGGTGCACTGGTACCTCTCCTACACCGCGGGCGTGGACCTCGGCTCGCCCGGCGACAGCCTCGCGGCGCTCCCGGCCCGGCTGCCCGGCCCGGGCGGCACGGTCACCCGATCGGCCTCGGTGCCGCACCGGTTCGCGCTCAACGACACGGACGACGGCTACTCGGGGGCGTACCGGGACTGGGCCTCGTACGAGCGGCAGATCGACCTCCTCGCGCTGCACGGGGTGAACGAGGTCTTCGTCCAGATGGGCGCGGAGGCCGCCTACCACGCGGCCTTCCAGGAGTTCGGCTACTCGAGCGCGGAGCTGCGCGAGTGGATCCCGGGGCCGGCGCACCAGCCGTGGTGGCTGATGCAGAACATGTCGGCCTTCGGCGGGCCGGTGAGCGAGCAGCTGATCGCCCGCAGGGCGGCGCTGGGCAAGCGGATCGTGGACCGGCTGCGCGAGCTGGGCATGACGCCGGTGCTGCCGGGGTACTTCGGCACGGTGCCGCCCGGTTTCACGGAGCGCAATCCGGAGGGCCGGGTGGTGCCGCAGGGCCGGTGGATCGGTTTCACCCGGCCGGACTGGCTCGATCCGCGCGGGGCCCTCTTCCCCCGCGTCGCCTCGGCGTTCTACCGGCACCAGGCGCGGCTGCTCGGCACCACCTCGATGTACAAGATGGACCTGCTGCACGAGGGCGGCAACCCGGGTGACGTGCCGGTCGGGGAGGCGGCCTCGCGGGTGATGAGGACCCTGGACGACGCGCGGCCGGGGGCGACCTGGGTCCTGCTCGGCTGGCAGCGCAACCCGAAGCCCGAGCTGCTCGCGGGCGTGGACACCTCACGGCTCCTCGTGGTGGACGGGCTCTCCGACCGGTACGACAACCTGGACCGGGAGACGTCCTGGCCGGGGACCCCGTACGCCTTCGGCACCATCCCCAACTTCGGCGGGCACACCACGATCGGCGCCAACACCTCGGTGTGGACGGACCGGTTCGAGGCGTGGCGGACGAAGGCGGGCAGCACGCTGAAGGGCATCGCCTTCCTCCCGGAGGCCACCTCCGCCAATCCGGTGACCTTCACCCTCTTCACCGAACTGGCCTGGCGGGACGCGCCGGTGAACCACGCCGACTGGTTCGCGCAGTACGCGTCCCGCCGCTACGGAGCGGCCGATCCGCACGCGGCCAAGGCGTGGGAGTGGCTGCGGAAGGGCCCGTACGGCACCGCGTCGAACGGCTGGAGCGAGTCCCAGGACAGCCTCTTCACCGCCCGCCCGAGCCTGACCGTGCGGACCGCGGCCTCGTGGGGGCCGAAGGAGATGCGGTACGAGGCGGCGACCGTGGAGCAGGCGCTGACCGAGCTGCTCCAGGTCGCTCCGGCGGTGCGGTCCACCGACGCGTACCGCTACGACCTGGTGGACACGGCCCGGCAGGCGCTCACCAACCGCAGCCGGGTGCTGCTCCCCCTGATCAAGACGGCGTACGAGGCGAAGGACCTGGCCGGCTTCCGGGCGCGGGCCGCGGAGTGGCGGCAGTCGATGAAGCTGCTCGACGAGGTGCTCGCCACCGACCGGCGGTTCCTGCTCGGGCCGTGGCTGGAGGGCGCCCGCGCGTGGGGGCGCTCGGACGCGGAGCGGGCCACCCTGGAGTTCGACGCCCGCTCGCTCATCACGACGTGGGGGCACCGGGCGGGCAGCGAGGCCGGGCTGCACGACTACGCCAACCGGGAGTGGTCGGGGCTGGTGTCGGACTTCTACGCGCCCCGCTGGTCGACCTACCTGGACTCGCTGGAGACCTCGCTGGTCACCGGGCAGGCGCCCGCCGCGATCGACTGGTTCTCCTGGGAGAACGCCTGGAACCTGCGACGGGAGTCCTACCCGGTGACCCCCAAGGGCGATCCGGTGGCGCTGGCGACGCGGGTGCGCGACAGCCTGGGCGCCTGAGGGACGGTCAGGCCGGCGGCTCGCTGCCCACCAGCCACATGGAGAAGAACTGGGCGCCGCCGCCATAGGCGTGGCCCATGGCCCGGCGGGCGCCGTCCACCTGGTGCTCGCCGGCCTCGCCGCGCACCTGGAGGGCGGCCTCCGCGAAGCGGATCATGCCGGAGGCGCCGATCGGGTTGGTGGAGAGGACGCCTCCGGAGGGGTTGACCGGCAGGTCGCCGTCGAGTTCGGTGACGCCGGCCTCGGTGAGCTTCCACCCCTCGCCCTCGGCGGCGAAGCCGAGGTTCTCCAGCCACATCGGCTCGTACCAGGAGAACGGCACGTACATCTCGACGGCGTCGATCTGCCGGCGGGGGTCGGTGACCCCGGCCTGCCGGTAGACGTCGGCGGCGCAGTCGCTGCCCGCCCGGGGCGAGACGAAGTCCTTGCCCGCGAAGAGCGTCGGCTCGCTGCGCATGGCTCCGCCCTGCACCCAGGCGGCGGGGCGGGGCGCCCGGCCGGCGCCGGCCCGGTCGGTGAGGACCATGGCGCAGGCGCCGTCGGAGGACGGGCAGGTCTCCGAGTAGCGGATCGGGTCCCACAGCATCGGGGACGCCCGCACCTTCTCCAGGGTGATGTCGTGCTCGTGGAGGTGGGCGTAGGGGTTCTTCAGCGCGTTGCGGCGGTCCTTGTACGCGACGAGGGAGCCGATCGCGTCGGGGGCTCCGGTGCGGCGCATGTAGGCGCGGACGTGCGGGGCGAAGAAGCCGCCGGCGCCTGCGAGCAGCGGCTGCTGGAACGGGACCGGCAGCGACAGGCCCCACATCGCGTTCGACTCCGACTGCTTCTCGAACGCGAGGGTGAGGACGGTCCGGTGGACGCGGGCGGCGACCAGGTTGGCGGCGACGAGGGCGGTGGAGCCGCCGACGGAGCCGGCCGTGTGGACGCGGAGCATGGGCTTGCCGACGGCGCCCAGGGCGTCGGCGAGGTACAGCTCCGGCATCATGACGCCCTCGAAGAAGTCGGGCGCCTTGCCGATCACGACGGCGTCGATGTCCGCCCAGGTCAGCTCGGCGTCGGCGAGGGCCCGCACGGCGGCCTCGCGGACCAGCCCGGCGAGGGACACGTCGTGCCGGGCGGCGACGTGCTTGGTCTGGCCGACGCCGACGATCGCGACGGGTTCCTTGCTCATCGGGGGTCTCCTTCCAGGACGGCGACCAGGTTCTGCTGGAGGCAGGGCCCGGAGGTGGCGTGGGCGAGGGCCCGGTCGGAGTCCCCCCGGTGGATGCGGGCGGCGGCCTCGCCGAGGCGGAGAAGTCCGGCGGCCATGACGGGGTTGGCGGCGAGCGCGCCGCCGGACGGGTTGATCCGGACGTCCTCGCCGAGGCCGAGCGCCTTGGCGAGGACGACCTCCTGCGAGGTGAAGGGGGCGTGCAGCTCGGCGGTGTCCACGGGCCGTTCGAAGGCTCCGGCGCGCTCGGCGGCGAGCCGGGTGGACGGGGAGTCGGTGAGGTCGCGGACGCCGAGGGAGTGCGCCTCGATGCGGTGGTCCATGCCGCGGATCCAGGCGGGCCGGGCGCACAGCTCGCGCGCGAGGTCGCCGGCGGCGAGGATCACGGCGGCGGCGCCGTCGCCGATGGGCGGGCAGTCTCCGGTGCGCAGCGGCGCCACGACGTGGTCGCCCTGCGGGCGGGCTCCGGTGACCTGGGCGTACGGGTTCGCGGTGGCGGCGGCGCGGCGGCGGGCGGCGATCTCGGCGAGGGCCGCCTCGTCGGTGTCTCCCGCGTCGACGAGGGCCTGGGCCTGGAGGGCGGCGAGGGCGACGGAGTCGGGCCAGAGCGGGGCGAGGTAGTACGGGTCGAGCTGGCGGGTCAGCACATCGCGGACGGAGCCGGGCGAGGACTTGCCGTAGGAGTAGACGAGGGCGGTGTCGGCCTCGCCGGTGAGGAGCTTGACCCATGCCTCGTAGAGGGCCCAGGCGCCGTCCATCTCCACGTGGGACTCGGAGATCGGCGGCCAGGCGCCGACGCCGTCGAGCGCCATGGTGAAGGAGAAGGCGCGACCGGCGAGGTAGTCGGAGGAGCCCGAGCAGGTGAAGCCGATGTCGGAGGTCTTCAGGCCGGTCCGGCGCAGGACCTCGTGGAGGACGGGCATCACCATCTCGACCTCGGAGAGGTCGTCGGTGCGGCGCCGGTGGTCGCTCTGGGCGAAGGCGACGATGGCCACCTCCCGGCCGGGGGCGCTCATAGCAGCTCCTTGTACGTGTCGTAGTCCGCGTCCGGTTCGCCGGTGGGGCGGTAGTGGTCGGGGTAGCGGCCGTCCTCGCTCCACACCGGTTCGACGCGCAGGCCCATCCGGACCTGGTCGTAGGGGATGCCGCCGATCCGGCCGTGGAGAGCGAGGCCGGCGCCGTCGAGGGCGATGTGGGCGTAGACGTAGGGGACCTCGATGTCGAGGTTCTTCGCCTTGATGTTGACGATGCAGAAGGTGGTGACGGTGCCGCGCGGTCCGACCTCGACCCGGTCGGTGGTGGCGACTCCGCAGGTGGGGCAGGCGCCACGGGGCGGTACGTACACCTTGGCGCAGGAGGGGCAGCGCTCGCCGACCGTGCGGCGCTCGGAGAGGGCCTGGAGGTAGCGGGTCTGGGCGCGGCCGGGGCTGTAGGTGTAGTCCAGGCGCGCCTCGGCCACGATGCCGGTGACGGGCTCGGCGAACTCGCCCGTGTGCGGGGTGGGTTCGGCGCCGCCGGGCTCTCCCTCGTACGGCTCGAAGCAGGCGATGTCGGTGATGGCGCCGGTGCGGTCGGCGGCCCAGCGGATCCGGACGCGCATGCCGGTGCGGACGGCGTCGGGGCCGGGGGCGTCGAGGGCGTGGAGGAGGGCGGTGTCGGCGCCGTCGAGGCGGACGAGGACCCAGGCGAAGGGGGTGGCGAGCGGCTGGCCCCGGCGCGGCTCGGGGTTCCAGGCCCAGGTGGTGACGGTGCCGGTGGCTTCGACCTGGACGAGTTCGCGCAGTTCGGCGGCGGTCTCGGGGTCGTACTCCACGGGCGGGACGAGGATCCGTCCGGCCTCGGTGCGGACGCCGAGGACGGTGCGCTCGCGCAGTCCGGTGAGGAAGGCCGACTGGACGGGGCCGAGGGAGCGGGTGAAGGGGAACTCGACGACGAGGGGGGCGCGGAGGATTTCGGGTGGTGAGGGTGTCGTGGTCACGGGCGGGCCTTCCTGTGCGGGGGCGGGTGGGGCGTGAGAGGCGCGGACGGGGCCCGGGTGGTGCCCTCGGCCCCGGGCGGGGGGATCGTCACTCCCGGCGGAACACCGCCGGCCGCTTCTCCGCGAAGGCTTTCGCCCCCTCCTTCGCGTCGGCGGTGTCGAAGATCGGCCACCCCCGCTTCAGCTCGGCGGCGAGCCCTTCCGTCTCCGTCATCTCGCCCGTCTCGTAGACGGACGCCTTCACCGCCTCGACGGCCAGCGGCCCGCAGGCGTTGACGCGTTCGGCGAGTTCGAGGGCGGTGTCGAGGGCGGTGCCGTCCGGGACGACGCGGCCGACGAGTCCGATGCGGGCGGCCTCCTCCGCGGTGTAGGGGCGGCCGGTGAGGAGCATTTCGAGGGCGTGGGTGCGCGGGATCTGGCGGGGCAGCCGGACGGTGGAGCCGCCGATCGGGAAGAGGCCGCGCCGGACCTCGAAGAGGCCGAAGGTGGCGGAGGCGCCGGCGACCCGGATGTCGGTGCCCTGGAGGATCTCGGTGCCGCCGGCCACACAGGCGCCCTCGACGGCGGCGATGACGGGCTTGCGGGGGCGGTGGTGGCGGAGCATCGCCTTCCAGTGCAGGTCGGGGTCGGCTTTGAGCCGGTCGCGGTAGGCGTCCCCGGCCATGCCCTTCCCGGCGAGGGCCTTGAGGTCCATCCCGGCGCAGAAGGCGCCGCCCGCTCCGGTGAGGACGATCGAGCGCACGCTGTCGTCGGCGTCCGCCTCGATCCAGCCGTCGTGAAGGCCGACGAGCATCGGCAGAGAGAGGGCGTTCTTCGCCTCGGGACGGTTCAGGGTGAGGACGAGCGTGGCGCCTTCGCGCCGCATGGTGAGGTGTTCGGTGCCGGCCATGGGCATCTCCCGTCTCCAGTTCTGGAACAGGTTGCAGTAGTGGCGGAGGCAGTTCAATAGTTTTCTGACACCCAGTCAGATTCTTTGACGCGCCCCCTTCCCACCTGTGCGCGTCGGTGCTCTGATGACCGCCCGAGTCCGAACGCGCCGGGGTCAGGAGGAACGGTGGAGTACAACCTTGCCGACCTGTTCGAATCGGTCGTGGACGTGGTGCCGGAGCGGGAGGCGCTGGTCTACGTCGACCACCCGGGGACGGGCGCCGAGCGGCGGCTGACGTACGCCGAACTCGACTCCGCGGCCAACCGGTTGGCCCACCACCTGCTCGACGCGGGGGTCCGGCCGGGCGAACACCTGGGCCTCCACCTGTACAACGGCGTCGAGTACCTCCAGACCGTGCTCGCCTGCCTGAAGGCCCGGATCGTGCCGGTGAACGTCAATTACCGGTACGTGGAAGAAGAGTTGGTCTACCTCTACCGGGACTCCGACCTCACTGCCCTCGTGTACGACGCGGAGTTCACGGACCGCGTCGCGGCGGCCCTGCCGCGGACCGGGCGACTGCGGCACCTCGTGCGGGTGGGGACCCCGCCCGAGGGAGCCCCCGCCCTCGACGCCGTACCGCTGGAGGAGGCGGAGGCCGCGGCGTCCTCCGCGCGCGGCTTCGCCCCCCGGTCCGGCGACGACCTGTTCATCATCTACACCGGCGGCACCACCGGCATGCCCAAGGGCGTCCTGTGGCGCCAGGAGGACCTCTTCTTCGCCGGCCTCTTCGGCGGCGACCCCTCCGGCGAGCCCGTCAAGCGTCCCGAGGAACTGGCCGAGCGGGTGGCCGCCGGCGGCGACGGGATCACCTTCTTCCCCGCACCGCCGCTCATGCACGGCACCTCCACGCTCACCACCTTCATCGCCTTCAACTACGGCCAGCGGGTGGTCCTGCACCGCAAGTACGTGCCCGAGGAGGTGCTGCGGACCCTGGAGAAGGAGAAGGTGTCCAGCATCTCCCTCGTCGGGGACGCCATGCTGCGCCCGCTGATCGACGCGCTCGCCGGTCCGCTCCGAGACACCGACCTGTCCGCCCTGTTCAGCCTCTCCTCCTCCGGCGCGATCATGTCGGAGACCGTACGGGCGCAGCTGCGCGAGCTGATGCCGAACGTCCTGCTGCTGAACAACTTCGGCTCCACGGAATCCGGTTCGAACGGCCGGGCCACCGACGACTCCGGCCCCGAGAAGGGCTTCCGGCTGCACGTCAACGAACGCACCCGGGTCGTGGACCCGGCCACCCGGGAGGAGGTCGCCGTCGGCGAGATCGGCCGCCTCGCGCAGCGCGGACACGTACCGCTCGGCTACTACAACGACCCCGCGAAGACCGCCGAGACCTTCTTCGAGCGGGACGGCCTGCGCTGGGTGCTCCTCGGCGACATGGCCACGGTCGACGAGGACGGCGTGGTGACCGTCCTCGGCCGGGGCTCGCAGTGCATCAACACGGGCGGCGAGAAGGTCTACCCGGAGGAGGTCGAGCAGGCCCTCAAGTCCCACCCCGACGTCTACGACGCCCTGGTCGCCGGGGTGCCGGACGCGAAGTGGGGCAACCACGTGGCCGCCGTCGTCCAGCAGCGCGAGGGCACGGACCCCCTCGACCTGGCCGCCGTCCAGGACCACTGCCGCCGCCACCTCGCCGGCTACAAGGTCCCCCGCCAGCTCGTCCTCGCCGACCGCATCCAGCGCTCCCCCAGCGGCAAGGCCGACTACCGCTGGGCGAAGTCGGTGGCGACGGAGGCGGACGCGGCGCGAGGCGACACGGGCTGACGGACGGGGGTCCGGCGCCGGGTGGGACGCGGCCGGCGCCGAACTCCCGGGGCGCCGGGCCGGCGGCCGTGGCCGGGGGGCTCGGAGGGGGGCGGGGTACGGTGGGACGATCGTCCACGAGCCGCGAAGGAACCGTTTCACCGTGCCCGACACCCGGGAAGCCGCGCTGCGCGGCGACTGCGCGCAGTGCTTCGGTCTGTGCTGTGTGGCCCTGCCGTTCGCCAAGTCGGCGGACTTCGCCGTGGGCAAGTCCGCCGGCGACCCCTGCCGCAACCTCCAGGACGACTTCCGGTGCGGGATCCACACACGGCTGCGCCCGAGCGGCTTCCAGGGATGCACGGTGTACGACTGCTTCGGCGCCGGACAACAGGTCTCCCAGGTGACCTTCGGCGGGGTGTCCTGGCGGGAGGCGCCGGAGACCGCACGGCAGATGTACGAGGTCTTTCCGGTGGTCCGGCAGCTCCACGAACTGCTGCGCTATCTGACCGAGGCCCTGGAGCGGCCCGCCGCGCGCCGGATCCACGAGGAGGTGCGGGCCGCCCTGGCCCGGGTCGAGGGGCTGACCGCGCTGCCCGCCGACGAGCTGGAGAAGCTGGACGTCGCCCCCGTCCGGGCCGAGATCAACCCGCTGCTGCTGCGGACCAGCGAACTGGTCCGCGCCACGGCCGGCGGCAAGCCGCGCGGTCGCCGGGGCGCCGACCTCGTCGGGAAGCGGCTGCGGGGCGCGAAGCTCCGGGGCACCGATCTGCGCGGGGCCCTGCTGATCGCGGCCGACCTCACCGGCGCGGACCTCACCCTCACCGACCTGATCGGCGCCGACCTGCGTGACGCCGACCTCTCCGGCGCCACCCTGACCGACGCCCTCTTCCTCACCCAGCCCCAGCTGAACTCGGCCCGCGGCGACGCCAGGACCGTCCTCCCGGACGGCTTCGACCGCCCGGCGCACTGGCCGGCCTGAGAGGCGGCCGGGCCGGGCCGTCGGGAACGGGCAAGATCCCGGGCGCAACCTTTCCCCGCCACCCGTGGTCTGATCATCCGACGGGGACTCCATGAGGGGACCCGCCCCGACCTCTCGCCACACCGTGCCGCCCCGGAGACCCAGCATGAGCGACACCACCACTCCCACGCCCGCCCCCTCCCCCTCCCCCGAGGCGCTGAACGAACTGCTCGACGCCGAGCGGACGCGGGCAGTCCAGGCGATCACCCCGCCATGGCCGCACTTCCTGCTGAACGTGGTGTGCGCCGCCGCCGTGTGGCTCCCCGACACCTTCACCGCGCGGACCGTGGCGGTGCTGTCGATCGCGGCGCCCAGTGCCTGGATCCTGCTGCGGCAGAAGGCGCTGGTCCGCGAGGGCACGGTCTACGCCTTCGGGGACCCGGGCGACGGACCCGCCGACCCCGTGCTCACCGGGCACGTCGCGTCGCGCATGCTCGCCGTCGGCAACGTCGTCGTCGCCGCCGTCCTCGTGGCGGTGGTGCTCTTCGTGCCGCTCGGCTTCCTGCGCTTCGCCCTGCCGGCGCTGTGCCTGTGGGGCGCGGTCGACATGGTCCGCCAGTCCCGGGACCGGCGCCGGGCCGCCGCGGTCGTCGAGCGGGCCCAGGGCGAGCCCTGGTACCCGGCGTACCGGAAGAGGATCGACGCGCGCCGGGCCGTCCTGGGCTGAGCCCCCGCCCGGCGGGCCCCGGCCCCTCACCACTCCCGGGTGGCGATCAGCTCCTCGTGGTCCGCGTCGGCGAAGCCGTACGCGCCGGCGACGAAGCGGAAGTCCTCGCCTATCTGCTCCCGCGCCGTGGTCTCGATCTCGCTGCCCGCCGCCTCGAACTCCGCCTCCAGGGCGTTGAACTCCTCCGTCGCCGCGTGCGTGAGGACGTACAGCGCCGGCAGGTCGGCCGGGCGGTCGGTCTCGATGCGCTCGCAGAGCCGGAGCAGGATCTCGCGGCCCTTGTCGACGACGTGGTCGGGGAAGTACCCGTCCTCGTACAGCTCGCGCAGGAACGCGTACTCCCCCACCTTCGCGTTCGTGATCGTCATGCCCGCTCCCTCCCCGGGAGGACCCCGTGCGTGCTCCCTCCTCCCGATGATGCCCCGGGGCACTGACAACGCCCCTCGGGTGACCCACCGGACCCCGGCGGCGTCGCTCAGGCGTGGACGTACGGCGTGGTCGTGGTGAGCGGGACGAAGCCCAGGCGCTGGAGGATGGGGCGGCTGGTGGGGGCCGCGTCGACCTGGACGTAGCGGTGTCCACGGGTGGCCGCGACGCGGGCACGGTGGGCGACCAGGGCACGGTAGAGGCCGCGGCCGCGCCACTCCTCGACGGTCCCGCCGCCCCAGAGGCCGGCGAAGTCGGTTCCCGGGCACAGCTCCAGGCGGGCCGCGCTGACGGGCACCCCGCCGGCGAGGGCGAGGACGGCGGTGACGGTGCCGGGATCGGCGGCCATCCGGTCCAGGAGGCGGCGGCCGAGGTCGGAGCTGTCGGTGCCGAAGGCCCGTTCGTGGACCTCGACGACCTGGCGGACACCTTCGGCGTCGGTGACCTCGCGGAGCTCGACCCCGGCCGGCAGCGGCACCGCCCCGGCCTGCGCGTCCGACTCGGCGGCCATGAGGGTCTCCGGCTCCTCGGGGGTGAAGCCCGCCGCCACGAGCCGTGCGCCGAGGTCGGCCGGGCCGTCGTGGGCGTACAGCTTCCATTCGAAGGGCACGCCCTCCGCGCGGTAGTGGGCGAGCTGTTCGGCGATGGCCGCGTCGGCGGTGTGCTCGTCGAGACCGGACCAGAGGACGCCGTTCCAGGCGTGGGCGGGGCCGGTCTGGCGGACGACGGCGCCGGAGCGTTCGACGCGGCAGTCCGGCCCGTCGGGGCGCGCCTCCCGCCGCAGCTGCCGGTCGTAGAGGTCGAGGAGGCGGTGGTCCCGGAGGGCGTGTGCGTGGTTCATCCGGGCCATTGAAGGGCGGCGCCCGGGGACGGGCAACGCCTTTTCCGGCCGCCGCGGGGGCCTTCGGGGGAAAGGTGGCGCCGGGACCTTGCCAAACCCCTCCCCGGGAACGTTTTACTGGCTCCCACACGTATCTACCGAATGATCGGTCGTCCGATTTCCCTGGGCGGCCTCCGGGCGAGTGCGGAGGAGTGGCGGCGCATGAAGGAACTGCTGGACGGCGGCGAACGGCTCGGGCGCGAGGAGCTGGCGGCGCTCCAGCTGGAGCGGCTGCGGAGCACGCTGCGGCACGTCTACGCGCACGTGGAGTTCCACCGGCGAGCCTTCGACGCGGCCGGGGTCCACCCCGACGACTGCCGCTCCCTGGCCGACCTGGCCCGTTTCCCCTTCACCACCAAGGCGGACCTGCGCGACCACTACCCCTTCGGGATGTTCGCCGTCGACCGGTCGCGGGTCCGCCGCGTGCACGCCTCCAGCGGCACCACCGGCCTGCCCACGGTCGTCGGCTACACCGAGGGCGACCTGGACGTGTGGGCGGACGTCGTCGCGCGCTCGCTGCGCGCGGCCGGCGCCCGCCCCGGCGACCGGGTCCACGTGGCGTACGGCTACGGCCTGTTCACCGGTGGCCTCGGCGCGCACTACGGCGCCGAACGGCTGGGCTGCACGGTGATCCCCGCCTCCGGCGGCATGACCGCCCGCCAGGTGCGACTGATCCAGGACTTCGAGCCCGAGATCATCATGGTGACGCCCAGTTACATGCTGACGCTCATCGACGAGTTCGAGCGACAGGGCGTGGACCCCCGCTCGACCTCCCTCAAGGTGGGTGTCTTCGGCGCCGAGCCGTGGACGGAGGCGATGCGCGCGGAGATCGAGGAGCGGTTCGCGATCGACGCGGTCGACATATACGGGTTGTCGGAGGTGATGGGCCCGGGCGTGGCGCAGGAGTGCGTCGAAACCAAGGACGGACTCCACATCTGGGAGGACCACTTCTACCCGGAGGTCGTCGACCCGATCACGGGCGAGGTGCTGCCGGACGGCGAGGAGGGCGAGCTGGTCTTCACCTCGCTCACCAAGGAGGCCATGCCGGTGATCCGCTACCGCACGCGGGACCTGACCCGGCTCCTCCCGGGCACCGCGCGGCCCGCGTTCCGGCGGATGGAGAAGGTCACCGGGCGCAGCGACGACATGATCATCCTGCGTGGGGTGAACCTCTTCCCGACCCAGGTCGAGGAGATCGTGCTGCGGACGCCCGCCGTGGCCCCGCACTTCCAGCTGCGGCTGACCCGGGAGGGCCGGCTCGACGCGCTGACAGTGCGGGCGGAGGCCCGGGCCGACGCGACGTCCGGGGAGCGCGCGGAGGCGGCGCGGGCGATCGAGCGGGCGGTGAAAGACGGCATCGGCGTCTCGGTCGCGGTCGAAGTGGTGGACCCGGAGACGCTGGAACGGTCGGTGGGCAAGCTCAAGCGGATCGTCGACCTGCGGGACCGGTGATCCGCGGGGAGGGCGACACAGTACCCACCTTTTAGTGGGTACTTGTCGCCCTCCGGCGCTGCGGGAGAAGGTGGAGACGTCCACGAGGACGGCGCCGCAGGGGTCCGGAGGGAGGAGTCAGGAGGCGGCGCGCAGCTCGGCCAGCCGGTCGAGGTGGTCGTGTCCCCAGTCCGAGAGCGGAGCCAGCAGCAGCGAGAGCGCGAGACCGTACTCGGTCAGCGAGTAGACGGTCTTGGGCGGCACGACCTCGTGCGTCTCACGGTGCACGAGCCCGTCGTCCTCCATCTCGCGCAGGGCCTGGGTCAGCACCTTCTCGCTGATCCCCGTCACCTTCCGGCGCAGTTCGCCGGGCCGGTGCGGCCCTGATTCGAGCATCCAGAGCAGCGTGGGCTTCCACTTGCCGTCGACCACCGAGATCGCCGCGGCAACGCCGCAGACCGAGCCCTCGTCCAGGCGGATGCGCGCCATCGTCCCTCTCCGTCCCGTCACCCTCGTGCGTCCGTGTGCCGTCCGTCCGCGGCTGTCCGCCGCGCCCGGCACACCCACCCTAATCCGCATTCTCTGCACAGGAGTTCACGCATGTCCGGCAACCAGCCGTCCCCGCAGCCGTCCGACCGGGTGTCCACCCCCCGCCCGCCCGCCGTCACCGTCCTGGGTCTCGGCCCGATGGGCCGCGCCCTGGCCGGCGCGTTCCTCGCGGCGGGCGTCCGCACCACGGTGTGGAACCGTACTCCGGGCCGGGAGGGCGACCTCGTCGAGCGGGGCGCGGTCCTGGCGGCGAGCGCCGCCGAGGCGGTCGCGGCGAGCCCGCTGACCGTGATCTGCCTGGTCAACTACGACGCCACGGACGCGGTGCTGCGCCAGGACGCGGTGGAGGCCGCGCTCAAGGGCCGTACCCTCGTCAACCTCTCCGCCGACGTCCCCGAGCGGTCCCGTGACACCGGCCGCTGGGCGGAGGCGCGCGGCGTCGCCTACGTCGACGGCGCCATCATGACGCCGGCCGACACGATCGGGTCACCGCACGGCGTCTTCCTCTTCAGCGGCCCCGCCGCGCCGTACGAGGAGCACCGGGCGGTGCTCGACACGCTCGGCGGCACGCACACCCATCTCGGTGAGGAGATCTCCCGGGCCGCCGCCTACGACATCGCGCTGCTCGACCTCTTCTGGACGTCGTCGGCGGGGTACTGGCACGCGCTGGCGCTGGCGCGGGCGGAGGGCATCGAGCCGCTCGAACTGGCGCCGTTCGCGGCGGGGATCGCGCAGATCCTGCCGTCGCTCTTCGAGGAGCTCGCCCACGACGTGCAGAACGGCGGCGACCGCTCCGGCGACATCAACCCGCTGAGCTCGGCGGTGTCGACGATGGCGCACGTCGTGCACGCCGCCGAGGCGCACGGCATCGACTCCGGCGTGATGCGTGCGGTCGAGGGGCTGGCCCGCCGCACCGTGGCGCTCGGCGACGGCGCGGCGGGGCCCGCCCAGATCCTGGACGTCCTGCGCGGACGCCGGCCCGGGGCTCAGGCGTAGCGGTCGCGCAGGTCCCGCTTGAGGATCTTCCCGCTGGCGTTGCGGGGCAGGGCCTCGGTGAAGACGATCCGCTTGGGGGCCTTGAAGGAGGAGAGGCGGTCGCGGGCGTGGGCGAGGAGTTCCGCCTCGGTGACCTCGCCGCGCGGGACGACCACGGCCGTGACCGCCTCGATCCAGCGCTCGTCGGGCAGGCCGATGACGGCCGTCTCGGCGACCGCCGGGTGGGTGTAGAGGGCGTCCTCGACCTGGCGGGAGGCGACGAGCACACCGCCGGAGTTGATGACGTCCTTCACCCGGTCGACGATCGTCAGATAGCCGTCGGCGTCGCGGACGGCGAGGTCCCCGGAGCGGAACCAGCCGTCGCGGAAGGCGGCGGAGGTCTCCTCGGGCTTGGCCCAGTACCCCTCGCAGAGCTGCGGGGACCGGTACACGATCTCGCCGGGGGTGCCGTCGGGGACGTCCTTGCCGTCCTCGTCGACGACCCTCGCCTCGACGTGCCGGACGGTCCGGCCGCAGGAATCCATGCGGCCGTCGTGCTCGTGGGGGCCGAGGACGGTCGCGAGCGGGCCGATCTCGGACTGGCCGAAGCAGTTGTAGAACGCGAGGCCGGGCAGGTGACCGCGCAGCCGCTCCAGGACGGGCACGGGCATGATCGAGGCGCCGTAGTACGCCTTGCGCAGCGCGGACAGGTCCCTCCCGTCGAAGCCGGGGTGGTTGGCCAGCGCGATCCACACGGTCGGCGGGGCGAAGAGGCTGTCCGCGCGTCCCGCCTCCACGAGCCCGAACAGGGTCTCGGGGTCGGGTCCTTCGAGGAGCGTGCTCTCCGCGCCCACAGCCAGGTACGGCAGCAGGAAGACGTGCGTCTGGGCGGAGTGGTAGAGCGGCAGCGCGTGCACCGGCCGGTCGTCCTCGGCCAGGTCGAGCGCCTCGATGGCACTGGCGTACTCGTGCACGAGCGCGTGGTGGGTCATCATGGCACCCTTGGGCAGCGCGGTGGTGCCCGAGGTGTAGAGCAGCTGCACGAGATCGCGGGGATCGCTGTCGGAGTCGTACGGCTCCGGCTCCGCGAGCGCGTCGAGGAGCGAGCCCGGCGCGTCCCGCAGGGCCCGGACACGTACGCCCGCGGGGATCCGGTCGGCGAGCCCGGGATCGGCGAGGACCAGCGAACTCCCCGACTGGTCCAGGAGATAGCCGAGGTCGTCACCGGTGAGGTGGTGGTTGACCGGCACGTGGACGAGACCGGCGCGGGCGCAGGCCAGGAAGGCGATCAGGTAGGCGTCGGAGTTGTGGCCGTAGGTGGCGACCCGGGCGCCCGGTACGAGTCCCGGCTCGCGGCGCAGCACGGCCGCGGCGGTGGAGACGGCGGTGTCGAGGTCGGCGTAGGTCCAGGCGCGGTCCGCGTACCGCAGGGCGGTCCGGCCGGGGACGCGCTCGGCGCTCGCGCGCAGCACGCCGTCGACGGTCCGGTGGAGGAGTCCTCGTTCCATGGCTGGATCCTCGGCGTGCCGGTGCGGCGGGTCAAGTACCCGGCCGCGTCCGCGCACTTCGCCGCCTGGGATACCGAACGGGATGTCGACACGTCGGGCACGGGCCGACCGCGTCGACCGGGCAGGCTCGGTCTGCGCGTCGCCGCACCACAGCGGCCGGACGAAGCGGTGCGCGGGCGGGCGCCGGGTCGCCTCCCGTATCCGCGGGAGGGAGATCCGGCGCCCGCCCGCGCCGCGGGTCGTGCTCGTCAGGGAGTGAGGGGGTTTGGGGGTGAGGGGGTGAGGGGGTGAGGGACCGGGTCAGGGGCTGAAGGAGAGGAAGACGAAGGCGGCGAAGATCGCGAGATGGACGCCGCCCTGGAGGAGGGTGGCCCGTCCGGGCACGACGGTCAGGGCGCTCACCACGCCGGTGAGGGCGAGCAGGACCATGTGGAGCGGGCCCAGGCCGAGGACCAGCGGGCCCGACAGCCAGATGGAGGCGAGCGCGATCGCCGGGATGGTGAGTCCGATGCTGGCGATGGCGGAGCCGTAGGCGAGGTTGAGGCTGGTCTGGACGCGGTTGCGGCGCGCGGCGCGCACGGCGGCGAGGGTCTCGGGCAGCAGGACCATCAGGGCGATGACGACACCGACGACGGCCTTGGGCAGGCCGGCGGACTGGACGCCGTCCTCGATGGTCGGGGAGATCAGCTTGGCGTTGCCGACCACGGCGATGAGGGCGACGAGGAGCAGACCGAGGCTGAACCAGGTGGCGGCCTTGGTCGGCGGGTCGGCGTGGTCGTCCTCGGCGCAGTCCTTGCCCTCGGGGGTGACGGGAAGGAAGTAGTCGCGGTGGCGGACGGTCTGGACGGCGACGAAGACGGCGTAGAGGGCGAGGGAGGCGATGGCCGCGAAGATGAGCTGGGCGCCGGAGAACTCGGGGCCGGGGTGGCTCGTGGTGAAGGTCGGCAGGACGAGGGTCATCGTCGCGAGGGTGCAGACGGTGGCGAGCGCGCCGCCGGAGCCCTCGGCGTTGAAGACGGCGACCCGGTTCCTCAGGGCGCCGACCAGGAGGGCGAGGCCGACGATGCCGTTGCAGGTGATCATGACGGCGGCGAAAACGGTGTCGCGGGCGTAGGTCGCGGTCTTCTCGCCGCCGCCGGCCATGAGGCTGACGATGAGTCCGACCTCGATGACGGTGACGGCGACGGCGAGGACGAGCGAGCCGAAGGGTTCGCCGACCCGGTGGGCGATGACCTCGGCGTGGTGGACGGCGGCGAGGACCGCGGCGAAGAGGCAGAGCGCGATGAGCCCCACGGCGAGACCCGGTAGCTCCCGCCCCCAGGCGAAGACCAGCGCAAGCAGGGCCACCACCGGCCCCCACGTGGTCCACTCCCGGGTCAACGCCTTGGTGCTCGAACTCATCATCTTCTTCCTGCCCTAGGAGGCCGCGGCTCCCGCGTGAGGTCCCCGCGGCCTGTTTCCGTCATTCTTCTGCGTCGGCCAGATGGTGCTCGTACGCCGCGAGGGTGTCGATGAACATCCGCCGTTCGGCCGGACCCAGCGGGGCGAGGGCCGCCCGCCAGGCACCGGCGCTGCGGCCGAGCCAGCCGTCGATGGCCGCTCTTCGCTCCTCCGCGATCGAGACGATCTTGCGTCTGCGGTCGGCGGGGTCCTCGTGGCGCTCCAGGACCCCCTTCTTCGCGAGGTCCCCCACCATCAGGCTGACGGTGGTGGGCGCGACGCCGAGCCGTGCGGCCAGTTCGTTCACGCTCTGGGGACCGTCGAAGAGGAGGTAGGCGAGCAGGGAGAGGTGACGGGGGGCCAGCGTCAGCGACGCCAGCTCCTCCGGCACCCTGATGCGCTTGACGCGCCCCACCATCCGGGGCATGAGCAGCAGCAGCGTACGGACGGCGTCGTCGACGTCCGGTCCGGCGGCCCCGCTCCCCTCGCGCTCGGTTGACACCCTGCATCCTCCGATTTAGCTTTGCTTTCAAAGCAAATAGATCTGTCGTGATCGATGCTACCGGAGGGCACAGCCATGTCCGCTTTCAATGAGCAGGTCATCGAGGAGTTCCGGGGCAACGGCGGCCGCGTGGGCGGCATGTTCGCGGGGGCGGACCTCCTCCTGCTCACCACCCGGGGCGCCCGCAGCGGCCGCGAGCACACCACACCGGTCGTGTACGTACGCCAGGGGACACGGCTGCTGGTCTTCGCGTCGAACGGCGGCGCACCCCGCCATCCCGCCTGGTACCACAACGTGCGCGCCGAGCCGCGCGTGACCGTCGAGATCTGCACCCCGGAGGGGACGGTCGACCGCTTCGCGGCGGAGGCGGTGGCGGCCGAGGGCGCCGAGCGCGACCGGCTCTACGCCGAGCAGGCCGGCCGCGACCCGGCGTTCGGCGCGTACCAGGCGGGCACCGAGCGGGTGATCCCGGTCGTCGTTCTGCGCCGGGACGCGGGGCTCTCGGACCCGTCGCGGCGCGCCGCGATCGCCGCGCACCTGATGGAGGTGCACGACGGCCTGCGCGCCGAGCTTGCGGCGCTCCGCGAGGGCCTGGCTGCGCCCGGGCTCCGGCTCGGACCCGGACTGGCTCGCCACTGCCTGGCGTTCTGCACGGCGCTGCACACCCATCACACGGCCGAGGACGGCGTCTTCGACCAGCTGCGGGAGCGGTTCCCGCACCTGGCCGAGGATCTGGACCGGATGCGGGAGGAGCACCGTGTGGTGGCCCGCGCGGTCACCGAACTGGAGGCGCTGCTCGCCTCGGGCGCGGCCCCGGAGCTGTTGCGGCCCGACGTCGAGCCCCTGGCGGCGGAGCTGGAGGCGCACTTCGCCCACGAGGAGGCACGACTGCTGCCCGTCCTGACGGACGGGGAGGCGACGGGGGCTTCGTGACCTTCCCGGTACGGGTCACACCGGGAAGGTCGTACCCCTCACACCGGACGCTCGCGCCCCGCTCCGGCTGCGGCTCACACCGGACGCTCGCCCCTCCCCCGGTACGACTCGCACCGGACCATCGCCCCCTTCCCCGGTACGACTCGCACCGGACCATCGCCCCCTCCCCCGGTACCAGTCGCTCCGGACCATCGCCCCCTCCTCCCCCGCTGCGGCTCACACCGGACGCTCGTGGCCCTCCCAGTACGGGTCGCGCAGGCGGCGCTTGTAGAGCTTGCCGTTGGGGTCGCGGGGCATGGCGGGGATGAAGTCGAGGGACTTCGGGCGCTTGAAGCCGGCCAGGTGGTCGGCGCAGTGCGCCAGGATCTCCTCGGCGAGCGCCGGCCCCTCCTCGTACCCCTCGGCGGTCTCCACGACCGCCTTCACCTCCTCACCCCAGTCGGCGTGCGGGACGCCGAAGGCGGCGGCGTCGGCGACGGCCGGGTGGGCGAGGAGCGCGGCCTCGATCTCGGCGGGGTAGATGTTGACCCCGCCGGAGATGATCATGTCGATCTTGCGGTCGCGGAGGTAGAGGTAGCCGTCCTCGTCGAGGTAGCCGAGGTCGCCGACGGTGAAGAAGTCGCCGACGCGGGCGGCGGCCGTCTTGGCCTCGTCCTTGTGGTAGCGGAAACCGCCGGTGTTCATCTTCAGGTAGACCGTGCCGAGTTCCCCCGGCGGCAGCCGGTTCCCGTCGTCGTCCAGGACCGCGAGCTCGCTGATCGGCCACGCGCGGCCGACGGTTCCGGGCTTCTTCAGCCACTCCTCCGCCGTCGCGAACGCCCCGCCGCCCTCGCTGGCCGCGTAGTACTCCTCCACGCACCCGCCCCACCAGGCGATCATCGCCCGCTTGACGTGCTCGGGGCAGGGCGCGGCGCCGTGGATGGCGTGCCGCATCGAGCTGACGTCGTACCGCTCGCGGACCTCCTCGGGGAGGGCGAGCAGCCGGTGGAACTGGGTAGGGACCATGTGGGTGTGGGTGCAGGCGTACGCGTCGACGAGCCGCAGCATCTCCTCCGGCGCCCACCTGTCCATGAGGACCAGCGGGTGCCCGATGTGCAGCGCCGCGGCCGCGAACTGGAGGACCGCCGTGTGGTAGAGCGGCGAGCAGACCAGATGCACGTTGGCGTCGAAGGGGCGGATGCCGAAGATCCCGAGGAAGCCGCCGAGGTGGGACTCCTCCGGGAGTCGGCCGGACAGCGGCCGGCGGATGCCCCGGGGGCGGCCGGTGGTGCCCGAGGTGTAGTTCATGACCCAGCCGAGGGTCCGCTCGTCCGGAGCCGACTCCGGCTGCCCGTCGAGGAGTTCGGTGTACGGGCGGAAGCCGGGCACCGTCCCGACCGCGTACCGGTGACTGCCCGCGAGCCCCGCCCCGTCGGCGGCGGCCTCCGCCGCCTCGGCGAAGCGCTCGTGCGCGATCAGCACCTTGGCGCCGGAGTCGGCGACGATCCAGGCGATCTCCGCGCCCACGAAGTGGTGGTTGACCGGGACCAGGTAGAAACCGGCCTGGGTGGCGGCGAGATGGGCGGTGAAGAACTCGACGCCGTTCGGCAGGACGACGGCGAAGGCGTCACCGCGCTCCATGCCGGCCGCGCGCAGCCCGTGCACCATCCGGTTCGCGGCGGCGAGCAGCCGGCCGGCCGACCACTCCTCGCCGTCCGGCGCCACGAGCACCGTACGCTCCGGCTCCACGGCCGCCTGGGCCCAGAATCCGTTGGGTGCGCCCTCGCTCATGACTGGCTCCTTCCCGCGATCCGGTTGATCCGGTCGACGGCCTTCTCGAAGCCCCGGGTCAGCTCGTCGACCACCTGCTGGACGCTGCGCTCGGAGTTCATCCGGCCGACGATCTGCCCGACCGGGGTGCCGAGCAGCGGGTCGATCTCGTACTTCTGGATGCGCGACACGGCCTCGGCGACCAGCAGCCCCTGGAGCGGCATGGGCAGCGGGCCGGGGCCTGCCGGGTCCTCCCACGCGTCCGTCCACTCGGTCCGGAGCTGGCGGGCCGGTTTACCGGTCAGCGCGCGGGACCGGACGGTGTCGCCGGAGCCGGCCGCGAGCAGCTTCTCGGTGAGGGCGCGCGAGTGGAGCTCCGCCTCGGTGGTGGTGAGCCAGAGCGAGCCGAGCCACACGCCCTGGGCGCCGAGGGCGAGCCCGGCGGCGATCTGCTCTCCGCTGCCGATGCCGCCGGCGGCGAGCACGGGGAGCGGCGAGACGGCGTCGACAACCTCGGGGGTGAGCACCATGGAGGCGATCTCACCGGTGTGGCCGCCGGCCTCGTACCCCTGAGCCACGACGATGTCGATGCCCGCCTCGGCGTGGCGGCGGGCGTGCCGGGCGCTGCCGGCGAGCGCGGCCACGAGCACGCCGTGCTCGTGCGCCCGGGCGACGACGTCCGGCGGCGGCGACCCGAGGGCGTTGGCGAGGAGTTTGATGGGGTAGTCGAAGGCCACGTCGAGCTGGCCCCGGGCGACCTCCTCCATCCAGCCGGTGATCCGCCAGCCCGACGCCTCGCCCTCGGCGAGCTCGGGCACGCCGTGCTTGGCGAGGACCGACCGGACGTACTCCCGGTGCCCGGCGGGGATCATGGCCTCGACATCGGCCTCGGTGACGCCCTCGACCTTCTTGGCGGGCATCACGACGTCGAGCCCGTACGGGCGCCCGTCGGTGTGCTCCTGCATCCAGTCGAGGTCGCGGGCGAGGTCGTCCGGGGCGGTGTAGCGGACCGCGCCCAGGACGCCGAAGCAGCCGGCCCGGCTGAGGGCGGCGGCGACCGCGGGGAAGGGCGTGAAGCCGAAGATGGCGTGCTCGATCCCCAGTGTGCGACTCAGCTCCGTCTCCATGGGCGGCAGGATGCCGCAGCGGGGCGGTGGAGGGAAGAGGTTTTCTGATGCATCGTCAGATTCCTTGGGGCGGGCGGAGGGGGGTTGGCGGGGAGGGTGGGGGTGGGGTTCTGGGTGCCGGTGGGGTTCTGGGTGCGGGTGGGGTTCTGGGTGCGGGTGGGTGTGGGTGTGGGCCTGCGGCGGGGGCGAGCCGCCGGGATCCTGGAGGGGCAGGCGCGCGAGGTAAGGAGACGGACGGATGGGCGAGGCGGGGTTCGGGGAGCGCGAAGGGTTCGGGGAGCGCGGGGGGATCGGCGGGCTTGGTGGGCTCGGGGGGCGGGGGGCGGAGCGGGAGCGGGGTGGAGGGGTGCCGCGCGGCGGGGCGCTGCCGCGGGGTACGACGCTGCGGTGGGGCACGGCGGCGGAGGCCGGGCTGCTCGGGCGGGAGCTGGAGGGGATGGTCGAGGACCTGCGGGGCTTCCTCGGGCCTTCCCCGGTGCGGCCGTGGTGCGCGGGGGCCGTGCTGCTCGCCGGACGGGGCGGGACGGTGGCGCTGCACCGGGCGGTCGGCTGGGCGGCACGCTGGGCCGCGTACGACGAGGTGAACGACACGGCGGTCGAGCTCGCGCCGGAGCTGCGGGTCCCGATGACCCCGGACACGGTCTTCGACCTCGCCTCGCTCACCAAGCTCTTCACCTCCCTCCTGGCCGTGCGACAGGTCGAGCGGGGCACGCTGGAGCTCGGGGAGCGGGTCGCTTCGTACCTGCCCGAGTTCGGGCGGGCGGGGAAGGCCGGCATCACCGTCCGGCAGCTGCTCGGCCACACCTCGGGGCTGCGGGCGGAGCTGCCGCTGTACGAGGCGCCGGACCGGGAGGGGCGGCTGCGGATGCTGTGGGAGGAGGCGCCGCAGGACCCGCCGGGCACGGCCTACCGCTACTCGGACCTCAACCTGATCGCACTGCACCTGCTCCTGGAGCGGATCACCGGTCTCGCACTGGAGAGACTGCTCCACGACGAGATCACCGCTCCGCTCGCGATGCACCGCACTCGATTCGTCCCCCCGCTCTCGTGGCGGCCCGGGATCGCCGCCACCGAGGATGCCCGGCGCCCGTGGGCGCGGCTCGACCGGGGCATGGTGCGGGGTGAGGTGCACGACGAGAACGGGTACGCGATGGGCGGCGTCGCCGGCCACGCCGGCGTCTTCTCCGACGCCCGCGACCTCGCGGTCCTCGCCCGTACGCTGCTCAACGGCGGCGCCTACGGCTCCGCCCGTGTCCTGTCCCCCGCCTCCGTGGACCTCCTCCTCACCGACGTCAACCAGGACTTCCCCGGCAATGCCCACGGTCTCGGCTTCGAACTGGACCAGCGCTGGTACATGGGCGCCCTCACGGGCCCCCGTACCGCCGGGCACACCGGCTTCACCGGGACCAGCCTGGTCCTCGACCCGGACTCCGACGCGTTCCTGATCCTCCTCGCCAACGCGGTCCACCCCGTCCGCACCTGGCGCGCCGGCTCCGCCCCGCGCGTGGCGGTCGCGAACCGGCTCGCCCGCGCGGTCCCGGTCCGGCCGCCGGCGGGCAGCGGCGACACGACCTGGTTCTCGGGGATGACCGCACCCGACGGCGTCACCCTGACCCTCCCGGCGACGGACCCGGGCACGGTCCGGCTCACCGCCCTCCTCTGGTGGGACACCGCACCGGACGCGGACCGGCTCACCCTGGAGGCGACGACCGGCACCACCACGCGCTGGCACCCCGTCCCGTTCGAGACCACCCCCACGGACAGGTCCGCGGAAGCCCACGCGCACCCGGACGGCACGGCCGACGGCTGGTCCGGCCGCCGCTGGCACCGTCTCACCGCGGCCCTCACGGCAGCTCCCGGGACCCGTCTCCGCTTCCGTTACGTCACCTCCTCCCCCGCCGTCGGGCGCGGGGTGTACGTGACCGGGCTCCGCCTCCTGGACCGCTCGGGCACGCCGCTCTTCGACGATTCCCGCCCGGCGGACGAGGCCCGCGTCGAGGCGGCCGGCTGGCACCGCTCGGCGGACTGAGGGGATGTCGCCCGCCCCCGGAGGACTCTCAGAGTTCTCCGGGGCCGGGGCCGGGGCCGGGGACGGCGGCCGCTCGGAGGGCGGTGAGCACGCGGGCGATGAGGGGGTGGTCCTCGGCGCCCCGTCGGACCGCCGCGAAGACGCGGCGGGTGGGCGCGACGCCGTCGACGGGACGGACCACGACGTCCGTGAGGTCCATGCCGCGCAGGGCCGAACGGGGCACGAGCGCCGCACCGGCACCGGCGCCGGCCAGCGCGACGACGGCCCGGAAGTCGTCCGAGACGTGGTCGAAACGGGGTGCGAACCCGGCGTACTCGCAGGCCAGCACGGTCACGTCATGGCACGGGTTGCCCGCGGACTGGCCGATCCAGGCGTCCTTGGCCAGGGCGCCGAGCGCGACGCGGTCGACGGAACCGAGGGAGTGGCCGGGCGGGAGCACCACGTCGAACGGCTCGGCGTAGAGCGGAACCCTGGTGAGCCGGTCGTCGTCCTCACCGGGTGCGCCCCGGTACTCGACGGCCACCGCCACGTCCACCTGCCGGTCCAGCACCATCAGGAGGCTCTCGTCGCCCTCGGCGTCGCGCACCCTGACCCGGATGCCCGGTGCCACGGCGGCGAGATCCGCGATCGCGGGGGCCACCACCAGGCCGATGCCCGTCGCGAACGCGGCAACCGTCACGGTCCCCGCCTCGCCGGAACCGTACGCGGCAAGCTCCGCCTCCGCCCGTTCCAGTTGGGCGAGGACAGCGTTGGCGTGGCTCAGCAGAATCTCCCCCGCGGGCGTCAGCCTCGCCCCGCGAGCGCTGCGGTCGACCAGCCGGTGACCCGTCTCCTGCTCCAGCGCCGCGAGCTGCTGGGACACGGCGGAGGGGGTGAGGTAGAGCGCGGCGGCCGCCGCCGTGACCGTGCGGTGGTCGGCCACCGCACGGAGGATGTGCAACCGCCGTGCTTCGATCATGCGCCTAGTCTCCCAGGCCGTGGGGCGGGCTCGCGCCCACGGCCTGGGAGATTGGATCCAACATCCGGGATCATGGATCCAAGATGTTGGATCCATGATCCGGGAGGGTGGCTCTCAGATATTGGATCCGGGATCCAGGATGGTGGCTCTCGGATACTGGATCCGGGATCCAATATCCCGGATTCAGCCGCGCAGCTCGGCGCGGGCCGCCACGAAGGCGTCCACCGCGCGGTTCACGTCCTCCGTGGAGTGGGCGGCCGAGAGCTGGACGCGGATGCGGGCCTGGCCCTGCGGGACGACCGGGTACGAGAAGCCGATCACGTACACGCCGCGCTCCAGGAGCAGTTCGGCCATCTTCCCCGCCTCGGCGGCGTCGCCGATCATGACGGGGGCGATGGCGTGGTCGCCGGGGAGGATGTCGAAGCCCTCGTCGGTCATGCGGCTGCGGAAGAGCGCGGTGTTGGCGTTGAGCTTGTCGCGCAGGTCGCCGGCGGACTCCAGCAGGTCGAGGACCTTCAGGGAGGCGGCGGCGATGACCGGGGCGAGGGTGTTGGAGAAGAGGTACGGGCGGGAGCGCTGGCGCAGCAGGGCGACGATCTCGGCGCGGGCGGCGACGTAGCCGCCGGAGGCACCGCCGAGGGCCTTGCCGAGGGTGCCGGTGATGATGTCGACGCGGTCCATGACGCCGTGCAGCTCCGGGGTGCCCCGGCCGCCGGCGCCGACGAAGCCGACGGCGTGCGAGTCGTCGACCATGACCATGGCGTCGTAGCGCTCGGCCAGGTCGCAGATGTCGGCGAGCGGGGCGACGTACCCGTCCATGGAGAAGACGCCGTCGGTGACGATCAGCTTGCGCCGGGCGCCGCCCTCGGTGGCCTCCTTGAGCTGCTGCTCCAGGTCGGCCATGTCGCGGTTGGCGTACCGGAAGCGGCGGGCCTTGGAGAGGCGGATGCCGTCGATGATGGAGGCGTGGTTGAGGGCGTCCGAGATGACCGCGTCCTCGGCGCCGAGGAGGGTCTCGAAGACGCCGCCGTTGGCGTCGAAGCAGGAGGAGTAGAGGATCGTGTCCTCCTGGCCGAGGAAGGCCGAGAGGCGGGCCTCCAGCTCCTTGTGCACCTCCTGCGTACCGCAGATGAAGCGGACCGAGGCCATGCCGTAGCCCCAGCGGTCGAGGGCCGCGTGGGCGGCGGTGACGACCTCCGGGTGGTCGGCGAGGCCGAGGTAGTTGTTGGCGCAGAAGTTCAGCACCTCGCCGGGGCGGCCGCCGGCCGTGACCTCGACGATGGCGGACTGGGGGGTGCCGATGACGCGCTCGGGCTTGTGGAGGCCGGCCGCCCGGATCTCGTCGAGGGTGGCACGGACGTCGTCGCGTACGGAATCGAACATGGGTCAGGCTCCCGCAGTCCAGTCGAGGATGATCTTGCCGCTCTTGCCGGAGGCCGCGTCGTCGAAGGCGGCCTCGTAGTCGGTGAAGTCGTACCGGCCGGTGATGACCGGGGAGAGGTCGAGTCCGCCCTCCAGGAGGACGGACATCGCGTACCAGGTCTCGAACATCTCACGGCCGTAGATGCCCTTGACGGTGATCATCGAGGTGACGATCTTCGCCCAGTCGACGGCGAAGTCCTCGCTCGGCAGGCCCAGCATGGCGATCTTTCCGCCGTGGGTCATGTTGGCGATCATGTCGCGCATGGCGTGGGGGTTGCCGGACATCTCCAGGCCGACGTCGAAGCCCTCCTTCAGCCCGAGGGTGCGCTGGCCGTCGGCGATGGTCTTCTCGGCGACGTTGAGCGCGAGCGAGACGCCGGTCTTGCGGGCCAGGTCGAGGCGCTCCTCGCTGACGTCGGTGATGACGACGTTGCGGGCGCCCGCGTGCTTGGCGACGGCGGCGGCCATGATGCCGATCGGGCCGGCGCCGGTGACGAGGACGTCCTCGCCGACGAGCGGGAAGGAGAGGGCGGTGTGGACCGCGTTGCCGAAGGGGTCGAAGATCGCGGCGACGTCGAGGTCGACGGGGTGGCGGTGCACCCACACGTTGGAGGCGGGCAGCGCCACGAACTCGGCGAAGGCGCCGTCGCGGCCGACGCCGAGGCCGACGGTGGCCCGGCAGAGGTGGCGTCGGCCGGCGAGGCAGTTGCGGCACTTGCCGCAGACGAGGTGGCCCTCGCCGCTGACCAGGTCTCCGACGGCGATGTCGGAGACGTCACGCCCGACCGAGACGACCTCGCCGACGAACTCGTGACCGATGGTCATCGGCGTCGAGATGGTCTTCTGGGCCCAGCCGTCCCAGGAGCGGATGTGCAGGTCGGTGCCGCAGATCCCGGTCCGCTTGACCTTGATCAGTACGTCCCCCGGACCGGTCTCCGGCTCGGGCACGTCCGTGAGCCAGAGTCCCGGCTCCGCCTTCAGCTTGACCAACGCCTTCAATGCCACGGCTCCCGACGTGCGTGTCCTGTGATGTACGGGTCAGGGCACGCGCGCGTGCCCAAGATCCTCGGGGTCGAATCTTCCGTACCGACGGCTCGCGGTCCATCGAGGATTTCTTAAGCGCGCCCGCAGTTCAGCTTCACGCCAAGGCGTCGTCGCTGTTCAGGCGGGTCCGCCGGCGTTCGCGGCGGTGACGAAGGAGGACGGAAGCCAACTCGTACGGACGCGTCCCATGGTGCCCTCGACGGCGACGGCCGCCGCGTGTCCGTCGGCGGTGGGCACACCCTGGACCCCCCAGCCGGCCGGGAGGGCGGAGGGGTCGCGCTCGCCGAGGTAGTCCTTGTCGAGCGAGCGGGCCACGCCGATGCCGATGCCCTTGAGGTAGGCCTCCTTGCGGCACCAGATGCGGGCGAACGCCTCGGGCGCGTCCGCGGCGTCGGCGATCTCGGCCCGTTCCAGCGGGTGGAGGGCGGAGCTCACGTCACGGACGGTGGCGGCCTTGGGGAGGCTCTCGACGTCCACGCCGACCGGGCGGGCGGCGATGCCGATGAGGACGACGTCCCCGCTGTGCGAGAGGGAGAAGTGCGGGACGCCGGGCGGCCCGTCGACGGCCGGGCGGCCGTGGAGGGCGCCGCAGCCGGGGCAGGGCTCCCTGCGGAACGTGACCTCGGCGGGCGCGATGCCCAGGCGGGGGGCCAGGAGCCGGCGCAGGGCGACGTGCCCGACGCCATACCGGAGCCGGTCCTCCACCCGGAGGGGCGCGGCGAGCTTGACCCGCTCCTCGGCGTCGAGCTCGGAGGGGTCGAGCTCCTCCTCGGCGAGGTGGTCCACCCGGAGCTGCCACAGGTCGACGTCGGTCCGGGCGGGGCCGGCGTCCACGTCGTCGGAGGGCGTGCGGGGCTCGGGGGCGGGGTCGCCGTGGCGGTCGATGATCACACTGGTCATTAAATCAGCGCGGTCGGGTCGGCTCAGGGTGCGCCGGGGGCGGTCGGTCCCGGCGGCCTGTGGCCGTCGGGCTCCGCAGCGGTGCCGCGGCGGACCGCGTCCGCCTCGGTGTGGCGGCCGAGCCGGTCGAGGCAGTGGGTGAGGTCGGCGAGGGCGGAGAGGGTGTCCGGGTGCAGCGGGCCGAGCGTCCGGCCCCGGGCCTCGGCGAGGGACCGGAGCGGGGGCAGCGCCTCGTCCCAGCGCCCGAGGCGGCCGAGGAACACGGCGGCCTCCCGGCGGCTGCGCAGGGTGTCGGGGTGGTCCGCGCCGAGGACCCGGCGACGGGCGGCGTGCACCGCCTGGGCGGTGTCGAGCGCTTCCTGCCAGCGGCCGAGTCGGGCGAGGTGGACGGAGAGGGCGTGCCGGACGCGCAGGGTCTCCGGGGCGTCCGCGCCCTGCGTCCGGGTCCGGACGGCGACGAGGTCCCGGCAGACGGCGAGGGCGTCGGCGTCCCGGCCGAGCCGGCCCAGACAGGCGCTGGTCTCGTAGCGGGCGGTGAGCGTGTCCGGGTGGTCGGGGCCGAGCGACGCGGCGCGGCCCTCGGCGACCGCCCGGTACTGGTCGAGGGCCTCCTCGGCGCGGCCCAGGCGGCCCAGGGTGTGGGCGAGTTCGTGGCGGGTGACCAGGGTGTCGGGGTGGTCCGCGCCGAGGAGCCGGGTGCGGGTGTCGGCGACCGCCAGGCCCGTGCGGTACGACTCCTCCAGGCGCCCGAGCCGGGCGAGGGTGTACGCGAGGTTGTGGCGGCAGCGGAGGGTGTCGGGGTGGTCGGCGCCCGCGGTGCGCTCCCGGACGGCGAGGACGTCCGCGTACAGCGCGTGCGCCTCCGCGTGCCGGCCGAGCCGGCCGAGGGTGTAGGCGCGCTCCTGGCGGGCGGCCAGCGTGTCGGGGTGGTCGGGGCCCAGGACGCGGGCGCGTGCGTCGCCGACGCGCTCGAAGGTCTCCAGGGCGTCGGCCGTGCGGCCGAGCCGGCCCAGCGCGAAGGCGAGCTCGTAGGCACTGGTCAGGGTGTCGGGGTGCTCGGGGCCGAGCACCCGCGTCCGGTCCCCGGCGACGGAGCGGTGCAGCTGCTCCGCCTCCGACCAGCGGCCGAGCCGGCCGAGGCCGAGGCCCGCGCGGTGGCGGGCGGCCAGCACGGCGAGCAGTTCGGGCGTGGCGTCGGTGGTGGGGCGGACGGGCTCGCCGGCACCGTCCGTGCCCGGCCGGGCGGTGGTCCACTCGGTGGTGAGGACGGCGGCGGCCGGGTCGTGGCCGGTGAGCCGGGGCGCGCCGGGCGCGGCCGGGCGCGGCCCGCCGGTGACGGACCGGGCCCACGCGGGCGTGGCACCGGGTTCCACCACCTGGACGGCGTCGCCTGTCCCGTCGGTGGCGTGGGGCGGGTCGTCGGGGAACCGCGGCAGACGGTGGCCCTCCCCGCCGATCGTGCGGCCGGTCACGATCCGGCGGCGCAGGTCGGAGGCGTCACGCGGGCGCTGGTCGGGCACCTTGGCGAGCAGGTCGACGACGAGCCGGTCGAAGTAGTCGGGCAGTTCCGAACGGTGCGTGCGCGGCGGGCGCGGCACGGTGTCCCGGTGGCCGACGAGCACGGCCCAGGAGTCGTCCAGGTCGAACGGCGGCGCCCCGGTGGCGAGTTCGTACAGCACGCAGCCGAGCGAGTAGAGGTCGCTGCGGTGGTCGATGTCGCCGCCGCCGATCTGCTCCGGCGACATGTAGTGAGGGGTGCCCATGGCGATCCCGGTGCCGGTGAGCCGCGAGGTGAACCCCATGTCGGCGCCGAGGCGCGCTATCCCGAAGTCGCAGATCTTCACCGTGCCGTCGTGCAGCCGCATGATGTTGGCGGGCTTGAGGTCGCGGTGCACGATCCCCATGCGGTGGGTGTAGTCCAGGGCGTCGGCGACCTGGTCGGCGATGTCGACGACCTCGTCGACCGGGAGGGGGTCGCGGGCGTTGGCGGTGAGGAGTTGGCTGAGGTTCTGGCCCTCCAGCAGCTCCATGACGAGGAAGAGCACGCCCTCGTACTCTCCGAAGTCGTGCACGACGGTGATGCCCCGGTGCTGGAGCGCCGCGGCGACGCGTGCCTCACGGCGGAACCGCTCGCGGACCACGGTCTGCACGCCCGCGTCCTGGTGCGGTCCCAGCGGTTTGAGGCACTTGACCGCGACCCCGCGCCCCAGTGCCTCGTCCGTGGAGCGCCACACTTCGCCCATGCCGCCGCGGCCGATGACCTCGTGCAGGCGGTAGCGCCCCTGGATCAGTCGGATGTCCCCCATCGTGTGCCGCCGCCCCCGTCGTTTCCGTGCACGCTGTCCGGCCCGTCCAGTATGGCCGCAGCCTCGGACAGTGTGTACGGGTCGGGTCGGGTGTCGGGCCCGAGCCGGTCCATGGCGCGCAGGATGTGGCGGGGCGGGAGACGCCACCGCAGCTTCGCCGGGACGCTGCGCAGGAGGCGGGCGGTGGACGTGAGGCGGCGTGTGACGGTGGCGGCGGGCGGTACGGGGCGGCCGTAGAGCTCATGGGCCCAGTCCGGGAGGGTGTCGTACGCCAGCGAGCTGATCCGCCCCCACACCAGGGCCCGCCCCGGGACCAGCGCGGGCGGTACGGGCGGCTTGCGCAGGAAGTCGAGCACGGCGAGCGCGTCCTCGCCGGCGGTGAGTTCGCTCCGTACGGCGGCGAAGTAGTCGGCCAGCCCCGCTTGCGTGGCCGGTACGGTCGCCGGGTCGAGCCCGATGAGCCGCGCGGAGGTGCGCTGCTCGTCCACGTAGCGGTCGGCCGGCTCTCCGCTCAGCGGCAGCCCGGAGCGGCGGGCCACCGAGACGTACGAGTCGATCTCCGCACAGTGCACCCAGAGGAGCAGGTCAGGGTCGTCCACCCCGAGCAGCCGGTGGATCCGCCTCACGCGCGCGCCCGCCGCCTCCGCGGCCTCCCGGGTCCCGTAGCTGAGCGTCCCGACGAAGCTCGCCGTCCGCATGAGCCGCCCCCAGGGATCCTCCCGGAAGCTGCTGTTGATCATGACTCCCCGGACGGCCACGGGGTGCAGGGCCTGGAGGTACAGGGCCCGCACCCCGGCGATCCACATCACCGGGTCGCCGTGCAGCTGCCAGGTCACGGAGCGGGGCCCGAAGAGTCCGGGGTCGGCGTCGTGCCTCATGGGTTCAGGCTACGCGGGGTGGGGCTGAACAGACCCTGTGCGTCGTGGAGATCGGATCCAGAAGGCTGGATCCCGGATCGAGAGAACTGCGTCTTGGATACGGAAGGCTGGAGGTTGGATTCTGGATCTTGGATGTTGGATGTTGGATCCAGAAGATCGGATCTTGGGTCCAGGAGATCGGATCTTGGGTCCAGGAGATCGGATCTTGGGTCCAGGATCATTCACCCGATCTCCACCACCCTCGCCCACTCCGGCGGCCTGCGCAGGTGCTCGTCCTCCTCCTCTCCCGACCGCGCGGCGATCGGCCGGGGGAACAGGCCCACGATGGTGCGGCACGGCGGGGCAGAGGAGGGCCAGGGGGTCTGGCCGTCGGTGAAGACGACGAGGACGTCGGGTCGGGGGGTGAGGCGGAGGGCTCGGGTGAAGCCGGCGCGGAGGTCGGTGCCGCCGCCTCCGACGAGCGGGATCTCGGCATCGGCGCAGAGGCGGCGGGCGGTGTGGGCGGCGGCGTCGCAGGCGACGACGGTGACGAGGTCGCGGCGGCCGCCGACGGCGCGGGTGAGGGCGGCGACTTCCAGAAGGGCGCTGCCGAGTTCGGTGTCGGAGACGGAGCCGGAGGTGTCGATGACGACCGCGACGCGGGGCGGGACGCGACGGAGGCTCGGGAGCACGATGCCGGGGAGCGAGGCGGCGCGGCGGGCCGGGCGGCGGTAGGTGTAGTCGTCGCCGGCGCCGGCCGAGGAGACGGCGGCGCGGAGGGCGGCGCCGAGGAGCTCGCGCCAGGGCTGGGGCGGGTGGCAGACCTGTTCGGCCCAGCGTCGCCAGCCCTCGGGGGTGCTGCCGGGGCGGCCGTTGATGCCCTGGGCGACGCGGTACACGACGGCTTCGCGTTCTTGCGGGGTGAGGCCGTCGGCGCCGTCGGGGCCGAGTTCCCAGGCGCGGTCGTGGCCGTCGGCGCCGCTGCCGCAGTCGAGCCAGGCCATCCCGGGGGTCCGTGGCGTGAGCCGTACGGCGCGGAGGTAGTCCTCCATCAGCAGGCCCGGAGGCAGGTCGAGCAGCTCGGGGCGGAGGGCGCCGGCGGGTCTGGGGAGGCCGTCGCCGTAGATGTCGTCGTTGATCTCGAAGTCGCCGGCGATGTTCGTCCGGAGCCGTTCGGCCTCGCCGTCGAGGCCGAGGTCGCGCGCGAGGCGGTCGCCCCGGCCGTGGTGGTCGCGGAGCAGGTGGGCGACCTCGTGGACCCAGACACCCGCGAGTTCACGCATCGGGGTGCGGTCGACGAAGGCCGGAGAGACGTACATGCGCCAGTACCGGTCGACACCCATGGTGGGGACCCGGCGGGTGGGCACGACGCGGAGCGCGAAGAGAGCGGTGGCGAGGTAGGGGCGGACGCGTACGGCGTACAGGCGGGCGGTGTAGAGCTTCTCGTGATCGAGGGCCTCTTCGGCCGGGACCGGGGCGGTGGCGGGGGTGCTGTTCATCGGCGGCCCTGCGCCGGCGCCGGCCGGACCGCGCGCCGGGAGAGGCCGACCGCTCCGGCGAGGCGGTCGATGGTGGCGGGGACGTCCCACTCGTCGCGGCGGAGGGCGGCGAGTGTGGTGGCGGGCACGACGACGAGGTCCGGCGGTCCGCTCTCGGCGGCGCGGGCGAGCAGGACCCAGGCGGCGTCCCAGCGGTCGCGGGCGGGGCGTTCCCGGACGGCGGTGACGACGGCTTCGAGGGCGGCCTGGCGGCGGTCGCCGCGTTCGGGGAGTTCGGCGCCGGTCGGGTCGGCGAGCAGGACCTCGGGGTCGGGGAGGTCCATCCGGTCGAGCCAGGCGAGGAGTTCGAAGCCCGGGCCGTCCCCGACGGCGCCCCGGATCAGGAAGGAGAGGACGTCGCGGGAGGAGTCGGCGACGGTCGCGAACGCGAGCAGACGGAGCGTCATGTCCCAGCTGCGGGGTGAGGGCCAGGCCCCGCCCCTGCGGGTCTCCTCCGTCGGCAGCCGGTGGACGAGGGTCGGCCGCGCGCCGAGCAGTCCGCAGACCGCCCGCCGGGCGCGGTCGACCGCCTCGGGGAGCCGCAGCGGGTCGAGGCGGGGCAGGGTGGCGCGGGGCCAGGTGCCGCCGAGGCCCCGGACGACGACGTCGTGCTCGTGGGTCCAGCGCAGGTGGACGAAGCGGTTGGCGAGCGGGGCGCTCAGCTCCCAGCCGTCGGCGGCGGAGGCGCGGGGGTTGGCCGCGGCCACAATCCGCACGCCGGGCGGGAGCGTGAGGGTGCCGACCCGGCGCTCCAGGACGAGCCGGAGGAGGGCCGCCTGGACGGCGGGCGGCGCGGTGGACAGCTCGTCGAGGAAGAGCAGGCCGCGCCCTTCCCGGACGAGGCGCACGGCCCAGTCGGGCGGTGCCATCGTCACTCCGCGGGCGGCCGGGTCGTCGCCGAGGACGGGGAGCCCGGAGAAGTCGGTCGGCTCGTGGACGCTGGCGATGACGGTGGTGAGGGGGAGGCCGAGTTCCTCGGCGAGGCGGCTGAGGGCCGCGGTCTTGCCGATGCCGGGCTCGCCCCAGAGGAGGACGGGCAGGTCGGCGGCGACCGCGAGGGTCAGTGCCTCCAGTTGGTCGTCGGCGCGGGGCTCGGTGCGGGTGTCGCCGAGGAGGGCGAGGAGGTCGGCGGCGACGGTGAGCGGGGAGGAGTCGGCCGTCGTAACGGTCGCTGTGGTCGTCGCGGTCGCGGCGGGCGAGGCGGTAGCGGTGGTCGCGCGTGTGTGGGTACGCATGGGTGGCATCACCTGGGGTGGGTGCGGCGTGCCGGAGCACGGAAACGGGTGGGAAGGGCGGGCGTCGGGTGCCGGCGCGGACGCGCCGGAGGGACGCACGCGCGTGGGGTGCGGCGCGGCGGAGGGGTGTCGGCCCGCACGCGCGCGTGCGGTGGTGTCAGCGGGCTGTGGCGTGTCGGGGACGGTCGCGGTGGACGGGGCGGCTCGCCGCGCGGGCGGCGGGGCGGGGGCTGCGCGAGCGGCGGAGACGGCCGCGGTCCGGTTCGGGTACGGGTGCGGGCGGGGGTTCGGCGACGTCCGCGGGGCCTGTGGCGCGCAGGCCGGCCCGGTAGAGCCCGTGCAGGACCTTCCGTTCGGCGGCGCGCGTGAGGGCCTCGCTCAGGGGGCCGTCCCGCAGGACGGCCTCGGGGCCGAGCAGGGACTCGACGACCGCGAGCGCACCCGCCGTGTCGCCATGGGCGAGGCGTTCGCGGACGCCGGTGAGGCACTCGGGCGCTCGGTGGGCCTCGTCGATCGCCCGCAGACAGGGCAGCGGCGTTCCGGAGAGGGCGACGAGCAGTTCCTCACGGAGCAGTTCGGCCGGGTCGTGGTCGAGCGGGACGAGGACGCCGTCGACGAGCCCGATGCGGTGCCACCTCCCCCGGCACTCCACGAACCGCGGCCCGTCCTCGGCCTCGGTCGGACCGCTGCCGGGGGTGGGCCGGTGGCCGGGGACCAGCGCCGCGGCCACGAGCGGGTGCAGGTCGTCGGGGGTGACGAGGCCGGCGCGGAGCAGCGCCAGGTCGGGCGGGGTCCAGGTCGACGCGTCGGGGAGCACGGCCGGCCGGCCCGCCCGTGCGCCGTCGGCGGGTCTGAACCGTCCCCCGCCCGGCGGTACGGGCTCGGTCCGCACTCGCCCGTCGGGTTCGGGCGTGAGGAGCAGCCGGTGCCGTGCTCCGAGGCGTACGAGGACGGCGCCGGCGGACGGTCCGTCGGCGGCGAGCAGCAGGCGGGCCTCGGCGGCCCAGCGGTCCACGGCCCAGCCGGGCCCCGGCGGGTCGTGGGGCGCGGACGGCAGGGCCGGCCGCCGGTCGGCGCCGGACCGGGCGCGGAGTTCTCCGGCGCGGGTGGCATCCCACAGGTGCCGGTGGAGGTCGAGCCGGAAGCGGGGGCTGGGGTGCGGGTGGGGGTGGGGGTGGGCGGCAACGGGGTCGTACGCGCTCCGCCGGCGGAGGTCCGGTCCGCCGGGCGGGCCGTCCCAGAGGGCGAGGGAGATCCGCTGTCCGGCGTCGGCCCAGGCGGGCGCGGTGCGGGCCACCAGGTGGATCGGGCGCGCGGGCGGTCCTCCGGGGCCGTCATGACCCTCGTAGACGGCCAGGGTGACGGTGGTTCCGGGGCGGAGCAGGCCGTCGGGGGCGGTCCTCGGCAGGTGCCAGCGGAGGAGGTCGGGGGCGAGGCGGCGGAGGTCGGCACGCACGTGTGCGGCCAGTTCGGTGCCGTGGGTCCGGGCGAGTGCCCGGGGGGTCAGGTCGAGGTCCACTCCCGCGGCGGCGCAGGCGCCGGCCCAGTCGCCGGCGAGGCGACGGGCGGTGGCGGTCTCGATCATGGTGGGCGGGACGGCGTAGGCACGCACGCGCCGCCAGAGGGAAAGGCGGGTGTCCTCCCGCACGGGCGTCCCCATCAGGACGCGCCGTGTGCGGTGAGGACCCCCCATCGGCGTGAGGAGTCGTTGATCATCACCGTCACGCTAACGTCCCCGCTCCCGGAGGCGCCAGGGGTTTTCCGTGAGCCTCGCCGACCTGGTGGAGCGATTCGTGCGATTTGACGGACATTCACGGAGATGCCGGAATGGAGGCGTCGTCTTCGTCCCCGCCACCGCACGACGGGAGCAGTCATGACCTCTGGACCCGAGCCCCTCAGCGAGGCCGCCCGCGCGGCGCTGAACCGCGAGCTGTCCGAGCTGCGCACCGAGCGGGCGAACGTCGCCTCCACGCTCGGCGACGCCGACGAGCCGGGCGACCGGGCCGATCAGGCCGACGAGTTGCAGCGGGCCACGGAGGCGGACCGGCTGGACGCGCGGATCGAGGAGATCGAGGGCCGGCTGCGCGAGGGGTCGGTCGCCGGGCCGCCGTCGAGCGGCGAGGTCGGCGTGGGCAGCACGGTGAGCGTGCGGTTCGGCGACGGCACGGAATCGACCGTGCACATCGGCGAGCTGGCGGACGCCGACGACCCGGCCCTGGTCACGGCGGCGAGCCCGCTCGGCCGGGCGCTGCTCGGGCACGCGGCCGGGGACAGCGTGACCTACGCGACGCCGTTGGGCCGGACGACCGCCGTCGTCCTCTCGGTGGGCGCGCGCGGCGGCGGCTCCTGACCGGCTCCGCCGACACGGGCGTCGAACGGGATCCGGAGCAGGAGCGCCGGGCCGACCGGAAGGGCGGCCCGGGTCACGGTGTACTGCTGGCGCTGGCGCTGGCCGTGCCCGTGGCCAAGGTCGCGTACACGGTGGGCGGCGGGGACGCCGTGCGGGACGTGTTCACCGGAATGGAGCCCGCGAACTGGCCGGACGTGCTGCTCGGCATGGTGATCACCGATCCGCTGCTCGGTTCGGTGCTCGCCGTGGTGATCTCCCGGGTCGTCTTCGCCGTCCTCGCGGCACGCGGAGCCGTGCCCGCGGACCGGGGACGGGCGGCCCGGCTGCGCAGGCTCGGGATCACCCTCCTGAACCCGCTCGCGTTCGGCGTCATCGTCACCTGCCTCTTCGGCCCTTGGTGGGGCCTCGGCACCGCGCTCTGCGCGTTCGCGCTCCGCGAGGGGGTGGTCGTGGAGTACCGGACCGGGCGACGGCGTCCGCACCGCTCGCACGGCGACCGTGCGCACGGCGCCTCGCACGATCCGCGCTACGACCCTCCGGCGTGGCTGCGCCGGGCGGCGGCCGGGGAACAGCTCGTGGCCCTGCTCCTCACCGTCGCCGTGCTGCCGGTGCTGTTCTTCGCCTCGGCGCTCGACGGGCAGGCCTGGACCTCGGTCGTGGCGTGCCGGGTGACCGACGGGACGCGTACCGCCGACGCGCGGCTGATCGAACTGAGCCGCAAGGGGAACGGGGTGGTCGGCTGGAACCTGGACGCGGAGGAGATCTCCGACGGCTCGGGGTGCACCAGCACGAAGAGCCGTTACGTACGGGAGCCCTGGTGGCGTTCGTAGCCACGCGCGCGTGCGTCCCGCGTACCGTCCGGTGGACTCGTGTCAGTAGGTCAGTAGGTCAGTGGGGCAGCGGGTCAGCGGGTCGGCGGGACGAACTCGGGCTGGTCCAGCACCCGGAGCCAGCTGCCGTCGGCCTGGCGCATGACGACCTGCGCGCGGGCACCGGCACCGTCCTTGGGCGGGGTCGAGGTGAGGGCGATGTCGCCGTTCACCAGCGTGGGCAGCGGCTGCTCCTGCTCGAAGCGGGGGCGGTGGGCCAGCACCTTCGCCCAGAGGGCGCGGATCGCCTCCCGGCCCACGGTCAGCTCGCCCGGCGGGTAGGCGAGCACGGCGTCCTCGGCGTAGAGCGCGGCGACGCCGGCCGCGTCGCCCGCGTTGGACCGCTCGACGAAGAGTCGGGTGATGTCCTCGGGACGCATGGCCTTCTCGTACTCCGGCATCGGGTTCCTCCCTCGTGGTTTCCGTGTCTCCAGCCTCGCGGCGCACCTACCAGAAGTCCAACAGATGGTTCTGCTGGCTACTAGAATCACCAGTCATGGACTTGAGGCAGCTGGAGTACTTCGTCGCGGTCGCCGAGGAGCGGAACTTCACCCGGGCCGCCGAGCGGGTGCACATCAGCCAGTCGGGCGTCAGCGCGCAGATCCGACGGCTCGAACACGAGCTGGGGGCCGAGCTGTTCGACCGGCCGGCCCGGACGGTCACGCTCACCGCCGCCGGCGAGGCCGCGCTCCCCCACGCCCGCGCGGCGCTCGCCTCGGCCGAGGCGGTCGGTCGTGCGGCGGACGAGGTGACGGGGCTGGTACGCGGCCGGCTGACCGTCGGCATGGTCGTCGGCTGCACCGTCACACCGCTCTTCGACGCGCTGGCCGCCTTCCACGCGGCCCACCCCGGGGTGGAGATCCTGCTCCGGGAGGACAACTCCGACCGGCTCGTCGACGGCGTGCGCGGCGGCGCCCTCGATCTGGCCCTCATCGGCACCGCCGCCGCGACTCCGGACGGGCTCGACGCCCTGACGGTCATCAGCGAGGGGCTCGTCGCTGCCGTCCCGCCCGGCCACCCCCTGGCGGGCCGGAAGGAGCTCGCCCTCGACGAGCTGACGGCCCACCCGCTCGTCTGCATGCCGCCCGGCACGGGGCTGCGCGCGGTCCTCGACCAGGCGTGCGCCGCACGGGACCTGCGCCCCGCGATCGCCCTGGAGGCCGGCGCCTCCGACGCCCTCGCGGACCTCGCCGCGCGGGGCCTCGGCATCGCCGTCCTCAGCGCGTCGATGGCCGAGGCGTACGCCGGGCGCCTCACCGCCCTCCCCCTCACCGACGCCGACGTCCCGGCCCTGCTCGCCCTGGTCTGGAAGCCCGCCCACCAACCGTCCGTCCGCGCCTTCCTGACCCACGCGCGCGATGCCTTCGGGGCGACGGCGGGTCCGTGACGGGAGACCCCGGTCCCTTGGCCCCGGCGTCCGGGGCGGGACCGGCCGACCGCCTCCTCGGCACCCGGCGGAACGCCTCCTCACCGCCAGGAGGGGCGGATCCCCAGGTGGCGGAGGGCCGCCGCGGCCGCGCCCGCGCCGGACATGCCGTGGGCGCCGGGGCCGGGCGGGGTGGCGGCGGAGCAGAGGTAGACGCCGGGGAGGCCGGTGGCGTAGGGGTCGAGGGCGGGGCGGGCGCCGAGGACGAGCTGGGGGACGGTCTTGGCGCCGGTGAGGATGTCGCCGCCGGCGAAGTTCGGGTTGGCGGCGGCGAAGTCGGCGGGGCGGGTCACGCGCATGCCGACGATCCGCTCGCGGACGCCGGGGGCGTACTGGTCGAGCCGGGCCAGGATCGCTTCGGTCGCGTCGCCCCCGTAACCGTGGGGCACGTGCGCGTACGTCCAGACGGGGTGGACGTCGCCGACGGAGCGGGAGGGATCGGCGAGGTACTGCTGGCCGACCAGGACGAACGGCCGCTCCGGCATCCGTCCGTCCGTCACCTCCCGTTCGGCGCGGACGACCTCGGCGAGCGGGCCGCCCAGGTGGACGGTACCGGCGCGGCGGGCAGGCTCCGCGCGCCAGGGCACGCCGCCCTCGACGGCGAGGTCGACCTTGAAGGCGCCGGGGCCGCGCCGGAAGCGGCGGTACGCGGCGGCCGTCCTCGCGGGCAGCGCGTCGCCGTACACCCCGGCGACCTGCGCGGGGTCGAGGTCGAGGAGCGTGAGGTCGGCGGGCGGCAGCTGCTTGCGGTCGGTGATCCGCACGCCCGTCTCGATCCGGCCGCCGTGGGCGCGGAGCGCGGCGGCCAAGGCGTCGGTGATGGCCCGCGAGCCGCCTTCCGCGACGGCCCAGCCGGCGGCGTGCCCCGCGGTCAGGATGCCGAGCCCGATGGCCGAGCTGAACGGTTCGGTCAGCGGGCGGTAGGCGTGGGCCGCGACGCCCGCCCACAGCGCACGGGCGCCCGGGGTGCGGAAGAGGCGGGCGAGGGCGGCGGCGGGCAGGACCGTGGGCAGGCCGAAGCGGGCGAGCAGCAGCGGGTGGTCGGGCAGGCGCAGCAGCGGGCCCATCACGTCCCCGGAGAGCGTCTCCCAGCGGCGTACCGACGGGCCGAGGAGCGCCCGGTAGCGGGCGGCGTCGGCGCCGAGCCCGGCGGCGGTCTCGGTGACCGAGCGGTGGAGGACGGCGGCCGTGCCGTCGTCGAGGGGGTGGGCGCAGTCGATCTCGGGGAGCCGCCAGCGCAGCCCGTACCGGTCGAGCCGGAGGTGGCGGAGAGCGGGCGAGGCGACGGCGAGGGGGTGGACGGCCGAGCAGTGGTCGTGGAGCAGCCCGGGGAGGATCGCCTCCTCGGTGCGGGTGCCGCCGCCGATCTCGTCGGCGGCCTCCAGGACGGTGACCTCGACGCCCGCCTCGGCGAGCAGGGCGCCGGCGGCGAGGCCGTTGGGGCCCGCGCCGACGACGACGGCGGTCGGGGTGGTCCCGGCGGGGCGGGTGGGGCGCGGGCGCGTGCTGCTCATGGGGGCGAGTCTGCCGGGAGCGGGGCCACGCACGCACACCGGGTCTCTGCGGGGGTCGGCCCGGCGCCACGCACACCGGGGAGCCCCGCGCCGGTCGGCCAAGGCGCCACGCGCGCGTGCACCGGTCTCCCCCGCGCCGCCGTCAGCCGGTGACGATTCCGGCCACCAGGTTGATCGCGGTGGCGAGGATGCTGGCGCCGAAGACGTACGACAGCAGGCAGTGGCGGAGGACGACCGCGCGGAACTCCGTGTCGGAGACGTTGGTGTCCGAGACCTGGTAGGTCATGCCGAGGTTGTAGGAGAAGTAGAGGAAGTCGACGTAGCGGGGGCGGGTGTCTGAGTTGAAGTCGATGCCGCCCTCGGGCGGCCGGTAGTACAGGTAGGCGTACCGGGTGGCGTACATGAGGTGGAGCGCCGCCCAGGCCATGAAGACGCCCCACAGGGCGGTCCCGGCGGCGGCGCGGCTGTAGCCGGAGTCGACGAGGAGCAGGGCGACGATGGCGACGAGTCCGCACAGGGCGGCGCCGACCACCGCCAGTTCCTCCACGACCGGCCGGAACTCCTCGCGCCGCAGGTTGCGGTGGGTGGTGGTGGCGTCCATCGGCCAGAGCACGATCCAGCCGGTGACGACGAAGACGGTCTCGGCGACGGCGATGCCGGAGAGGATGCCGAGGGCCGTGTCGGCGAGCGCGCCGATGACGGCGCCCGCGGCGGCGCCGAGCACGGCGGCGCCGCCGAGGCGGGGGGTCGCGTAGCGCCAGGACCAGGCCGTCATCGCGTCATGGCTCCAGGACGACCACGGCTTCGTCCGTGTACGTGAAGCAGGTCAGGGTCTCGTGCAGGTAGAGCTCGACGGTGTCGGCGTCGTGCCGGGTGTAGCCGATGGACACGTCCTGGCCGAGGCGCAGTTCGAAGTCGCCGCCGCGGGTGGAGAGCACGAGGCCGCCCTTGAGCGCGGGCGCCCAGATCGGGGGGCCGTCGAGCATGCGGCCGAGGTGGGCGGCGATCGGGTAGCCGTGGTCGGAGGTCTCGCTGACGGCCCGGTACTCGTCGGCGCCGAGGAGGAGCGCGTACGGGCCGTCCACGCCGGCCAGGCGCAGGGCGGTGAGGGCGCGGCTGACGGCGTCGGGGTACTCGCCGGCCTCGACGGGGAGCGCGACGGCCGGGTTGGAGGAGGCGGGGCGCATGCCGCGGACGCCGGCGGCCGCGTAGCCGTCGAAGACGGTGCGGTCCTCGGCGAGGGCGAGGGTGCGTGCGGCGTCCTTGACGGGTTGCCAGTCGGAGTCCTTCGCGCCGCGCTCGACGTCGTCGACGGCGGAGCGGGCGACGGTGAAGGGGACCCGCAGCTCGACCAGCGGGCGGGCCTCGCGCAGCCGGGCGAGGACGCCGGGGGCGGGCGGGGCGAGGTCGGTGAGGTGGCCGGTGCCGACGGCCGCGAGTCCGGCTCCGGCGGGGTCGGGCATGTCGACGACGCGGCGGCCGGCGACGTTGCGGCGGAAGGTGCGGCGGGCCTCCTCCTCGATCTCGGCCCAGGCGGCGGGGGTGATGGGGGCCAGTTCGCGGTGGAGGTTGCCGGTGGCGGGGGGCGTGCCGGGGGCGGTGGTCATGATGCCGGTGCTCCTTTCAGGCTGCCGATGCCTAGGGAGGCCCCGGGGCGTACGGCGTCGGCGGGCACGGTCTCCGGGACGAGGTCGCCCGAGGGGCCGGCCGTCGCGTGGTCCGCGTCGGCGGGGCCGGCTTCGGTGAGCTCCGGGGCTCCCGGGGCGGGCAGGTCGTCGAGGAGGGTGGCGCTCGGGACGAAGAAGAGACCGCCGGTGACGGCCGTGGAGAAGTCGAGGATGCGGTCGGTATTGCCCGGCGGGTCGCCCAGGAACATGTTGCGGAGCATCCGTTCGGTGACGGAGGGGGTGCGGGCGTACCCGATGAAGTAGGTGCCGAACTCGCCGGCGCCGAGCCGCCCGAAGGGCATGTTCTGGCGGACGATCCGGCGCTCCTCGCCGTCCTCGTCCTCGACCGTGTTGAGGGCGACGTGCGAGTCCGCCGGTTTGACGTCGTCGGGCAGTTCGACGTTGTCGGCCTTGGCGCGGCCGATGACGCGCTCCTGCTCCTCGGTGCTCAGCGCGTTCCACGCGGTGAGGTCGTGGAGGTACTTCTGCACGACGACGTAGCTGCCGCCGCGGAAGGCGGGATCGTCGTCGGCGACGAGGACGACGTCGGCGGCGGCCGGTCCGGTGGGGTTCTCGCTGCCGTCGACGAAGCCGAGGAGGTCACGTTCGTCGAAGTAGGTGAAGCCGTGGACCTCGTCGACGACGGTGACGGCGTCCCCGAACCGGTCCAGGACGATCCGGGCCAGCTCGAAGCAGAGGTCGGCGCGTCGGGCCCGCAGGTGGAGCAGCAGGTCGCCGGGGGTGGCGGGGGCCAGGTGCCGGGGTCCCTGGAGGGGCGTGAAGGGGTGCAGTTCGCGGGGGCGGGGGCCGCCGACGAGCCGGTCCCAGGCGTCGGAGGCGAGCCCGGCGACGCAGGCGAGGGCGTCGTCGCGGGCGCGGAAGGCGACGGAGCGGCTCAGTCCGGACAGTTCCCGGAGCCCTTCGCGTACGTCGGTCTCCTTGCCGGGCACGACGGTGAGGGTGAGGAAGACGGCGGCCTTGGTGGGTGGTCCGAGGACGAGCTGGGGAACGGGCTGGGGGACGGCCATGCGACTCCCGTCGACGGAGCGGTACCGGTATGGATAGGGCCACTATCTGTATGAAAGCGCCATGCTTCTGCATGAAAGTGCCATCTTTACGGGCAAATCGGCGCCAGCGTATCCGCGGGAAGGCCGCCCCGCAGCCTCCCGCCGGCCCCCTCCGCACCGAATGGCGACGGCCCCGGGCCGGGCATAGCCTGCCGGGAGGGGGCCGATGCACGTTGCGCCGCGCATCGCGCGCGGTGCGCCGGAAGGGTGGCGGGCTCATGACCCTCGACCGAGCCAGGCAGCAGGACGACGTGGAGCCGCGGGTCGGTCCCGTCCCCGACGGCGAGCCCGAGGTCCGCCCGTACCACCACCCCGCCGCCGGCTGGGGCGCCGCGAAGAGCGTGACGCGGTTCATGGCCCGGGAGGGCGCGCTGCCCGTGGACGGCCCCCGGGCGATCATGAAGATGAACCACGAGCGGACCGGCTTCGACTGTCCCGGCTGCGCGTGGCCCGACGACACCAAGGGCCTCCATCTCGACATCTGCGAGAACGGCATCAAGCACGTCACCTGGGAGATGACCCGCAAGCGGGTGGGCCGGGACTTTTTCGCCTCGCACTCGGTGACCGAGCTGGCCGGATGGACGGACTACGCGCTGGAGGACGAGGGCCGCCTGACCGAGCCCATGGTGTACGACCCCGGCACCGACCACTACGTGCCGATCAGCTGGAAGGACGCCTTCGCGCTCGTCGGCCGCGTCCTGAGCGAGCTGGACGACCCGAACCAGGCGTCCTTCTACACCTCGGGCCGGCTCGGCAACGAAGCCACGTTCCTCTATCAGCTGCTCGCCCGCGAACTCGGCACCAACAACCTCCCCGACTGCTCCAACATGTGCCACAAGGCGAGCGGCCGGGCCCTCCAGGCGTCGCTCGGCACCGGCAAGGGGACGGTCGACCTCGCCGACTGGGAGACCGCCGACGCCCTCTTCATCCTCGGGGTGAACGCGGCGTCCAACGCGCCGCGCATGCTCACCGCGCTCGCCGAGGCGTACCACCGGGGAGCCCGGATCGTGCACGTCAACCCGCTGATCGAGGCCGCCGCGACCCGGGCGATCATCCCCCACGACTTCAAGGACATGGCGACCTTCCACGCCACCAAAACGTCGACGCTCAACCTCCAGCCGCGGATCGGCGGCGACATGGCGTTCCTGCGCGGGATGGCCAAGGCCGTCCTCGAACAGGCCGCGTCCGACCCGAAGGCGCTCGACCGGGAGTTCATCGAACGGCACACGGACGGCTTCGACGCCTACCGGGAGGTCTGCGAGAACACGCCGTGGGAGGAGATCGAGCTCCAGTCCGGGCTCGCCCGCGACGACATCCTGAAGGCCGCCCGGGTGTACCGGGAGGCGGACCGCTCGATCGTCAGCTGGTGCCTCGGCGTCACCCAGCACGAGCACGGCGTCGACACGGTACGGGAGATCGTCAACGTCCTGCTGCTGCGCGGGAATCTCGGCCGGGAGGGCGCCGGTCCGTCCCCCGTGCGCGGCCACAGCAACGTCCAGGGCAACCGTACCTGCGGCATCGACCACCGACCCGCCGAGGCGTTCCTCGACCGGCTGGCCGAGGTCTGCGAGATCGACCCGCCGCGCGCCCACGGCCTCGACACCGTGCGCACCATCGAGGCGATGGGCCGCGGGGACGTGAAGGTGTTCGTCGGCATGGGCGGCAACTTCGCGCTGGCGGCGCCCGACACCCCGGTCACCTACGAGGCACTGCGGAACTGCGAGCTGACCGTCCAGGTGAGCACCAAGCTCAACCGCAGCCATGTGGTGCACGGCCGGGCGGCGCTGATCCTGCCGTGCCTGGGCCGCACCGAGAAGGACAACCAGCGCAAGGGCGACCAGGCGACATCGGTCGAGGACTCGATGAGCATGGTCCACCTGTCGCGCGGCATGAAGCGGCCGGCGTCGCCGCACCTGCTCTCCGAGCCGGCGATCGTCGCGGGCATCGCCCAGGCGGCGCTGCCGGAGAGCACGACGCCGTGGGCGTGGTACGTGGAGGACTACGACCGGATCCGGGACACCATGGCCCGCGTGCTCGACGGCTTCGAGGACTTCAACCGGCGGGTACGCCTTCCGCTCGGCTTCCGCATCAAGCAGCCCGCCCGCGAACTGGTCTTCCTCACCCCCTCCGGAAAGGCCGAGTTCTCCGCCGCGCCGCTGCCCGACGTGGTCCCGGAGCCGGGCACGCTCGCCCTCGGCACGATGCGTTCGCACGACCAGTGGAACACCACGATCTACTCGGACGACGACCGGTACCGGGGCGTCAAGAAGCTGCGCACGCTGGTCTTCATGAACCGCGCGGACATGCGCGAGCGGGGCATCACGGAGCTCGCCCCGGTCGACATCACGGCGACCGCCCGGGACGGCAGCCGGCGCTCCGTGCACGGCTATCTGGCGGTGCCGTACGACATCCCGCGCGGCTGCGCGGCGGGGTACATGCCGGAGCTGAACGTGCTGTGCGCCCTCGGCGACCACAGCACCCAGAGTGACCAACCGATCATGAAGCACCTCAAGGTCGTGATCGAGCCCTCGGGGTGACGGGCGGGCGTCCGGGAACGGACGGGAGGACCGGAGCGGGCGGGGGTACGGGAACGGGCGCGGCCGGCCTCCGGTCCTCGGGGGCCATGGCCGCGAGGAGGCCCAGGAGGCGGTGGGCGCGGCGTTCGGCGCGGGCGAGTTCGGCCGGGTCGGTGCCGGCGGGCCACAGTTCGCCCGAGGCGGCCTCCTCGGCCTCGCGGAGCTCGACCACGGCCGCCGCGAGGCGGGCGTGGACGACGGGGAGTGCGGCGGCCCGGCCCGTCGCGAGCGCGTCCGCGGCCCGCGCCGAGGCGGTCAGGCAGCCGGCGAGGGCACTGCGGGCGCGGACCGCCGCCCGGTCGTGCACCACGGCGAGGGCGCACAGAAGCGCGAGGAGAATACCCAGGGCGCTGCCCAGGGCCCGGTCGGCGACGAGCGTGCCGGCCTCCTCGGCGGGCGCGGCGAGTTCGGTGAGGAGCAGCGCCAGCGGAGTGAGGAAGGCGACGCCGAGGCCGTAGTTGCGGGCCACGGTGTACTCCAGCAGGAACTCCAGGGCGACCACGGTCCCGACGAGGAGGAGCGGTGCCGGGCGGAGCCCGAGGACGGCCAGGGCGAGGACGAGGCCGGCGGCGGTGCCCAGCGTGCGCTGCACGGCCCGGCGCGCGGCGGTGCGGACGTCGACGGAGTGGAGCACGGCCGCCGCGGAGACCGCGGCCCAGTAGCCGTGGCCGAGCCCGAGGGCGAGCGCGGCGCCTCCGGCGAGACCCGTCCCGAGGACCGTCCGCAGCGCGGGGACGAGGACACCGGTGTTCGGCGGGTGCGGTGCGTGCGGGCGGCGGGCGGCGGCCGGGGAGGGCGGGTACGTGTGCGGGCGGCGGACGGGGGAGGGGACGGGCAGACCGGGCGCGTCCGCCGGGCGGCGGCGGGTGAGGGCGTCGGCGTGGGCGCGCAGGCCCCGGGCGAGGCGGGCCGGGTCCTCGCGCGGGGGACGGCGGGCGGTGCCGACGAGGAGCGCCCAGCAGAGGTCGGTGAGGTGCGCCGCGTCCTCCCGGCGCTCGGGCCGCGCCGGGCTGCCGAGGGTCCGGTACGCCTCCAGGACGGCGGCCGTGGCCCGGTGGCGTACGAGGGGGCGCCCTCCGCCCGCCGCGCTCGCGTCCAGCAGGTCGGCGACCTCGCGCAGGGCGGTGGCGACGGCGTACCGCTCGGGGCGGTCGGGGTGGGTGAGCCGCCCGGCGAGGGCCGCGAGCCAGGCGACGGCCGCGCCGCCGGCGGCGAGCAGGGTGCGGGGCAGCACTTCGGCGGGCGTGGGCGCCCCGTGGGCGGCGACGGCGAAGGCGAGGAGCAGCAGCACCGCGCCGAGACCGTCCAGGCGGGCCCTGTCGCAGGCGAGCTTGGCGGTCCCGGCGACGAGGGCGGTGGCCACGACCACGAGGAGGGCGCCCCCTCCCCCGTCCTGCGGGCGCGCCGCGGCGCCCAGCGCGGAGCCGGCGGCGACGCAGAGGGTCATGGCGAGGGCGACGGAGGCGAGGACCCGGGTGCGCCGGGCGTACGGCATCCGGCGGCCGAAGGTCGTGGTGAAGGAGCCGAGCATCGCGAAGACGGCGTCGGCGGGCCGTCCGGTGAGGACGGGCGGCAGGGTGGCCAGCGCCGTGACGAGGGCGGCGCGCACCGCGAACGGCAGGGCGCCGTCCACCCGCTGGAGGGCGAGTGCGCCGCGCGGGTGCAGAGCGGCACGCAGGGCGAGCGGGCCACGCGGGGAGTCCGCGCGTGCCGCGCGGCGGAGGGGCACGCGCCGCACGGCACTCGACCTCCGCATCCGTCTCCCGGCGGGCCGCTCCTGGGACGGCCCTGCCCACCCGACTCTCCGGGAACGTGCGGAATCGGTCAAACAGGTGTTTCCGATGGCCCGATCGGACACGCCTATCGGGCCGTCGGTACGGGAGGCTGGCCGGCCACGGGTACGGGACCTGGTCGGCTGCCAGTACGGGGGCCTAGGCGGCCGCCGGTACGGGGCCTACGCGGCCGCCTCGGTGTCCGTCCCCGCGGCGGCGGGTTCGCCCTTGCGGACGGTGCAGTGGAGGGAGTCGTCGATGACGTCGGCGACGATCGTGTCGCCGGGGCCCGCCTCGCCGCCGAGGAGGAGGGAGGCCACGCGGTTGTCGAGTTCGGTCTGGATGGTGCGGCGCAGCGGACGGGCGCCGAACTCCGGCTGGTAGCCGTGGGCGACGAGGAGCTTGGTCGCCGCCTCGGTGACCTCCAGGGTCATGCCCTGGGCGTGGACGCGGTGCTTGCTGCGGTCGAGGAGGTGCTCGACGATCTCGGTGAGGTCCCGCTCGGTGAGGCTGTGGAAGACGATGATGTCGTCGATGCGGTTGAGGAACTCGGGCAGGAACCGGCCCCGAAGGTCCTCCATCAGCTCGTCCTTCAGCTCGGCCGCGTCGCCCTCGTGGGCGATGATCCGGTGGGCGCCGATGTTGGACGTCATGATGACGACGCAGTGGCGGAAGTCGACCGTGCGCCCCTGCCCGTCGGTGAGGCGCCCGTCGTCGAGGACCTGGAGCAGGGTGCTGAACACGTCCTGGTGCGCCTTCTCGACCTCGTCGAAGAGGACCACGCTGTACGGCTGGCGGCGGACCTTCTCGGTGAGCTGGCCCGCCTCCTCGTAGCCGACGTACCCGGGAGGGGCGCCGACGAGCCGGGCGACGGTGTGCTTCTCCTGGAACTCGCTCATGTCGAAGCGGATCATCCGGTCCTCGTCGCCGAAGAGGAGCTCGGCGAGGGTCTTGGCGAGTTCCGTCTTGCCGACGCCGGTCGGGCCGAGGAAGAGGAAGGAGCCGACGGGCCGGTCGGGGTCGCCCATGCCGGCGCGGTTGCGGCGGACGGCCTCGGAGACGGCGGTGACGGCCTCGTCCTGGCCGACGATCCTGGCGTGCATCTCCTCCTCCAGTTTGAGCAGGCGCTCCTTCTCGCTGGTGGTGAGCTGGGCGACGGGGATGCCGGTGCGGCGGGAGACGATGTCGGCGATGTCGGACGCGGTGACGGAGACGACGCCCTCGCGGCGCTCCTCGATGCCGGCGAGCTCGCCCTCGACCTCGGCGATCTCCTCCTTGAGCTCCTTCGCCTTCTCGAACTCCTCGGCGGCGACGGCCTGGTCCTTCTCCCGGCGCAGCTTCGCGAGGCGGTCCTCGCGGCCGACCACCTCGGTGGAGCGGCCCGCGCTGCGGAGCCGTACCCGGGCGCCCGCCTGGTCCATGAGGTCGATGGCCTTGTCCGGGAGGAAGCGGTCGCTGATGTACCGGTCGGAGAGTTCGGCGGCGGCGGCGAGCGCGCCGTCGGCGAACCGGACCTGGTGGTGGGCCTCGTACGCGTCCCGGAGCCCTTCGAGGATCTGGACGGTCTCCTCGACGGTGGGCTCGGGGATGAGGACGGGCTGGAAGCGGCGTTCGAGGGCGGCGTCCTTCTCGATGTACTTGCGGTACTCGTCGATGGTGGTCGCGCCGACCACGTGCAGCTCGCCGCGGGCGAGCGCGGGCTTCAGCATGTTGCCCGCGTCCATGGCGCTCTCGCCCCCCGCGCCGGCGCCGACGACGGTGTGCAGTTCGTCGATGAAGAGGATGATCGCGCCCTCGGACTTCTGGACGTCCTCGATGACCTTCTTGAGGCGTTCCTCGAACTGCCCGCGGTACTGGGCCCCGGCGACCATGCCGGAGAGGTCGAGGGAGACGACCCGCTTGTCCTTGAGGGTGTCGGGGACCTCTCCGGCGACGATCCGCTGGGCCAGTCCCTCGACGATGGCGGTCTTGCCGACGCCGGGTTCGCCGATGAGGACGGGGTTGTTCTTCGAGCGGCGGGAGAGGATCTCGATGGTCTGCTCGATCTCCTCGGCCCGGCCGACGACCGGGTCGAGCTTGCCGGCCTTCGCCTCCTCGGTGAGGTCCCGGCCGAACTCGTCGAGGGTGGTGGCGGGCTGCTTGGGGGCGGCCGGGGCCGTGGTGTCGCCGCCGCGCGCGGCCTGGTCGGTCACGCCGCGCAGCTTGGACACGTCGAGGTCCTCGGCGCGCAGGAAGCGGGACGCGCCGGAGTCGGCGTCGCCGAGGAGCGCGCCGAGGATGTGCTCCGGGCCGATGTACGAGACGCCGGCGGCCTGCGAGGTGGCGTGGGCGAGCGCGAGGGTCCGCTTGGCGGCGGGGGTGAGGCCGGGCTCCGCGGAGGGCTCCTCGGCCTCGTGGGGCAGCACCTTGGCGATCTGGCCGGCGAGCGCGTCGGGGTCGACGCCAGCCCGGGCGAGCAGTCTGCGGGTCGGTTCGACCTGGGTGGCGGCCCACAGCAGGTGCTCGGTGTCGAGGTCGGTGGTGCCGTCCTCGACGGCCTTGCGGGTGGCCGTGTTGAGGAGTTCGTGGGAGGACTCGGTGAGGAGACGGCCGATGGGGACCCGCTGGACGGCCGGCGGCGACGAGGCCGGCGACATGCCGAAGAAGCGGTTCAGCAGGTCGCCGAACGGGTCGGAAGGGCCGAAGGAGGAACCAAACGCCATCGACATGTCAGTGCTCCTGGAGGGCGTGGGGGGTCACCCACACTCAAACCCGGTCACCGCGCCTCCGCAAACGGAGCCGGTGCCGGTGCCGGTGCCGGTCACGGTGGGTGAGGAGCGGCGTCGGCGAAGGTGCCGGTGGCGGCGCCCGTACGGGAGTCCGGATCGGTGCCCGTACGAGAGTCCGGTACGGTGACCGTACGGGAGTCCGGATCGACGCCTGCCCCGGTCTCCGGCACGGCGCGTGGATCGGCGCCCGCTCAGGCGGCGATGCGGCGCAGGAAGTCGCTCGGGGCGATGACCGGGGTGTCGTCGGGACCGCCGACGGCGAGGTCCTCCTCGTCGTAGCGGACGACGGGCGTGCCGAGGATGCCGAACTCGGTGAAGTTGGCGACGACCTGGCCGGCCCACGACAGGTACGTCCCCCCGGTGACCTTCCGGTCGAAGTCCGGGGAGCGAAGCCCTGGCACACCCCCCGCGATGTCGAGCAGCGCGGCCGGGTCGGCGAACCGGTCGTCCGCGCCGGGCGGGAACGGCTGGGCGGCGAAGAGCGCGGCGAGGTACGCGGCGAAGGGGCCCTGTCCGGCGTCGCTGGCGGCGCCCAGGGCGGCCACCGCACGCCGGGAGCCGCTGCCGCCGGCGGTGTCGTCGAGGGAGGCCGCGAAGTGGAAGCGGACGACGAAGCGCCCTTCGTCCGCGCCTGCGCGGAAGGTGGTGAGGAGGCTTTCGGCCATCCGGCGGCTGCCCCGGTCGCGCATCTCCAGGAAGACCCGGAGGACGTGCGGGGCGTCGGGGTCTCCGTAGTACACGGCGGCGCCGTGGGCCCCGGTCGTATGCGCGGGATTCATGCGTCGAGCTTCGCACGGGAGGCCGAACGGCACGACCGCTGACGAGTCCCGCGGGCCGAGGGGCCCCTGGAGCCACGGACACCCGATCCCGCCCGTGCCCTCCCACCACAGAGCTGACGCGCCCGCCGGACCGTGCCGGCGCGCGCCTACCATCTGCCGGATGACCTCTCAGGACACCGCCGCCCCGCTGATCCGCCCCGCGACCGAGAACGACCTCGCCGCGGTCGCCGCGATCTACGCCCACTACGTCGACCACACCGTGGTCACCTTCGACGAGACGGCGCCGCCGCTCTCCTTCTGGAGGTCCAGGCTGGCGGGCCTGACGGAGCGCGGCCTGCCCTTCCTGGTGGCGGAGCGGGCGGGCCGGGTCGCCGGGTACGCCTACGCCTCCCCCTGGCGTACGAAACCGGCCTACCGCCACTCCGTGGAGAACTCCGTCTACCTCGCCCCGGAGCACACGGGCCGGGGCGTGGGCGCGGCGCTCATGGAGGCGCTCGTGGCCGGATGTTCCCGGGCGGGTGTCCAGCAGATGATCGCCGTCGTCGCGGACTCCGGCACGGCCGGCGCGTCCGTCGCCCTCCACCGGCGCCTCGGCTTCACCGAGGCCGGGCGTCTGAGGTCCGTGGGGCACAAGCACGGGCGCCGGCTGGACACCGTCCTCCTCCAGCTGACCCTCGCGGCGGGCGGGGAGTCCGCCCACTGAGAGGGCCGTCCGCCGGCCGGTCGGCGCGGCTAGGGTGACCCCCGCCCGCCGCCGGTACCCGAGCGGCCGGCCCGCCATTCGTTCCGATCCCCGCGAGGATGCGCATGTTCACGGTCAACGAGTACTTCGACGGCACCGTCAAGTCGATCGCCTTCACCCAGGAGGAGGGCCGGGCGACCATCGGCGTCATGGCTCCGGGCTCGTACGAGTTCGGCACCGCCGCCCCCGAGACGATGCACGTGGTCAGCGGCGCCCTGACGGTCCTGCTGCCCGGCTCCGACGACTGGCGCACCTTCGCCGCCGGGGAGCGCTTCGAGGTCCCCGGCGACAGCGCGTTCCAGCTGAAGGTCGCGGTGGAGACGGCGTACCTCTGCGAGTACCGCTGACCCCTCCCGTACCGACGCCGTCGCCCTCAGCGGCGGACGCGGGGCATGCCCAGGCCGATCCAGGAGATGATCTCGCGCTGGATCTCGTTGTTGCCGCCGCCGAAGGTGAAGATGACGGCGGAGCGGTAGCCGCGTTCGAGTTCGCCGTGGAGGACGGCGCCGGGAGAGCCCTCCTTGAGGGCGCCGGCGGCGCCGACGACCTCCATGAGGGCGGCGTAGGCGTCGCGGCGGGCCTCGGAGCCGTAGACCTTGACGGCGGAGGCGTCCTGGGGGGTGAGGGTCCCGTGGTGGACGGCGTTCACCATCTGCCAGTTGAGGAGCTTCATCGCGTCGAGCCGGGTGTGGGTGCGTGCCAGGCTGCGGCGTACCCAGGGCAGGTCGATGACCCGGCGGCCGTCCGAGAGCCGGGTGTCGGCGGCCCAGCGGCGGACGTCGTGGAGGGCGCGGATCGCCATGGTGCCGTGGGCGGCGAGGGTGACGCGCTCGTGGTTGAGCTGGTTGGTGATGAGCCGCCAGCCCTTGTTCTCCTCGCCGACGCGGTGCGAGACGGGGACGCGGACGTCGTCGTAGTAGCTGGCCGTGGTGTCGTGCGAGGCGAGGGTGTTGATCACCGTGCACGAGTAGCCGGGGTCGGTGGTCGGCACCAGGAGCATGGTGATGCCCTTGTGCGGGGCCGCGTCGGGGTCGGTCCGGACGGCCAGCCAGACCCAGTCGGCGGTGTCGCCGTTGGTCGTCCAGATCTTCTGCCCGTTGACGACGTACGTGTCCCCGTCGCGCACGGCGCGGGTCTTCAGCGCGGCGAGGTCGGTGCCGGCGTCGGGTTCGCTGTAGCCGATGGCGAAGTCGATCTCGCCGGAGAGGATGCGGGGCAGGAAGTACGCCTTCTGCTCGTCGGTGCCGAACCGCATGATCGTCGGGCCGACGGTGTTCAGCGCCATGAGCGGCAGCGGTACGCCCGCCTGGGCGGCCTCGTCGAAGAAGATGAACTGCTCCATCGGCGTGAGCCCGCCCCCGCCGTACTCGGCGGGCCAGCCGACGCCGAGCCGGCCGTCCGCGCCGAGGCGGCGGATCGTCTCGCGGTAGAAGCGCTTCTGGGCGGCCGGGTCCCCGTACCGGCTGTGCACGTCCTCGGGGACGAGTTCGGCGAAGTAGGCCCGCAGTTCGTGGCGCAGGCGGTTCTGTTCCGGCGTGTACTGCAGGTGCATCCCGGCCTCCCGTGGCGGCGTCGTCGTCCCTCGGCACGACGGCCGTCACGGTAGAACGTGTTCCACAAATGTGGAAGGCCCGGGACGGCGCCGCCTACCGCGCCGCTCCCCGGGCTTCCGCTCCCTGCGGGGTGCCGGAGGTGTCGGACCGGGTGGCCCGTCCGGCTACGGAAGGAGTTCGTCGAGGGAGGCGCGGCCCTTCTCCGCCATGCGGCGCTCGGCCCAGGCCAGGGTCTCCGGCGTCACGTCGCGGCCGGAGGCGAGCACCACGTCCTCCGCCGTGAACTCGCCCTCCGAACCGGAGTGCAGCAGCCGGTCGGGCGTCGGTACGTCCCCCCGGGACATCTCGTCGGACTCAGCGTTCATGCCGTCTCCTCCATGCTCTGCGTGTGGGTCCCGGCACTCGCCATTCTCGTGTCCGCTCCCCCGCCCCGCATCCGGGCGCCCGCCCCCGCTCGCGCCGGACGGCGGGAAGGCCGCGCCACGCCGTGTCGCAGCCATGGCGTCGGCGGGGTGCGGGTTCGACAATGAGGAGGATGACCGATGACGATGCGCGCGCGCACCGTGGCGGGATCGGGCCCGCCGAGTGGCTCGCCATGAACCGGACCGGCAGCTTCGACTGGGATCTCGACACGGGCACCATCGATGTCGACACGTCCGGGCTGCTGGTCTTCGGCGTGTCCCCGGACGGCTTCGACGGCCGCCCGACGACGCTGGTGGGGCGGCTCGAACCGGCGGAGCGGATGCGCCTGGACCAGGTGGTACGGGCCGCGGTGACCGGCGGCGACTCCTCGTACAGCACCCACTTCCCGATCCCGCAGGACGACGGCACACCCCATTGGACGCACGTGCTGGCACGGATCCTGCGGGACGGGGACGGGCGGGCGCACCGGATCGTGGGGGCGGTGCGGGACACGACCGCGGAGGTCTCGCACGCGGCCTTCGTGCAGCAGCTGGAGAAGCGCCGCGAGATGCAGACGAGCATCGTCGAGCGCACCACGCACGCGCTGTCGCGGGCGGTGACCGTGGATGACGTGACGGCCGCGCTGACCGGACCGGGCGGGCTCGCCCGGCTCGGCGCCGACGGACTCGCGCTCGGGCTCGTCGAGAACGGCTCGCTCAACGTGATCGCGCTCAGCGGGGACTCCCTCGACGTGCTCGACGGGCTGCGGATGCGGCGGCTCGACCGGGGGCTGCCGCTGGCGGAGGCGGTGCTGAGCGGCCGGCCGCGGTTCGTCTCCTCGTTCGCCTCGCTGGGGCGGGACTTCCCGGAGCTGGCTCCGTACCTGGACCGGCTGCAGTTCCGGGCGGCCTGCTACCTGCCGCTGATCGCGCAGGCGCGCTCCCTGGGCGGGATGGCGCTGTTCTACCGGGGACGGACCGCCTTCACGGCCGACGAGCGGAACCTGGCCCTCGGTCTCGCGGCGATCGTGGCCCAGTCGCTCCAGCGCGCGATCCTCTTCGACGAGGAGCGGGAGCTCGCCACCGGGCTCCAGGAGACGATGCTGCCGCGCCGGATCCCGGAGATCACCGGCGGGGAGATCGCGGTCCGCTACCACGCGGCCTGGAGCGGCCGGCAGGTCGGCGGCGACTGGTACGACGTGATCGCGCTGCCGCGCGGCCGGGTCGGGATCGTCGTCGGCGACGTCCAGGGGCACGACACCCACGCGGCCGCCATCATGGGCCAGCTGCGGATCGCGCTGCGCGCGTACGCCGGTGAGGGCCACGCCCCGTCCACGGTGCTGGCGCGGGCCTCCCGCTTCCTCGCGGAGCTGGACACCCACCGCTTCGCGACCTGCACCTACGCGCAGGTGGACCTGGCGAGCGGCACGGTCAGGGCGGTCAGGGCCGGGCACCTGGGGCCGCTGATCCGGCACACCGACGGACGGGTCGGGCAGCCGAAGCTGCGCGGCGGGCTGCCGCTCGGGCTGGCCACGGTGTTCGGCGAGGAGGAGTTCCCCGAGACCCGGCTCGACCTGGTGCCGGGCGAGACGCTGGTGCTGTGCACGGACGGTCTCGTGGAACAGCCCGGCACCGACATCGAGGCGGGGCTCGCGGCCCTGTCGGAGGCGGTGAGCAGCGGACCGCCACAGGCGGAGGCGCTGGCCGACCACCTGTCGGAGACGCTGTGGGAGCGGTGGGGCTCCGGCGACGACGTGGCACTGCTGGTGCTGCGGCGGAGCCCGGACCCCGGTACGCAGCGGGCGCCGCGCATCCACCAGTACATCCACCAGGCCGATCCGCAGGGCCTCTCCGACGCACGGGCGGCCGTGGGGCAGGCGCTGCGCGACTGGGGGATGTCGGAACTCGCCGACGACGCCGAGCTGTTGACCGGGGAGCTGCTGGTGAACGTGCTGCTGCACACCGAGGGCGGCGCGGTGCTCACCCTGGAGGTGCTGCCGGAGCCGGTGCGGCGGGTACGGCTCTCGGTGCAGGACCGGTCGAGCGCCTGGCCCCGGCGGCGCACCCCCGGCGAGGCGGCGACCTCGGGCCGCGGGCTGCTGCTGCTGGACGCGCTGGCCTCGCGCTGGGGCGTGGAGCCGCGGGGCGAGGGCAAGGCGGTGTGGTGCGAGATCGGGCCGGCGACCGCGGCGCCGGTGGGCGCGCGGGTCGCGGGCCCCGGCGGCTGAGGAGGGCCGGTCGTGGACCCTGTAGCTGTCGTGGACCCTGTAGCTGTCGTGGACCCCGTAGCTGAGAAGAGCCGGTCGTGGACCCCGTAACCGAGGAGGGCCGGTCGTGGACCCTGTGGCGGCGTTGAACCGGATCGCGTTCCTGCTGGAGCGCGGCGGCGCCCCGGCGTACCGGGCGCGGGCCTTCCGCACGGCCGCGGCGGCGGTGGACGCGCTGCCGGAGGGCGAGGCGGAGCGACGGGCCGCCGCGGGGACGCTGGAGTCCCTGAAGGGGGTCGGGCCGAAGACGGCGGCGGTGGTGCGGGAGGCCCTGGACGGCCGGGTCCCAGAGTATCTTCGTGACCTGGAAGGGGAGTTGGAGGACTCGCTGGAGGTGGAGCCGGCGGATCCCGAAGGCGGGCGGGAGCTGCGGGCGGCGCTGCGCGGCGACTGCCACCTCCACTCGGACTGGTCGGACGGCGGCGCGTCGATCGAGGCCATGGGGCGGGCGGCGATCGAACTCGGCCACGCATGGGCGGTGCTGACGGACCATTCGCCCCGGCTGACGGTCGCGCGCGGACTGTCGCCGGAGCGGCTGCGGGAGCAGCTGGACGTGGTGGCGGAGCTGAACGAGGGGTGGGCGCCCTTCCGGCTCCTCACCGGCATCGAGTGCGACATCCTCGACGACGGCTCCCTCGACCAGGATCCCGAACTCCTCGACCGGCTCGATCTGGTGGTGGGTTCGGTCCACTCGAAGCTGCGGATGGACGCGCGGGCGATGACCCGCCGGATGGAGCGCGCGGTGCGCGATCCGCTGATGGACGTGCTCGGCCACTGCACGGGCCGGCTGGTCGCCGGCGGACGACTGCGGCCCGAGTCGGACTTCGACGCGGAGCGGGTGTTCGCGGCGTGCGCGGAGGCGGGGACGGCGGTGGAGGTCAACAGCCGCCCGGAGCGGCTCGACCCGCCGCGCCGGCTGCTGCGGCTCGCGGTGGAGGCGGGGGCGTACCTGGCGATCGACACGGACGCGCACGCGCCGGGCCAGCTGGCCTGGCAGATCCTCGGCTGCGCACGGGCGGAGGAGTGCGGCGTACCGGCCGAGCGGGTGATCAACACGTGGGAGGCGGACCGGCTGCTGGCCTGGACCCGGGCCTGATTCCGGGGGCGGGGGGCGCCGAGGTCCGGGGCTCCGGCGCCCGGGGGCTCGGGGTCGGGGTCGAGGTCGGTGGGAGTCGGGGTCGGCTCGGGGTCGGCGTCGGGGTCAGGCGCGCTGCCAGACCGTCGTCACGTTGCAGAACTCCTTGATGCCGTGGCCGGACAGCTCCCGGCCGTAGCCGGAGCGCTTGACGCCGCCGAAGGGGAGCGCCGGGTGGGAGGCGGTCATGCCGTTGACGAAGACGCCGCCGGCCTGGAGGTCCCGGACGAACAGGTCGACGTCCTCGTCCCTGCGGGTCCACACGTTGGAACTCAGCCCGAACGGCGAGTCGTTGGCGATCGCCACCGCCTCCTCCGCGTCCCCGACCGGGTAGACGGTGGCGACGGGTCCGAAGGTCTCCTCCTGGTGGATCCGCATGGCGGGGGTGATGCCCGTGAGGACGGTGGGGCGGTAGTACCAGCCGCGGGCCAGCTCCGGCTCCTCGGGGCGGTGGCCGCCGCAGAGCGCGGTGGCGCCGAGGCGTACGGCGTCGTCGACGAGTTCCTCCAGGTCGGCGCGGCCCTTCTCGGTGGCGAGCGGGCCGACGTCGGTGGACTCGTGGAGCGGGTCGCCGACGGTGAGGGCGTTCATGGCGGCGGTGAAGCGCTCGGTGAAGTCCTCGTAGACGTCCTCGTGGACGATGAACCGCTTGGCGGCGATGCAGGACTGGCCGTTGTTCTGCACGCGCGCGGTAACGGCGGTCTTGACCGCGCGGACGATGTCGGCGGAGGGCATCACGATGAAGGGATCGCTGCCGCCCAGCTCCAGGACGGTCTTCTTGACGACGTCGCCGGCGACGGAGGCGACGGCCCGGCCCGCCGGCTCACTGCCCGTGAGGGTGGCGGCGGCCACCCGGGGGTCGCGGAGGACGGCCTCGACCTCGCCGGAGCCGATGAGGAGCGTCTGGAAGCAGCCGTCGGGGTAGCCGGCGCGGCGGAAGAGGTCGCCGAGGTAGAGCGCGGTCCTGGGCACGTTGGAGGCGTGCTTGAGGAGGCCGGTGTTGCCGGCCATGAGGGCGGGCGCGGCGAAGCGGATCACCTGCCAGAGGGGGAAGTTCCACGGCATGACGGCGAGGACCGGGCCGAGCGGCCGGTAGTGGACCCGGGCCCGGTCGGCCCCGGAGTCCTGGACGTCGCTCTCGGCCGGGTGCTCGTCGGCGAGGAGTTCCTCGGCGTGCCGGGCGTACCAGCGCATGGTCTTGGCGCACTTGCCGGCCTCGGCCCGGGAGGCGGTGAGCGGCTTCCCCATCTCCAGGGTCATGGTGCGGGCGATGTCCTCGGTGTCCTCGTCGAGGAGGGTGGCAGCGGCCCGGAGCAGGCGGGCCCGCTCGGCGAAGGGCGTGGTGCGCCAGTGGCGGAACGCGTCGTGGGCGGCGGCGATCCGCCGCTCCACCTCGTCCGCCGGGTGCGCGTCGTAGACGCGCAGCGTCTCGCCGGTGGCGGGGTTCACGGTGGCGATGGCCATGGCCTTCTCCTCCTGCGTCGGCCCCCACCGGAAACCTCCCGCTTCCGGCACCGGCGCGCAAGGGGGGCGGGTGCGGTGGGGTGACGCACGCGCGCGTGCGTCAGCCGAGGAGCCAGGTCAGGGCGCCGTCGAGGTGGGCGAGGAAGTACGGGTCGCGGTACGCCTCCGGGGCGTGGCCGAGCGCGGTGAAGAGGAAGCGGCCCCGGTCGACGGTCCGGCACCAGGCGATCGGGTGGTCGGCGCCCAGCGTGCCGCCCTCGTACGCGGTCTCGTCGGCGCACAGCAGGACGTGGACGTCCGGGGTGCGGGGGTGGGAGGTGTACTCGTACCACTCGTCCGTCCACTCCCAGCGGCGGGGCAGCGGGGCGGCGGCGGGGTGCCGGGGGTCCTCGACGAGGACGGCGCCGGGCTGGAGCGGCGGGTGGCCGGCGAAGCGGGTGCCGAGGAGGTCGCCGTAGAAGGGCCAGTCGGGTTCGGCGTTGGCGGCGGCGTGGACGGCGAGCAGGGCTCCGCCGCCTCGGAGGTACGCCTCCAGGGCGGTGCGGCCCTCGGGGGCCAGGACCGTGCCGGTGGTGGAGACCAGGACGACGAGGGCGCGGCCGGAGAGCCCGTCGGCGGTGAAGGCGGCGGGGTCCTCGCCGGCCTCGGCAGTGAGTCCCCGCCGGGCGGCGAGACCGGTGAGGGCGGCGACGGCGTCGGGGATGGAGGCGTGCCGGTACCCGGCGGTGCGGGTGTAGACGAGGACGTCGGGGGTGGGCACGCGGGGCTCCTGGGTGGGTCGGGGGACGAGAAACAGCGGTGAACAGTGGAGAGAAGTGGAGGACACACGGACAGAAAGCGCTTTCTCCCGCCTCTCGTCGAGACGGTAGCCAGGGAAAACCCGCCGCCGCAAGCCCCGCACGTTCGCCGCACGGCGGTTCGGGCGCCGATGGACCGGGAGGCCCCTGCGGCGGGGAATCGCCGAAGCCGCCCGGGGCGCGCGGGATGCGTTGATGGATCGGATACGCCGCTGTATCTTTTCGGCTCGCCGCGCACCTCTTCCTCCGCGTCCTCTGGAGTCGCCATGAGTACCGTGCCGCCCGCCCTCGCCGCCGCCGTCGGGCCGTTGCCCGAGGGGGTGGAGCTGCCGCTGCCGCCTTCGTTCGGGAGCGTGGAGGAGGAGCGGCGGTACCGGAAGGAACAGCTGGCCGCCGGGTTCCGGATCTTCGGGCGGTTCGGGTTCTCGGAGGGGGTCGCCGGGCACATCACGGTGCGGGATCCCGGAGATCCGGACGCGTTCTGGGTCAATCCGTTCGGCATGAGCTTCAGCCAGATCAAGGCGTCCGACCTGATCCTCGTCGACCAGGAGGGACGGGTCCTGGAGGGGCGCCGGCCGGTCAACAGGGCCGCTTTCGTGATCCACTCGCGCGTGCACGCGGCCCGGCCCGACGCGGTCGCGGCGGCGCACTCGCACTCGCTGCACGGGAAGGCGTTCTCCAGCCTGGGCGTCCCGCTGGACCCGATCACCCAGGACGCCTGCGCGTTCTTCGAGGACCACGGTGTCTACGACGACTACCGGGGCGTGGTCAACGAGACCGAGGAGGGCGAACGCGTCGCCAAGGCCCTCGGCGCGTACAAGGCGGTGATCCTGAAGAACCACGGGCTGCTGACGGTGGGCCACTCCGTCGCCGAGGCGGTGTGGTGGTTCGTCACCATGGAGCGCTCCTGCCAGGCCCAGCTCCTCGCCATGGCCGCCGGGACGCCGCAGCTGATCGACCGGGAGACGGCGCTGCTCACCCGGGGGCAGATCGGCGGCCACCTGGCCGGCTGGTTCCAGGCCCGGCCGCTGTGGGATCAGATCGAGGCGTCCGACCCCGACCTGTTCGGCTGAGGTCCGTCCACCGGGCGGGTCGAGACCTCCAGGAGCGCGGGCAGGAACAGCCGCTCCAGATCGCCCGGCGGCAGCGCCTCCGGCTCCACGTAGCTCTGCGCGAGGCCGCCCTCGCGCAGGGCGATCAGCAGCCGGGCGAACCGGTCGGCGTCCACGGTCAGTTCACGGCCCGCCCGGCGCAGGACGAGGGTCAGGCCGCGGGCGATCTCCGCCCGCAGCCGCTCGTCGTGCCGGGCGAGCACCCAGGCCGCCTGCGGGTCGCGGATGGCGTGCAGCGTGAACTCGGTGGTGACCAGGTACCAGTCGCGCTCGTCCGGCTCGATGGTGGCGGCCAGCTCGGCGAGCCGCGTCAGGGTGTACTCCTCCGCGGTGAGCGCGTCGATGGACGCGGCGAGCCGCCGCACGGTCCGCTCGCTGTGCTCGTCGAAGAGGGCGAGGAAGAGCTCTTCCTTGCTGGCGAAGTTGGAGTAGTACGCGCCCCGCGTGAATCCGGCCCGCTCGCAGATCTGCTCGATCGTGGTGGCGTGGAACCCGTGCTCGGCGAAGGTCTCCAGCGCGGCCTTCAGGAGCGCCGCCCGCGTCCGCGGCCGCCGTCTCGTGACGCCCTTCGGCACTCCGCGTCCTCCCGTCCGTCCGGCGCCGCTCCCCGCGGCGCCCGGCACCCAGCCTACCCGCGCCTCGCACCCCCGCCCCGGGCCCCGGCGCCGGGCGGGCGGAGGCCCCGGCGGATAGGATTCACGCATGGGAGAGCGGCCGGTCGCGCCCGCCGCACCCGGCCTGGTCCTGCTCGTCGACGGGGTCACGACGCGCATGGACCCGGGCCGTGTCTACCGTGTCGGGCGTGACCCCACCAGCGACATCGTGCTCTCGGACGCCCGGGCGTCCTGGCACCACGCGGTGCTCCGCGCCGCCGGCGGCCAGTGGACGCTCGCCGACGAGGAAAGCACCAACGGCACCTACGCCGACGGCGTCCGGGTCCTGATCCCCCGGGTCGTCGGCCCCGGCACGGTGGTCCGCTTCGGACACCCGGTGGACGGGCCCCGCGCGGTCCTCACCACCACCCCCGGCACCGCTCCCCCGGTTCCCGAACCTCCCGCTCCCGCGCCCCCGGCCCCGGTCTCCGAGGCCCCGGAGTCCCCCGTGGCCCCCGTGGCCCCCGTGGCCCCCGTGGCCCCCGTGGCCGAGGCTCCCAGGGCACCCGCGCCGGAGGCCCCCGCCCCCGAGCCCTCCGTCGGTCCCGCGGCCGAACCGCACCCGCCGTCCCCACCGGCCTCGTCCACGGCGCCTCCGTCCGCGGAGCCCGTACACCGGGAACAGGCGCGGAACGGTGGGGGTGTGGAGGTGCCCCGGCCGGCGGGGGTGTCGCGGCCCGGGGCGACCGGGACGTTCCGGCGGCCCACGGCGGTGCGCCCGCTGCCCGAGCACACCGTGCGGATCGGACGGGCGCCGGACAACGACGTCGTCGTCGCCGAACTGGTGGTCTCCCGGCACCACGCGGAACTCCTCGCCCGGCCCGACGGCACCTACTGGATCCACGACCTCGGCAGCCACAACGGCACCTTTCTCAACGGGCGCCCCGTGGTCGAGCCGGTACGGGTCACGGCGGACGACATCGTCGGCATCGGCCGCAGCGCGTTCTGCCTCGCGGGCGGGCAGCTCGTCGAGTTCACCGACACCGGCGAGATCTCGCTCGACGTGCAGGAGCTCGCCGTCACGGTCGACCGCGGCCGCAAGACCCTCCTCGACGGCGTGTCCTTCCCGGTCGGCGAGAAGTCGCTGCTCGCCGTCGTCGGCCCGTCCGGAGCCGGCAAGTCCACCCTGCTCGGGGCGCTCACCGGGCAGCGCCCCGCGAACCGCGGCACGGTCCTCTACGACGGCCGCGACCTCTACCGGGACTACGCCGAGCTGCGGCAGCGCATCGGCCTCGTCCCCCAGGACGACATCCTGCACCTCCAGCTGACCGTCCGGCGCGCCCTCGCGTACGCCGCCGAGCTGCGGTTCCCCGGTGACACCGCGCCCGCCGAGCGGCACGCGCGCGTGGCGGAGGTGATCGGCGAACTGGGGCTCTCCGAACGCGCCGACCAGCCGATCCACAGCCTCTCCGGCGGGCAGCGCAAACGCGTCAGCGTCGCCCTGGAACTGCTCACGAAGCCGTCCCTGCTCTTCCTCGACGAGCCGACCTCCGGACTCGACCCGGGCATGGACCGCTCGGTGATGCACATGCTGCGCGGGCTCGCCGACGACGGCCGCACGGTCGTCGTGGTCACCCACAGCGTGCTCAGCCTGGACGTCTGCGACCGGCTCCTGGTGCTCGCCCCCGGCGGCCGGGTCGCCTACTACGGGCCGCCCGACGACACCCTGTCCTTCTTCGGCTTCTCCCAGTGGCCGGAGGCCTTCGAGGCGTTCGAGAACGAACGGGACCGGGACTGGGCGGGGCAGTACCGGGACTCGCGCTTCCACCGGCGGTACATCGAGGACGCGACGGTCCGGCCGTACGCGCCCGTGCCCGGCGGCCAGGGAGCCTCGGACGCCCCCGGGGGCCCTGAGCCCGGCCCGGCCGGGGCAGGTGCCAGGGCAGGGGCAGGGGCCGGGTCCGCTCCGCCGCCGAAGCCGCAGAGCTGGGGTGCGCAGCTGCGCACCCTCGTGCGGCGCTACGCCGCCGCGCTCGCTGCCGACCGCACCTTCCTCGCCATCATGGTCGCCCTGCCGTTCGTCATGGGCGCCATGGCGCGGGCCCTCTCCGAGGGCAGCCTCAACCCCGAGTCCACACTGAACGTGCTGCTGATCCTCTGTGTCGGCGGCGTCCTCACCGGCGCGGCCAACGCGGTCCGCGAGCTGGTGAAGGAACGGTCGATCTACCGCCGGGAGAGAGCCGTCGGCCTGTCCCGGTCCGCCTACCTCGCCTCCAAGGTCGTCGTCCTCGGCACGATCACCGTCGTGCAGGCCGTGGTGCTGACCCTGGTCGCCCTGATCGGCGTGCCGCTGAACGTGCCCGACGGCAAGGGCGTGCTGATGCCCCCGCTGATCGAGATCACCCTCGCCGTCGCCCTGCTCGCCTTCACCGCGATGATGCTCGGCCTGCTCGTGTCGGCGCTGGTCCGCAAGGAGGAGGTGACGATGCCCCTGCTCGTCCTCCTCGCCATCGTCCAGGTGGTGTTCTGCGGGGCGCTACTGAACGTGAGCGGCACTCCGGTCCTGGAGCAGCTGGCCTGGCTGGTGCCGTCGCGGTGGGCGTTCGCCGCGATGGGGGCGACCATCGACATCGGGGCGGTGGCGCCGAGCGAGAAGACGGCCGATCCGCTCATGGACCATACGGCGGGCGCCTGGCTCTTCGACATGGGCATGCTGATCGTGCTCTGTCTGGCGCTCGGGTTCGCCGTGGCCCGGCTGCTGCGCCGTCACGAACCCGTCGTCATGCGCCGCTGAGCGCGATCAGGAGGTGGGGCCGTGAGTGTTCCCGACCCCGTATCGGATATCGGATCCAGGGCACAGGATGTTGGATCCGGGGCAAGGGATGTTGGATCCGAGGGACAGTATTTTGGATCCAATGGGAGCAACAGTGGCTCCCCTGCGCGAGGCGCAGTTGATCCTGGATCCGACGATTCCGTCTACGCGTCCGACTTCCGGCCCACCCACGTCGTGCCGCGCGGCGGCCTGTCCGCCTGGCAGGCGCCCGATCCCGGCCGCCCGACGGTCCCGCTGGACGCCTTCCTCCCGGTGCGGCTCGTGGAGCGGACCGGCGACTGGGGACGGGTGCTGTGTTCCAACGGCTGGCAGGCGTGGGTCGACGCCCGGCTCCTCGTCACGGTGCCGGACGACCCTCCGGCGGCGGGCTCGGCGCTCACCCGCACGGCCGATCCTCGGCCCCTCATCACCCGTGCGGAGGACGCCCTGGGCCGGTACCGGCGGGCGGCGGAGGAACTGGCGGCCGGCCGGGTCGACGGCGAGACCTTCCGGAGGCGCACGCGCGGGCTGCGGGTGGGGATGGTCGTCGACGGCGAGTCGGTGTGGCTGTACGACGCGGAGCACGAGCGGTGGGTGTACTGCGACGGGCTGGGCCTGACGACGTACGCGGCCGCGTCGGGGCCGTCCCTGAGAGCCGAGGCGGGCGGGTCGGCGAGTGCGGCGGCGCCGCAGGCCGCGCCGGCGGAGCCCGTACAGCAGGCCGAGGCGAAGGCGGGTCCGGAGGCGGAGGCAGCGGCAGGGCCCGCGCCTGACCCCGAATCCGAGACCGAGCCCGAGCCCGAATCCGAGACGGAGCCCGCTCCCGGACCCGACCCCACTCCCGAACCCGGACCCGGGTCCGGCGCGCGACCGGCGCCGGTCGCGTACGAGCCGACGCAGGTGGTGCGGCAGGTCGATCCGGCGGCGGTCGCCGGGCCGCCGCCCACGCAGGTCGTGAGACGGCCGCCCGAGGCGGAGGACGAGCCCTAATGGCGGGCGCGGGCGGGGCGGGGGACACCGGGCTCCCGGCGGGGCGGCCGTCCGGGCTGGCCGGCAAGGAGATCGCCGGCTACCGGGTGGAGGCCGAGATCGGGCGCGGCGGTATGGCGGTCGTGTACCGGGCGCGGGACCTGCGGCTGGACCGGACCGTGGCGCTGAAGCTGCTGGCGCCGGAACTGGCCCGCAACGACACCTTCCGGAAGCGGTTCGCGCACGAGTCGCGGGTGGCGGCGTCGATCGACCACCCGCACATCGTGCCGATCTTCGAGGCGGGCGAGACGGAGGGGGTCCTGTACATCGCGATGCGGTACGTGGCGGGCCAGGATCTGGTGGCGCTGTTGGCCCGTGAGGGGCCGCTGCCGCCCACCACGGCGGGCCGGATCGCGGCGCAGGTGGCGTCGGCGCTGGACGCGGCGCACGCGCACGACCTGGTGCACCGGGACGTGAAGCCGGGGAACATCCTGGTCGCGGAGGGCACCGACCGGGAGCATCCGGAGCACGTGTACCTCACGGACTTCGGGCTGACGAAGAAGTCCTTGTCGCTGACCGGGTTCACGACGGTGGGCGAGTTCGTGGGCACGCTGGACTACGTGGCGCCCGAGCAGATCTCGGGGAAGCCGGTGGACGGCCGCTGCGACGTGTACAGCCTGGCGTGCGTGGTCTTCGAGACGTTGTGCGGTGCGCCGCCGTTCCGCCGGGACACCGACTGGGCGGTGCTGTGGGCGCAGCAGTACGACCCTCCGCCGCCGCTGGCCGAGCACCGGCCGGGGCTGCCGGAGGAGGCGGACGCGGTGTTCGCGCGGGCGCTGGCGAAGACGCCGGAGGAGCGGTACGGGACGTGCCTGGAGTTCGTGGCGGAGTTGCGGGCGGCCCTCGCGCGCGTGCCGGGCGGGCCGGCGGGGGCGACCGGTGCGGGCCGCCGGGCCCCGGGACCGCCGCCGGATCCCCCGGGGTGGGCCCGCCCGGTGTTCCGACGACTCGGCGGGGATCTCTAGCCCGGTGCGTGGCGCACTAGCCCTGCGACATGGACCTCTGGCCTCGCAGGTGGATGTCTGGCCCTGCGCGTGGGTCTCTGGCCCGGCCCGGGTATCCGGCCGGGGGCCGGAAGGGCCGGTAGGGCCGAAGGCGGCGCGAGGGCGATCCGGTCAGCCCTTGGGGGCCGGGGGGTCTCCCGGGCCCCAAGGCAGCTGCCCGGGGTGGCGGACGCGGGTGGCGAGGAGGCCACCGAGGAAGCCGGCGACGAGGCCCCAGAGGAGGGCGAGTCCCGCCGTGCGCCACACGTGGGGGCGGAGCACGACCTCGCCGCCGAGGGCCGAGAGGTCGCCGATGCCGAGGATCGAGAGGCCGAAGCGCGCCTCGACGAGGGTGAGCGGGGTGACGGCGAGCATCGTGAGGGCGAAGGCGACGCCGACGTGCAGGGCGTTCTGCCAGGGCCGTACCCGTGCCGGGGAGCGTACGGCGGCGACGAAGGCGGCGGCGAGGACGAGGACGGCGGCGATGGGCAGCAGCCACCACGCGCGCGCGTCCTGGGCGGCGAGCGAGGACAGGTCCACCGTGGACAGGTCGGTCTCGCCGCCGCCGCGCAGGACGGCGTCGAGGATCTGGGGCATGGGGAGGCCGAAGGGGCCGTCGACCCTGCCCTCCCAGGAGCCTCCGATGCCGACGCCGAGGGCGAGCCAGCTGACGTTGGGCAGGCCGAGGAGGACGACGGCGAGGGTCTCGGCGGCGTGCCCCTTGGTGGCGGCGACGACCAGGCCGATGACGAGGCCGACGGCCGCGTACGCGAGGAGCAGCAGGAGCATCGCCGAGGCGGCGGGGCGGACGGCCTCCTGGTAGCGCAGCACGCGCGCCGGGAGGGCGCTGCGGCGGGAGACGAGGAGGGCGACCAGGAGGACGCCGAGGATCCACAGGAGGCCGTACCCGAGCGTGGCACCGACGACCGTGCGGAAGCCGACGGTGGGCTCCGTCGCGTCGAGGAGTTCGCCGAAGAGGTCGGCGAGGGGTTCCTGCGGGTCGCCGACGCCGAGGGTGAGGGGGAAGTCGTGGCGGGCCAGGGCGGAGAGTCCGGCGAGCCCGGCCAGCCAGAGCACGACGACGGCCGCGGCCCGGGCGGCGAGTTCTCCGGCCCTGGCCACGGCGTGGTGGCGGAGCGGGAGGAGGAAGACGGCGCCCGTGACGAGGGCGCCGACCAGCGTGACGGTGAGGGGCATCGCGGTGAGTTCGCCCTGTGTGCCGGCGAAGGAGCCTGCCGAGCCGGCGATCTCGACCTGGCCGCCGGCGGCCATCACCACGACGGCGGCGAGGACGGCGGCGAAGCCTCCGGGGAGGTCGGCCGCTCCGGCGGCCCAGAGGCCGAGGCCGGCGGTCACTCCCATGGCGACGTAACCGGCGACGACCGCGGCGAGGGCCTGGGCGACGATGCGGAGCCCCGCCCGGGCGGGCGCTCCGGCAGAAGTGCCGGGGGCGCCGGGGCCGGTGGCGGGGGGCGGGGTGCTGGGGAGCCGACTGCTCACCCTGCCCACGCTAGTCCGGCACCGGCGGCTCCGCCTGCGGATGCGGTCCGTCCGGACCGTCGGGCGTCGACCTCCGCGCCATCGGTGACCCTCCGTGATGATGAGCTGGTACGAGGGACACCTAACCGCTTCTGGCGCCGCCAAACGGGCTCCGGATCAGCTTTCTGGTAACGCTCCGATCACGCTCTGGTGAGAGGTGAAGTCGTTACATCGTCGTTATAAACAGAAGATTTGTCCGCGTTTCTGCCGCTACACACCCCCGCAATCCGTCGGAGGATCGTCCAAGCGCTCACGCATCAGCACTGCTCCATACCATGCACGCGATCCGCACGGAACCCCTCAGGAGCAAGAAGTTCACGGCTGCTCTGGGTAACTTCGGCGCCCATGACCACAGCTCACACAACACCGGAACACGTCCGGGACGAAGCGCCGGTCTCTGCCCAGGGGTGGACCATCGGCCGGCCGCGGGTCGGCGACGGCGCCCAACTCTGGAGGCTCGCGCAGGAGTCCGGGGAACTGGACGTCAACTCGTCCTACAGCTACCTCCTGTGGTGCCGCGACTTCGCCGACACCTCCGCCGTCGCCCGCGACGCGGCCGGGCGGCCCTTCGCCTTCGTCACCGGCTACCTCCGCCCCGACGCCCCCAGGACGCTCCTGGTCTGGCAGGTCGCCGTCGACGCCTCGTACCGGGGGCTCGGCATCGCCGGGGCGCTCCTCGACCACCTCTCGGAGCGGGTCGCCCACGTCCACCCGCTGGACGCCGTCGAGACGACCATCACCCCGGACAACCAGGCTTCCGAGCGCCTTTTCAGCTCCTACGCGCGCAGGCACGGTGCCCGCGTCCGCCGGACGGTCCTCTTCCCGTCCGGCGCCTTCCCGGGACCCGGCCACGAGGCCGAGGTGCTGCACCGCATCGCGCCCCTGGCCTTCTGAGACCCGCCCCGGCGCCCCACCGCGCCGGCAGGTCCTCCCGTCCTCTCCGCCACTCCCCACGTACAGGAGTCCGCATGACGCTCATCGCAGGAACCGCCCCCACCGTCTTCGAGACCGTCGAGTCGGAGGTGCGCAGCTACTGCCGCGCCTGGCCCACCGTCTTCGAACGCGCCTCGGGCAGCCGCCTGTTCGACGAGCACGGGCGCCCCTTCCTCGACTTCTTCGCCGGCGCCGGCTCGCTCAACTACGGCCACAACAACCCCGCGCTCAAGCGCCCCCTCCTCGACTACCTGGGCAGCGACGGCATCACCCACGGCCTCGACATGTCGACGACGGCCAAACGGGACTTCCTGGAGACCTTCCGCGAGACCGTCCTCGCCCCCCGCGCCCTCCCCTACAAGGTGATGTTCCCGGGACCGACGGGCACCAACGCGGTCGAGGCCGCCCTGAAGCTGGCCCGCAAGGTCACCGGCCGGACGACCGTCGTCTCCTTCACCAACGCCTTCCACGGCATGTCCCTGGGGTCCCTCGCCCTCACCGGCAACGCCGGCAAGCGCGCGGGGGCGGGCGTGCCGCTGAACCACACCGCGCAGATGCCGTTCGACAACTACCTCGGCGGCCAGGTACCGGACTTCCTCTGGTTCGAGCGGCTCCTGGAGGACTCCGGGTCCGGTCTCGACCACCCGGCGGCCGTGATCGTCGAGACGATCCAGGGCGAGGGCGGCATCAACGCCGCCCGCGCCGAGTGGCTGCGCGGCCTCGCCGACCTGTGCCGCCGCCGGGACATGCTGCTGATCGTCGACGACATCCAGATGGGCTGCGGCCGCACCGGCGACTTCTTCTCCTTCGAGGAGGCCGGCATCACCCCCGACATCGTCACCCTGTCCAAGTCCATCAGCGGCTACGGACTGCCCATGTCGCTCTGCCTGTTCCGCGACGAGCTCGACGTGTGGGAGCCCGGCGAGCACAACGGCACCTTCCGCGGCAACAACCCCGCCTTCGTGACGGCGACCGCCGCCCTCGACACGTACTGGCGCGACAACACGCTGCGCGACCGCACCCTGCGGCGGGCCGCCACCGTCGAGGCCGCCCTGAGCGAACTCGGCGCCGGGACCGCGCCGCGGGGGCGCGGACTGGTGTGGGGGCTGGAGTTCCCGGACGGGGAGCGGGCCCGGGCCGTCTGCCGGCGCGCCTTCGAACTCGGCCTCCTCGTCGAGACGTCCGGCCCCGGCGACGAGGTGGTGAAGCTGCTGCCCCCGCTGACCGTCACCGACGACGAGCTGGACGAGGGACTCGGCATCCTCGCCCGCGCCGTCCGCCACACCGCCTGAGGCACGCCCCGAACCCCTCGGCACCCTTCCCCCTGCAGAAAGGCCACCACATGATCGTCCGCACCTTCGGCGAACTGGAGAACACCGAGCGGCACGTCAAGGCCGCCTCCGGCACCTGGGAGAGCAAGCGCATCGTCCTCGCCCGCGAGCGGGTCGGCTTCTCCCTCCACGAGACCGTCCTGTACGCCGGGACCGAGACCTCCATGTGGTACGCGAACCACGTCGAGGCCGTCGTCTGCACCGCCGGCGAGGCCGAACTCACCGACCACGAGACCGGGGCGACGTACACGATCGTCCCCGGGACCATGTACCTCCTCGACGGCCACGAGCGGCACACCCTCCGGGTCAAGGAGGACTTCCGCTGCCTGTGCGTCTTCAACCCGCCGGTGACCGGCCGCGAGGACCACGACGCGAACGGCGTCTACCCGCTGCTCACCGAGCCGGACGCCGCCTGAGCACCCGACGACCGACACCCCCGTACCCACGCGAAAGGACGGCATCACGATGACCACCGCTCCCGCCCGCCCCGTCGACCCGTACCCCACCCGCGGCGCCGAGGAGGCCCTCGTCTTCCGGAAGGAGCCCGTCGTCTGGTCCGAGCCCGGCACGCCCGGCCCCTTCTGGCCGCGCGAGCTGGAGGAGTACGAGCGCAACGGCTTCTTCGCGGACAAGGCCCTGGTCACCCCCGACGAGGTCGCCGAGCTCCAGGCGGAGCTCGACCGGCTGGTCGCCGACCCCCGGATCCGGGAGGACGAGCGGTCGATCGTCGAACCCCGCTCCCAGGAGATCCGCTCCGTCTTCGAGGTGCACCGGATCAGCGAGGTGTTCGCCCGGCTCGCCGCCGACCCGCGGCTCGTCGACCGCGCCCGGCAGATCCTCGGCTCCGACGTCTACGTCCACCAGTCGCGGATCAACGTCAAGCCCGGTTTCGGCGCCAGCGGCTTCTACTGGCACTCCGACTTCGAGACCTGGCACGCCGAGGACGGACTGCCCCTGATGCGGGCCGTGTCGGTGTCGATCGCGCTGACCCCGAACTTCACCACCAACGGCAGCCTCATGATCATGCCGGGCTCGCACCGCACCTTCCTCGGCTGCGCCGGCGAGACCCCGAAGGACAACTACAAGCAGTCGCTGCGGATGCAGGACGCCGGCACCCCCTCGCACAAGGCGCTCACCACCTTCGCCGAGGCGTGCGGGATCGAGCACTTCACCGGCGAGGCCGGGTCCGCCGTCTGGTTCGACTGCAACGCGCTGCACGGCTCCGGCGACAACATCACCCCCTTCCCGCGCAGCAACGTCTTCCTCGTCTTCAACAGCGTGGAGAACGCCCCCGAGCTGCCCTTCGCCGCACCGGTCCGCCGCCCCTCCTTCGTCGCCTCCCGGGACACCACCCCGATCGGCTGACCGCCCCGGCCGGCCGACCGCCCCTCCCACCCGAGACCTCCCCGCAAGGAGGAAAGGACGCCATGAACCGACCCCTGTCCCTGGACCGCCGCCGCTTCCTGACCCGCTCACTGGGCATCGGCACCCTGATCGCAGCTCCGGGATTCCTCGGCGCGTGCAGCCGGACGGAGGTGGGCAGCGGAGCCCCCGCCGGTGACGCCGACCTGCTGGAGAAGCTGCGGAAGCAGGGCCACGTCCGGGTGGGCTTCGCCGGCGAGGCCCCGTACGGCTTCCAGGACGGGGACGAGCTCGCCGGCGAGGCGCCCACCCTGCACCGCGAGATCTTCACCGCCCTCGGCATCCCCGAACTCAAGCCCACGCTGACCGAGTTCGGCGCGCTCATCCCCGGGCTGCTCGCCGGGCGGTTCGACGTGGTGAGCGCCGGCATGGCCATCACGCCCGAGCGCTGCGCCAAAGTCTCCTTCTCCGAACCGGAGTTCGTCTCCCCCACCGCGCTCATGGTGCGCAAGGGGAACCCGAAGGGCCTGAGCGACCTCGCCTCGTGCGCGGGGAAGCGGGTGCGCGTCGGCGTCCTGACGGCCGCCGTGGAAGCCTCGTACGCGAAGGAGGCGGGCGTCCCGGACGGCTCCGTGCTCCAGGTGGGCAAGCAGCAGGACGGCCTCGACGCCCTGCTCGCCGGCCGGATCGACGCCTTCGCCCTCACCGGCATCTCGCTGCGCTGGCTCGCCCGCACCAACGGGGACGCGGCCGTGCAGGTGCTGGACCCGTTCGTGCCGGTGATCGACGGCGTCAGCCAGTACAGCCCCGGCGGCGCCGTCTTCCGCAAGGGCGCCGACTCCCTGCGGAAGGCCTTCGACGACGAGCTCGCGCGGATCACCGGCGACCCGGCCCGGTACGTACGCCTGATCGGGAAGTACGGCTTCACCGAGCGCGAGGTGCCGCCGCGCACCCTGCGCACCGCGAGTCTGTGCGCGGCATGACGGAGGACGGTACGGCCATGTTCCTCTCCGAGCTGGGCCGGGCCCTGCCGTCGATCGGCGAAGGGCTCCTGGTGACGCTGGAGGCCACGCTGCTCGGCGCGGCCCTCGCGCTGCTCGTCGCCTTCGCCCTCGGCCTGGCCTCCCGCTCGCGCGCCGTCGTGGTGCGCGGCGGGGCCCGGGTCGTCGTGGAGTTCCTGCGCGGCACCTCGCTGTACGTGCAGCTGTTCTGGCTGTTCTTCGCGCTGCCGATGCTCGGCTTCCGGCTGGAGCCGATGGCCTGCGGGGTGCTCGCCTTCGGCCTCAACTACGGGGCGTACGGGGCGGAGGTGGTCCGGGGCTCGCTCGCCGCCGTGCCCGCCGCGCAGACGGAGGCCGCGATCGCCCTGGGCATGGGGCCGGGGCTGCGCCTGCGGCGGATCCTGCTGCCGCAGGCGTACGCCCTGATGATCCCGCCGTTCAAGAACCTGCTGATCCAGCTGCTGAAGGCGACGCCGCTGCTGTCGCTGGTCACGGTCGCCGATCTCACCTTCAGGATCGACCAGTTGCGCTCGGCGACCGGCGGCACGGCCGCCGCCTACCTGCTGCTGCTCCTGCTGTACTTCTGCGTCGCCGCGCTCCTGGGCGCCGGGATGAACGCGCTGGAGCGCCGGGCCAAGGCGCGCCTCGGCGTGGCGGGAGGGGGTGCCTGATGTGGGACATGGACGCGGCGCGTGCCGCGCTGCCCGTCGTGCTGTCCGGCTTCGGCGTGACCCTGCTCGCCACCGTGCTCGGGTTCGCAGTCGCGGCGGTCGCCGGCCTCGGCATCGCCCTGCTCCAGCGCTCGGGGGTGCGGTGGATCGCCCTGCCGGTCGGCGCGGCGGCCTCGTTCGTCCGCTCGACGCCGGTCATGGTGCAGCTCTTCGCCGCCTGGGTGCTCGTACCGAGCCTGAACGCGCTCACCCTCGGCGTGCTCGTGCTCGGGCTGCACTACGCCACGTACCTGTCCGAGGTGTACCGCGCCGGCATCGACGCCGTGCCGAAGGGGCAGTGGGAGGCGTGCACGGCGCTGTCCCTGCCCAGGCGGCGGGTGTGGCGGGCGGTGGTCCTGCCGCAGGCCGTACGGAAGGTGCTGCCGTCCCTCGGCAACTACGCGATCTCCATGTTCAAGGAGACGCCGTTCCTCTCGGTGATCACCGTGGACGAGATGGTCCGCGAGGCGAGCACCTTCGGTTCCACCCACTTCGCCTATCTGGAGAGCTTCACCCTGGCCGCCGCCGTCTTCCTGCTCGCGAGCTGGCCGACGTCCCTGCTCGTCCGCCGACTGGAGGCCCGACTTGCCCACTGAGACCATCCCCGACGCCGGGCAGGCGCGGGCACCGGAGAAGGTACGGTTCGCCGGTGTGACGAAACGGTTCGGGGACCACACCGTCCTCGACGGCCTCGACCTCACGGTCGCGCCCGGCGAACGCGTCACGCTGATCGGTCCGAGCGGTTCCGGCAAGACCACCATCCTGCGGCTCCTGATGACCCTGGAGCGGGTCACGGACGGCGTCGTCCACCTGGACGGGGAGCCGTTCTCGCACATGCCGTCCGGGCCGAAGGGAGCGCTCGTCCCGGCGGACGAACGCTATCTGGCCCCGCGCCGCCGGCGCATCGGGATGGTGTTCCAGCAGTTCAACCTTTTCCCGCACATGAGCGTCCTCGCCAACGTCACGGAGGCCCCCCGGCACGTCCTGGGCGTCGACGCGGACGAGGCCGCCGCCCGCGCCCGGGACCTGCTCGGCATGGTCGGCCTCGACGGGATGGAGGACGCCCACCCCACGCGGCTCTCCGGCGGCCAGCAGCAGCGCGTCGCCATCGCGCGGGCCCTGGCCATGCGGCCGGACCTGCTCCTCCTCGACGAGGTGACCTCGGCGCTCGACCCCGAACTGGTCGCGGAGGTCCTGGACGTCCTCCGGGACGTCGCCGCCGGCACCGACATCACCATGCTCTGCGTCACCCACGAGATGGGCTTCGCCCGGGACGTCTCCGACCGGATCCTGATGTTCGACGAGGGCCGCGTCCTGGAGACCGGCCCGCCGGCGGAACTCCTCGACGCCCCGGAGCACGAGCGGACGCGGACGTTCCTCCGGTCGATCAGGTGACGGTGCCGCTCCCGCCCCGGCGGTCCGGTGTGCTGTCCCGTACGACCGGCATCGCCGGAAGGAGCAGGCCGGAGGCCGGCCCGGTGGTGCCGCCCTCGACCACGGCGATCAGCCGGTCGACGAGCGCGTGGGCGATGCGGGCCAGCGGCAGGCGGACGCTGGTGAGGGAGGGCTGGAGGAGCGTGCCGACCGGCATGTCGTTGAAGCCGGTGACGGCGACGTCGGTGCCGACGCCCAGCCCGGCCGCCCTGACCGCCTGGTAGGCGGTCAGGGCCAGCCAGTCGCTGGCGCAGACGAGGGCCGTGGGGCGGTCGGGTCCGCTCAGCAGGCGCTGGAGCGCCTGCGAGAGCGCCGCCGGGTCGTCGTCGGGGACGCCGACCTCGAAGGCGCCGCCGGGCGCGTCCGCCGCAGCCCTGAGCAGGCCCGCCCTGCGGTCGGCGAGCCAGGGCAGGGACGCGGCGGAGTTGACGTAGCAGATCCGGCGGTGGCCCTGGGCGAGGAGGAGCCGGACCAGTTCGGCGGTGGCCTCCGCTGAGTCGATGTCCACCCAGTTCTGCGGGCGGCCCGGAGCCGTACGGCCGAAGGCGGCGAAGGGGAAACCGGCCTCGGTGAGGACGTCGACGCGGGAGTCGTCGTGGACGACGTCGGAGAGGACGAACCCGTCGACCTGGCGGGCGGCGATCAGCCCGTGGAAGGACTTGGCGACCGCTGCCGCGCCCTGGTCGGGGTCGCAGCGGAAGAGCAGCACGCGGTGGCCCACGGCGTCGGCCGCGCTGACGAGCGCCTGGAGGAAGCCGCCCATCAGGGGGTTGGGGTCGACGGGGTTGTCGGCGGGTGCGGGATAGCCGATGACCTTGCGGGTGCCCGTGCGCAGGCTGCGCGCCGACTGGTCGGGCTGGTAGCCGAGCTCCTCGATGGCGGCGGTGACCCGGGCGAGCGTGGTCGCGCGCAGCCGGTGGGGGGCGTTGAGGGCGTTCGAGACGGTCTGGCGGGACACCCCCGCCGTCCGTGCGACGTCCTCGATGGTCACCTGTCGAGCGGTCATCGTTCCTCTGTGGGCGGTGGTCGGCGGGCTGCGGGGGCGGACGGGCCCCCGCGGCCCGCCGTCGTTCATGCCTCGCGGGTGAGGGTGAGCAGTCCGCCGGTCGGTACGGTCACCGGGTTCACCCCGGCGACGAGGTCGAGCACGGTCTCGGACAGGATCTCACCACGGCAGTCCTGGACGAGCGCGAGGGCCCGCTCCGGCCGGACGGCCACGAGGAGGACCACCGGGTCCTCGTCCGCGTTGGCGACGAGCACGGTCGCCGGCCCGTCCCGCTCGGGGAGGGCGACGGGCAGGGGCGCGTAGCGGGCGATCACCTCGGTGTGCTCGTCCCCGGCGCGGACCAGGGGGTAGCCGAGGTCGGGTCGGGCGGGTTCCAGCGTGCCCGTCTGGAGGACGTCGGCGTGACGGCGGAAGATCCCCAGCCAGAAGCGCAGGGTGGCGAGCTGTTCCGGGGTCTGGGCGTCGAGGTCGACGGAGATCTGCGGGACGGAGAAGAGGGCGTTGACGAGGTGGACGGCGACCGCCTCGGGCGTCTCGGTGGCATGCCACATGATCATGTCGGCGTGGACGGCGAGCGGGCCTGCCGTGAGCCGGCAGTCGACCGTGCGCTGGCGGTTCTCGGCGGGGCTGAGCGGGCAGTCGGTGGCCCGGACCATGGTGGCGTACGGCCACAGGCCGGGACCGACGTACGGCTGCCGGTGCTCGACGATCACGTCGGGCCGGGTACGGCGCAGCCGGGCGTCCAGGTCGGCGAGCAGCCTGCGTACGCCCTCGTGGACCGTGGCGTGGTCGGCGCCGGGCGGGGCGGGCGGGGGGTCCGCGACGGCGAAACGGTCGAGGAAGTCGAGCTTCACCCCGTCCGTGCCCCACTCCTCGACGGCGCGGGCGACCTTGTCGGTGAGGTAGGCGCGCACCTCGGGGTGGCGCGGGTCGAGCACCGCCGCGTCCAGGCGGGGTTCCTCGCGCAGGACGAGGCCCTTGAAGCGGTCCCAGGCGTCGTTGTGGCGGCCGATGAACGGCAGCGCGTACCAGAGGAGGTGGGCGAGGCCGAGGCGGTGGACCTCGGCGACGTGGGCGGCGGGATCGGGGAAGGCCGTGGGGTTGGGCTCCCAGTCGCCGCAGTGCCCGTAGCCGCGGGTGCGGTCCGAGGTCTGCCAGCCGTCGTCGACGATGACGCTCTCGCAGCCGAGCGCCGCGGCCAGGGCCGCCTGGCGTTCGACGGCGACGGCGTCGACGTTCTGGTGGAGGCTGTACCAGGTGGAGTAGGCGGGCATCCGGGCGGCCGGGGCGACGCCGGGGTGCCGCGTGCCCTCGGCCCACCAGTCGGTGACGTCCCGCAGGGTGGCCGCGAAGTGCCGGCCGCTCAGGTCGATGCGTACGGTGAACGGCGGCCCGTCCGGGGTCAGTTCCCGCTCGACGGTGAACGCGAACTCGCCGGTCTCCTCGACCACTCCGGCTCCCACACGCACGGGCTCCGCCGCCTCGCCGGCCGCGGCGGTGCACAGGGCCCGGTCGCCGGTGCCGACGAGACTGGCGACCGGGGCGCCGGAGGCGAGCGACACGGTCCGGGGTGCGGCCCAGGAGGGCGGGAGCCAGCGGGAGGCGTCCGTGTCCGGGGTCCAGTAGGCGGTGGCCCCGGCACAGGGGACGCGCCATTCGGCGCGCACGGTGACGGGTTCCGCCGCCGTGACCTCGACCAGGGCAACGCCGTCGGCGACCCTGGTGACGCCCGGCTCCCACCGCTCGCCACCGTGTCCGGTGAGGTGGACGACGAGCGGGGCGCCGGTGGGGAGGCGCAGACCGGTGGGGAGCGGGCGGTCCATGGTGGGGACGTCGGCTCGCGCGGAGGCGGGGGTGGAGGCGGTGATGAGGGTGGGGGTGTTGGGGCGCCAGACGGAGACGGGCTGGGGGGTGGTTGCTTCCGGGGTGGGGGTGTCCGGGGTGGGGGTGTCCGGGGTGGGGGTCACGGCGGTCACTCCTTGGTCGCTCCGGCCAGGAGGCCGGAGATGAACTGGCGTTGCAGGACGAGGAAGAGGGCCATCACCGGGACGGCCGCGATGGCGCTCGCGAGGAGCACCTGGGCGTAGTTCGTGGTCGACAGGCCCTGGAGGGTGGCCGTGGCCACGGGGAGCGTGTACATCTCCGGGCTGCGCAACGCGATCAGCGGCCAGACGAACTGGTTCCAGCCCCCGAGGAAGACGAACAGCGCGAGGGCGGCGATGATCGGCCGGTTGACGGGGATGACGATCCGCCACAGCACCCGCAGTTCGCCGGCACCGTCGACACGGGCCGCGTCCAGGAGTTCGTCGGGCATGGACCGCAGGGCCTGCCGCATCAGGAAGATCCCGAACGGGGTGACGAGACCGGGCAGCACGACGGACTGGTACGTGTCGATGAGCCCGAACTCCATCATCATCTGGAAGATCGGGATCAGCATCACGGTGTCGGGGATGACCAGGGTGCTGAGCAGCAGCACGAAGAACAGGTTCCGTCCCCGGAAGTCGAACTTGGCGAAGGCGTACCCCGCCAGGACCGAGACGACGACGGCTCCGGCGGTCTGGACGCCCGCCACCACGACGGTGTTGACGAGGACCCGGGTCAGGCCGATGGACTCCTGGAGCCCCTGGAGGTTCTCCATCAGGTGTCCGCCGGGCAGCAGTTTCGGCGGCCAGGAGAACACGTCCCTGTCCTTCTGCGTGGCGGCCATCGCGAGCCAGTAGAAGGGGCCCACGCAGAGGCCGAAGGCTCCCGCGAGCGCGAGGGTGAGCAGAAGGCCGCGGGGGCTCTTGGTGGGTTTCCTGGCGGGAGTCCTGGTGGGAGTCCTGGTCCTGGATCCCGTCCTCCGGGTACCAGGCAGGGTTCCCGTCGGAGATCCGGTCCGGGATCCGGTCGGAGTTCCGGTCGGGGTTCCGGTCGGGGTTCCGGTCGGGCTTCCGGTCGGGCTTCCGGTCGGGCTTCCGGTCGGGCTTCCGGTCGTCATCGGCGCTCTCCCATCAGGCGCACCTGGAGGATGCCGAGCACGGAGACGATCAGCGCGAGTGCGTAGGCGAGGGCGGAGGCGTATCCGAAGTCGAAGTACTTGAAGCCGTTGTTGTAGAGGTACATGGTGACCGTGAGGGTGGAGTTGTCGGGGCCGCCGCCGGTGAGGACGTACGGCTCGTCGAAGAGCTGGAGCGTGCCGATGGTGGAGAGCACCACCGTGAGCAGGAGGATCGGCCGCAGCTGCGGCAGGGTGACGGCGAAGAAGCGGCGCACCGGGCCCGCGCCGTCGACCATGGCGGCCTCGTACAGCTCCTTCGGGATCCCCTGGAGTCCGGCGAGGTACATCACCGCGTTGTAGCCGGTGTAGTGCCAGGTGATGACGAGGACGACGCCGACCCGGGCCCAGAAGGGGCTGCCGAGCCAGTTCACCGGATCGACGCCGAAGAGGGAGAGGATCCAGTTCAGCAGTCCCGCGTCACGGTTGAGGATGACGGAGAACATGACGCCGGCGGCGACCAGGCCGGTCAGCGAGGGCATGAAGACGCCGAGCCGCCAGAGCGGCCGCAGCAGGACCTTGGACGAGTTGAGGCCGAGGGCGACGAGCAGCGCGAGCCCCAGCATCAAGGGCACCTGGACGACCAGGATGAGGGCGGTGTTCCTGAGCGCGGTCCAGAACAGCGGATCGGCGAGCAGCCGTTCGTAGTTGGCGAGTCCGGAGAACCGTGCGGCGTCGCCGCTACCCGTGGTGAGGCTGATCCAGAACGACGCGGCGATCGGGTACGCCTTGGAGACGGCGAAGCCGAGGACGGCGGGCATGATCAGCAGGTACGGGAACGAGCCTCGCGTCAGCAGCCCGCGCCTGCGGTCGGATGGGGCGAGGGACATCGTCAGGCCGCCTGCTGCCGGCCGGTCTGCTGGGCGAGCTGCTTCGCCGCCGCCTTCAGCGCCTCGGCAGGGTCGGCGCCCTTGACCAGGACCTGGCTCTGGGCGTCGCTCGCGAGCTTCAGGGCCCGGCTGTAGTCGCCGGTGAAGTTGGTCGCGTCCGCGCCGGCACCGAGGGAGTCCACGAAGGTGCGCAGCACCCGCTGGCCGCCGTAGAAGGGGTGCGGCGCGCTGAACTTCGGGTCCGTGTAGGCCGACTTGAGGGCGGGGAAGACACCGCCGGACGCGAACATGCGGTTGATCTCGGCCGGCTTGGTGAGCGCGTACTCGACGAAGCGCCAGGCGGCCTTGCGGCGCTTGCTGGTGGCGGAGACGGTGAGGTAGGTCGAGTTGACAATGGCGCTGCGGCCTCCGCCCGGGACGGCGGCGGGCGGCGGCATGACACGCCACTTGCCGCTCTGGGCGGGGAACTTGGTCGCCAGGTACTCGACGGCCCACGCCGGGTACGGGGCGGTGGCGAGCTTCCCCTGGCCGACCAGGCGCTTCCAGGTGCCCTGACCCGCCGTGTCGGCGAGGAGCCCGGCGTCGTCGAGCCGCTTGATGACCGTCAGGGCCTGGACGGCCTCGTCGGAGGCGAGCGTGACCCTGCCCTCTCGGTCGAAGTAGAAGGCTCCCTGGAGCTGCATCAGGTTCTGGAAGAAGTCCATGTCCTGGGTGGTGCCCGGCTTGTCGAGGCCGAGCAGCTGCGCGCCGGTCGCGGCGCGCACCTGCGGCCCGGCCGCGATCAGGTCGTCCCAGCTGGTGAGGGAGGCGGGGTCGACGCCCGCCTTCTCGAAGTAGTCGTGCCGGTAGAACAGCCCCAGGGGATTGACCTCCCAGGGGAGAGCGCGCACGGTTCCGTCCTTGCCGAGGACGGTCGGCCACAGGCCGTCGGCGAAGGCGTCCTTGTGCCGGTCCGCGCCCAGCACGGACAGATCGGCGAGACCCTGGGGGAACTTCTCCAGGTAGCCGGGCAGGTAGTCGACGCCGATGTGGAGGACGTCGGCGAGACCCTTGCCGCCGGAGGCGAGACCGACGGTGATCTTGTCCCAGATGGCGGGGTTGCCGAGGTCCTGGACGTCGACCTTGATGCCTGGGTTGTCTCTCTCGAACGAGGGGACGACTCCGCGCAGTGCCTCGGCGGCGGTGGTCCAGCTCCATACGGTGATCTGCCCGCTGTCGCCGTCGGCGCCCGAGGCACCGCCGTCCGCGTCCCCGCCGCCCCCGCAGGCGGACAGGCCGAACGCGGCGGCGGAGGCGGTCGCGATGTGGAGTATCTGGCGGCGGCTCAGGTGGTGGGACACGTCTGCTCCTGGGGTCGGGGGGTGTCGCTGTGGGCGGGGACGGGGGTGGAGGGGGTGTCCCTCTGGGTGCGGGTGTGGGTGTGCGTGGGGGCGGGGGTGTCCCTGTGGGGGCGGGTGTGCGTGGGGGCGGGGGTGTGCGCGGGGGTGTCGGTGGCGCGCTCGGCTATGCCGGTGGCGCCTTCCGTCGTACTGCCGCTTCGGGTGGCGCCTGCGGTGGTCGTACGGGGGGCGGCCGCGCGGGCGGCGGGCGGCTCGGGCGTGCCGGCGGGACGGGGGCGGCGGAGGAACGAGTCGAGCGCCTCCGCGAAGAGATCCGTCGCCTCGGCCGGGGTCGAGGCGTGGGGTGAGAGCCGGATCCACTCGCCGCGGCGTGTGGTGATCACCCCGGCCGCCTCCAGGGCCCGGTGGAGGGCGGCGGGGTCGTGGCCGGGCAGACGGAAGGTGCCGATACCGGCCCGTTCCCGCTCCCCCAGCCCGTCCAGCAGCACCTCGGCACCTGCCCGTCGCGCCCGGTCGAGCAGCGCGGCGAGGGTGGCCCGGACGCGGGCTCCGACGGCGGCCGGGCCTCCCCGGTCGGCCAGGACGTCGAGGACCGCGCCGAGCGCGGCGGCGGCCGAGAGGTCCGGATTGGTGATGCCGTACGCGGCGGCACCCGGCAACGGCGGCGACGGATGCCGCGCGGCGAAGGGGTCCGCCGCTCCGGCCCAGCCGCCGATCCCCGGGCCCAGCCGCCCGGCGCAGCGGTCGCGGATCAGCAGCAGCGCGGCGCCCCACCCGGCCCGCAGCCACTTCTGGCCCCCGCTGACGAGAATGTCGGCGGCGTCGGACTCCAGCGGGACGGCGCCGACCCCCTGGATGGCGTCGACGATCAGCAGCCGGTCCGGCCCGAGGATCTCCTTGAGCGCGGCGAGCGGAGCCATGTGCCCGGTGAACGAGTCGACGGCGCTGACGGTGAGTGCGACGACGTCGGGCGTGAGGTGGCGGCGGAGGAGGTCGGGAGTGATGTGGCGCCGTCCGTCCGGTTCCAGCAGGCGTACGCCGGGACCGCCCCGGCCGACGAAGCGGAGCCAGGGGTAGACGTTGGCGGGGAACTCCTCCCGGGGCACCAGCACGGTGCCGGGTCCGCGCAGGGCCGCGGCGGCCGAGAACAGGCCGTGGCTGGTCGAGGGGGCCAGCGCGATCTCGTGGGGCTCCGCTCCGAGGAGCCGGGCCGCCGAGCCGCGGGCGGCGTCACCGAGGGCGAAGAGGCCGTCGAGGTCGGCGGGGTCGAGCCGGCCGGCCAGGAGCGCCGCGTCGCCGAGCGCCGCCGCGGCCTCGGGAGCGAGCGGGCCGACCCTGGCGTGGTCGAGGTAGCCCACCGAGGGGCCGGTGGCCGGACCAGCACGCCACTGAATTTGATCGTTCAAAATACGACCCTCACAAAGCCAAGAGCATGGCATCCCTGGGAATTTGAAGGTTCACATTAGAGAGGTCGAGGCTCCCCGGCAAGAGTTCACGCAGGGGGAAGGACGAGGTGCGGGGTCCTCGTCCCGCGCTCAGAATGACGCCGAACGGAAGAAAGGGAAAAACGTGACGTCCCCACCGCCGCCGTCCGGCCCTCCGTCAGTCCCTCCCTCCGGCCCGCCGACAGGCCCGCCCTCGGGTCCGCTGTCCGGCGCGGCCACGCGCCCCGGCGTCTCAGGGCCCCCTCCCGCGCCACCGCACGACGGCTCCGGAGGAGGCGGCGAAGGCGGCGGGGGCGGTCCGGGCGGCGGTGCGGGTGGCGGAGACGGCGGCGGCCCCGGCGGCAGGACCCCGTGGTGGCGCTCGGTACCGAAGGTGGCCGCGCTGGCCGCCGCCGTCGTGGCGGCGGTCGCGCTCACCGTGGTGCTCGTCAGCCGTTCGGACGACAAGGGCGACACCGCCGGGACGGGCGGCACCGGGGAGGTCTTCCTGCAGAACACCTCCGCCTCCGGCCCCGACCCCTTCACCGCCTCCACCGCCCGCACCGACAGCGCCTCCGGCACGGCCTCGCTGCCGCCGCGGACCGGCGCGGCGGAGACGGCGACGCCGCAGGTCTCCGGCTCCACGCCGGGCCTGTACGGCGGCACGCGCGCGACGGCGAGCTGCGACGTCGAACAGCAGGTCCGCTACCTGTCCGCCGAGCCCGCCAAGAACGCCGCCTTCGCCGAGGTGCTCGGCCTGGAGCCGAACGCCGTCCCCGGCTACCTCCGCTCCCTCACACCGCTCCAGCTCCGGGTGGACACCCGGGTGACCAATCACGGCTACAAGGACGGGGCCGCCACCTCGTACCAGGCGGTGCTCCAGGCGGGGACCGCGGTCCTCGTCGACGGCCGGGGCGTGCCTCGGGTGCGGTGCGCCTGCGGCAACCCGCTGACCGAGCCGGTGGCCCAGCAGCAGCCGCGCACGACCGGCACGCCGTGGCCGGGCTACGACGCCTCCCAGGTCGTCGTCGTGGCCCCGTCCGTGACGGTGGTGAACGTGTTCGTCGTGTACGACCCCGAGGACGACGCCTGGTTCGCGCGGAAGCACGGCGACACGGGGCGGCAGGACAAGCCGACCCCGCCGCCGCCCCGGCCGACGCCGACCACGACGTCCGCGTCGCCGTCGACCTCGCCGTCCGTCACCCCGAGCACGACCTCGCCGACGCCGTGCGTGACGGTGACCGGCGACGAGACCCCGGCTCCGCGCGACGGCGTGACGCCGTCGCCGTGCCCGTCCACGCTCTCGCCGACGGCGACGACGTCCACGCCGACTCCCTCGACCCCGTCGAGCCCGCCGACGGACACCTCCTCGCCCTCCACCGACGCCCCGCCGGACTCGCCGTCCGACTCGCCCGCGGACCCGCCGTCCGACTCACCGCCGGACAGCCCCGGGAGCACCACCGACGGCGCCACGGACACGACGACCGGCGGCACGACCGACGGCACGACCGACGGCTCGGCCGAGACGACAGGCGCGACGGACATGGGTCCTGGACCCGGCCGTCAGCCCGTGGCCTGACTCCCCCGCCGGGCGCGGAGGAGCCGGCCGGCGTCCTCCGTCGTCCGGGCGGCGGGCCGGTGGGTCCGGAGCGTAGCCCGCAGCGTGCGCAGCCAGGTCCCCACGGGCAGCGGCCTGGCGCCCCCCTCCTCGGCGTGCCGCTGCCACTGCCGCTCGTCGCGGTCGGTGAAGTGCGTGTGGCTGCTCATCCTCGTAACCCTCTCGGTCCTTGGTCGGGAAGGTGGCCGCGCTGCGCACTCGCGAGAAGCGCACCAGGCCACTGACGAGGAGTCTGTAGCCTTATTGGCCTGGACAGCAGAGCCAATAAGGAGTGATTGGCATGGCAGAAGGCCGTGTGGTCCACACCGCGGACCGGACCCTGTCGGGCCGCCAGCTCGCCTCGCTGCTCACCCCGCCGCCGGAGGGGCGGTTCGGCTACCGCGAGCTGGCGCGCGCGGTGCGCGAGGCACTGCTCGACGGGCGGGTGGCGCTCCGGCTGCGTCTGCCCGCCGAGCGGGAGCTCGCGCAGGTCCTGGAGGTGAGCCGGACGACGGTGACGGGCGCGTACGACCTGCTGCGGGAGAGCGGATACGCGCACAGCCGGCGCGGCGCGGGTACGTGGACGGCGCTTCCCGACGGGCAGACGCCGACCGCGCTGGGCCTCTACCCGGAGGCGACGGACGAGGTGATCGACCTGGCGCTGGCCTCGCCACAGGCGCCGCGGGAGCTTACGGAGGCGCTGGCCGAGGCCGCGGCGGAGCTGCCGCGGTTCGCGGGCGCTCCGGGCTACCACCCGTACGGCCTGCCGGAGCTGCGGGCCGCGGTGGCGGAACGGTACACCGCTCGGGGGCTGCCGACCCGGCCGGAGCAGATCCTGGTGACGACCGGGGCCCAGCAGGCGCTGTCGCTGGTGCTCGCGCAGTTCGGGCGGCCGGGCGACCGGGTGCTGGCCGAGAACCCCTCGTACACCAACGCCCTCGACGCCATGCGGGGCCGGGGGATGCGGGTGACGCCGGTGCCGGTCACCGAGAGCGGGTGGGACACCGGGCTCGTGGACGCCGCGCTGCGGCAGACCGCGCCTCGGCTCGCGTACCTCATCCCGGACTTCCACAACCCGACGGGGCGGCTGATGCCGCGCGAGCAGGGCCGGGAGCTGGCACGGGCGGCACGGGCGACGGGGACCTGGCTGGTGGTGGACGAGACGCTCACCGACATGGCGCTCGACGTGCCGGCGCCCGCGCCGTTCGCGGCGGCGGCCGGGGCCGGCGCCGGGGAGCAGATCGTGTCGGTGGGTTCGCTGAGCAAGAGCTGCTGGGGAGGGATGCGGGTCGGCTGGGTGCGGGCGTCGGCGCGGGTGATCACGGAGCTGACGCGGACGCGGGTCACCGCCGACCTGTCGGGTTCGGTGCTCGACCAGCTGGTGGCGGTGGCGCTGATGCGGCGGCTGGAGCCGATCGTCCACGCGCGCGTGGCGGAGCTGAGGCGGCGGCGTGAGGCGCTGGGCCTGGCGCTGGCCCGGCACCTTCCGGAGTGGCGGTGGTCGGAGCCGCCGGGCGGGATGTGCCTGTGGATCGACCTGGGCCGGCCGGTGGCGACGCAGCTGGCGGCGCGGGCGCTGCGGCACGGGGTGCGGGTGGAGGGCGGTGCGCGGTTCGGGGTGGATCCCGGCACGCACGAGCACCGGCTGCGGATCCCTTACACGCTGCCGGAGGAGGTGTACGAGACGGCGGCGGAGCGGCTGGCGGCGGCCCTGGAGGGAGCCCCGGGGCGCTTCTCGGATCCGGCGCTGCCGGAGTGGGTGGCCTGACGGGCGCCGCGCGCGTGGCACCGGAATATCCGGATGCCGCGGCGGCGGACATACCTGTACGGTCCAACGAGTGGAACCGTTGACTGAGAAAGAGATCCGTTCGTCGTTCGTGAACGCGACGAAGGGCGACGCCGCACGGCTGAAGCTCCCGCTGGACTTCGCCGAGACGCCGTGGGAGGACCTGGACTTCCTGGGGTGGGTGGATCCGGGGGCGCCGCTGCGGGCCCATCTGGTGGTGCCCCGGGAGGACGGCCCGCTGGGTGTGTCCCTGCGCGTGCCTGCGGCGGGCCGGACCAGCGCCCTCAAGACGAGCATGTGCCAGATCTGCCTGACCCCGCACGCCTCGTCGGGTGTGACGCTGCTGGCGGCCCCGCTGGCGGGACCGCGCGGCCGGGAGGGGAACACGGTCGGCGTGTACATCTGCGCCGATCTGGCGTGCTCCCTCTACCTGCGCGGCAAGCGCGTCCCCAAGCTGCGCGGGCTGCGCCACGAGGAGACGCTCTCGGTGCAGGAACGGGTGACACGTGCCATCGAGAACCTGGACGGGTTCCTCGCGCGCGTGACCGCGGGCTGAAGCCCGGGGCGGCCCGGCCGGGCCGCCCCTCGCGGCCCCTCAGGCGGTCAGCGGAACGCCTGCTCGCCGGTGAGCGCCTTGCCGATGACGAGGGAGTGCACCTCGCTGGTGCCCTCGTAGGTGAGGACGGACTCCAGGTTGTTGGCGTGCCGCAGCACCGGGTACTCGAGGGTGATGCCGTTGGCTCCGAGGATGGTCCGGCACTCGCGGGCGATGGCGATGGCCTCGCGCACGTTGTTGAGCTTGCCGACGCTGATCTGCTCGGGCGTGATCTCGCCCGCGTCCTTGAGGCGGCCGAGGTGGAGGGCGAGCAGCATGCCCTTGCCGAGCTCCACGGCCATGTCCGCGAGCTTCTGCTGGGTGAGCTGGTACGAGGCGAGGGAGCGATCGAAGACGGTGCGGTCCTTCGCGTAGGAGATCGCGGTCTCCAGGCAATCGCGGGCGGCGCCGAGTGCGCCGAAGACGATGCCGAAGCGGGCCTCGTTGAGACAGCCGAGCGGTCCCGAGAGCCCCCGCGCACCGGGCAGCATCGCGTCGGCGGGGAGCCGGACGTCGTCCAGGACCAGTTCGGCGGTCACGCTGGCCCGCAGCGACAGCTTCATCTTGATCTCGGGGGCACTGAAGCCGGGGGTGCCGGCCGGGACGAGGAAGCCGCGGACGCCTTCCTCGGTGCGGGCCCACACCACGGCGACGTCGGCGACGGAACCGTTGGTGATCCACATCTTGGTGCCGTTGAGGATCCAGTCCGACCCGTCCCGCTTGGCGTTCGTCCGCATCGCGCCCGGGTCGGAGCCGGCGTCGGGCTCCGTCAGGCCGAAGCAGCCGATGTACTCACCCGCCGCCATCTTCGGCAGCCACCGCTGCTTCTGCTCCTCGGAGCCGTACTTCCAGATCGCGTACATCGCGAGCGAGCCCTGCACCGAGACGAGGGAGCGCAGGCCCGAGTCGACCGCCTCCAGCTCCATGCAGGCCAGGCCGTACGCCACCGCACTGGTCCCCGCGCAGCCGTACCCGTCCAGGTGCATGCCCAGCACCCCCAGATCGCCGAGCGTGCGGGCGAGTTCGCGCGCCGGGACCTCCCCCTTCTCGAACCATCCGGCGACGTGCGGGCGCAGTTCGCGGTCCGCGACGGCCCGGACGGTGGCCCGGATCTCCCGCTCCTCGTCGCTGAGCAGACCGTCGACGGCGAGGAGGGCCAGGGGGTGGGTGGCGGCGGACGAGGGGGTGGACGGCGAGGACTTCACGGGCGGCCTCCTGGGCGGCTGTGACGAGGGTGCGTGCTCGGCGTGGCGTGCCGAGCGTAGCCGCAGATTGGATTTTGGATCCAGTATTGAAAATCCTCTCCGCGCCCCCTACGGTCCGATTGGATCCAATCTCCAATTTTCTGGATCCAAGATCCAAGATCCAAGATCCAAGATCCGGGATCCGGGATCCGGGATCCAAGATCCGGGATCCGGGATCCGGGATCCGGGATCCGGGATCCGGGATCCGGGATCCGGGATCCGGGATCCGGGATCCGGGATGTTGGATCCGATGTGCTGGATCCACGATCCGGCGTATCGGATCCACCATCCGACGCACGCGATCCATCATCCGACGGCCCGCCCACCCAGGGAGCGCGGAATGCACACGGACCACCCCCACGAGGCCGCCCCCGGCGCCCTGTCCGGCATCGTCGTCGCCGACTTCGGCCGCGTCCTCGCCGGCCCGTACATGACCATGCTCCTGGCCGACCTCGGCGCCGATGTGATCAAGATCGAGCGGCCGGACGGCGGGGACGACACCCGCGCCTGGGGCCCGCCGTTCGCGGACGGGCAGGCGACGTACTTTCTCGGGGTCAACCGGAACAAGCGGTCCGTCGCCCTCGACCTCACCGATCCCGAGGGTCTGGCCGCGGCGCGGGCGATCGTCGAACGGGCCGACGTCCTGGTGGAGAACTTCCGCCCCGGGACGATGGAGAAGCTGGGACTCGGGTTCGAGGAGGTCCGTCGCACCAACCCAGGGCTCGTCTACTGCTCGGTGACGGGTTTCGGCACGGACGGCGGCGCCGCGCTGCCCGGCTACGACCTGCTCGTCCAGGCCATGGGCGGGCTGATGAGCGTCACCGGTGAGCCGGACGGGCAGGGGACGAAGGCGGGGGTGGCACTCGTCGACGTCATCACCGGACTCCACGCCGGCCTCGGGGTCCTCGCCGCTCTCCGGCACCGTGAGCGGACCGGCGAGGGCCAGCGCGTCGAGGTCTCGCTCCTGGGCTCGCTGCTCTCCGCCCTCACCAACCAGGCCGCCGCCCACCTCGGCGCCGGGGTCGTCCCGCGCGCCATGGGCAACCGTCACCCCAGCATCACCCCGTACGAGGTCTTCGAGGCCCGGGACCGTCCCCTGGTCCTCGCGGTCGGCAACGACCGCCAGTTCAGGACCCTGTGCGAGCGGATCGGCCGGCCCGCGCTGGCCGAGGACGAACGGTTCGCCACCAACACGGCCCGCGTCGCCCACCGCGAGGAGCTGACGGCGGCGCTCGCCGGACCGCTGGCCTCGCGCACGGCCGACGCCTGGTTCGAGGAGCTGACGGCCGCCGGCGTGCCGTGCGGTCCGATCAACGACCTCGCGGGCGCCTTCGCGCTGGCCGACAGGCTGGGGCTCGGCACCCGGCTTCCGGACGGGGCCGCCGGGCCCGGCCAGGTCGCGCACCCGGTCCGCTTCGGCACGACCCCTCCCGTGTACCGCTCCGCTCCCCCGCGGCTCGGTGAGCACACCGACGAGGTGCTGGCCGAATCCCACCTGTGGACAACTCGATCGCGGACCTCAGAACCGTAGGAAGATGACGGTCACCGACGGCAACGAGGACCGCCGGTGCGCAGGCGACACGGAGGGAAGACCGGATCATGAGCGGCACGGTGGAGAGGCGACGGCCCCAGACGGCCCAGCAGTTCGTCCTGGGGGAGCTGCGGAGCGCCATCACCGGCGGCGAGCTCCGGCCGGGCGCGCCGATCCGGCAGGACGCGCTCGCCGCCCGCCTGGAGGTGAGCCGCGTCCCGCTCCGGGAGGCCCTCAAGGCGCTGGAGGCCGAGGGCCTGGTCGTCCACCACGTGCACCGCGGCTACTTCGTCGCCGAGCTGTCCCTCGCCGACCTGGAGGAGATCTACCGCATCCGCGCCCTGTTGGAGACCGAGGCCGTCCTGCGCGCCATGGACGTCGGCCCGGAGGGCCTGACGGACACCCTGGCGGCCATCCACCACGAGGTCGAGCGCGCCGCCCGGGCCGGCGACGTGAAGGCCATGGCCGAGGCCAACCGCCGCTTCCACTTCACCCTGATCGACGCCTGTGGCATGCCCCGCCTCGTCCGCATGATCACCACCCTGTGGGACTCCACGGACGCCTACCGCTCCCTCTACTACACCGACCCCGCCCACCGCGCCCAAGCCGTCCATGAGCACCGCGCGGTCCTCTCCGCCCTCCGCGAGTGCGACAAGGACTCCGCCGTCCGCTGGCTCGACGACCACCGCGCCCACGCGGTCGCGGCCCTGCGCAAGGTGCTGGCTCCGGAGACGGCTCCGGAGGAGGACTGAGGAATCCCTCCCGAAATTTAGGTGCCACGCCCCCGCCCCGCCTCCTACGCTCCCCGCATGGAATCCCGCGACCCCCGCCATCTCCTCAACGTCGTCGACGTCGAGGCCACCTGCTGGGACACGGCCCCGCCGCCCGGACAGGTCAACGAGATCATCGAGATCGGGCTGACCGTCGTGGATCTGGCCGCGGGTGAACGGGTGGGCCGCCACCGGATCCTGGTCCGCCCCGCCCGCTCCCGCGTCAGCGCCTTCTGCACCGAGCTGACGGGCCTCACCCAGGCGGAGGTGGACACCGGAGTCGACTTCGCGACCGCCTGCCGCGTCCTCGCCCGGGACCACGCCGCCGGCGTACGCCCCTGGGCCAGCTGGGGCGACTACGACCGCAAGCAGTTCACCCGCCAGTGCGAGGCGACCCGCACCCCCTACCCCTTCGGCCGCCGGCACACCAACGCGAAGGCGGTCTTCACCGAGGCCCACGCCCTCCCCCGCCGCCCCGGCATGGCCCAGGCCCTCACCCACGCCGGCCTCCCCCTGGAAGGCCGCCACCACAGCGGCGAGGACGACGCCTGGAACATCGGCGCCCTGGTCCTGGACCTCGCGCGGCGCAACGCCTGGCCGTGAGCCGGCGCGGGTCCTGAGGCGGGCCCGTCCATGGCCCGAAGGAACCTCGTCCGCTCCAGGCCCGCTGTCTAGGCTGTCCCCGATCACCGCCCGTCGCGCGCTCCAAGGACTGCCATGCCACGACTCGCCCTCTCCGAGGACTTCGTCGCCGACCTCATCACCCTGCAGAGGCCCGTGCAGAAGGAGGTCAACGAAGCCATCCAGATGTTCCGGAGCATGACGGTCCACCAACTCCACGCCAGCAAGGGCCTCCACCTGGAGAAGCTGGAGCGGGCCCGCGACCGCCGGATCCGGACGATCCGCATCACGCGGTTCCACCGGGGCGTCCTGCTGGCGCCGGACGACGGCAGCGACCTCTACACCCTGCTGCGCGTGGCCGCGCACGACGACGCCATCAACTGGGCGGTGAAGCGTGCCTACTCGGTGAACGGCGCCACGGGCGCCCTGGAGGTCCGCAATGTGGAAGCCCTCGAACAGATGGAGACCTACTTCGAGTCGAAGGCGGAAGCCACCCCGGTCCGCCTCTTCGAGAGGCACTCCGACACCGTGCTCCACAACCTCGGCGTCGACGACCAGGTCCTGCGCCTGGCCCGCGTCTGCGTCACGGTGGACGACCTGACCGTGATGGCTCCGCCGATGATGCCGGCCGACCAGTACGAGGTGCTGGAGTACCTCGCGGCGGGCTACTCGGCGGACGAGGTCTGGGAACAGGTCATCGCGCCGCGCGGACAGACCGTGCGCGCCGCCGGCGAACGGCCCGTCGTGTCCCTCTCCGAGGCGGTCCTCAACACGTCCGACCGGATCGTGGAGGTCACCGGCCCCGGGGAGCTGGAACGCATCCTCTCCGAAGACCTGGCGCGCTGGCGCGTCTTCCTCCACCCCGCCCAGCGGCGCTTCGCCCACCATCCCGGCTTCAACGGGCCCGCCCAGCTCACCGGCGGCCCCGGCACGGGAAAGACCGTGGTCGCCCTGCACCGCGTCCGCCACCTGCTGCGCACCGGCGCCGAGGGCGAGCGCGTCCTGCTCACCACCTTCACCAACGCCATGGCCGCGGCGCTCCGGGACAGCCTGGCGCTGCTGCTCGGCCAGGCCGACGCCCACCTCCTCGACCGGGTGGACGTCACCACGGTCGACTCGCTGGCGGCGCGGGTGGTCCGGGAGACGCAGGGTCGGTCGCCGAAGCCGCTGTCGGCCGCCGCGGAGCGAACCGCCTGGACACGCGCGATGGCTCGCGAGGAACTGCCCTGGACGGAACAGTTCCTGTCCCAGGAGTACCGCAACGTCGTCCTCGCGCAGGGGCTGAGGTCCCCGGAGGAGTATCTGAGCTGTGTCCGGCGCGGCCGCGGCACCCAGGTGGGGCGGGTGCAGCGGGCCCGGCTGTGGCGGGTGATGGAGCGCTTCGACGCGGACCTCGCGTCACGCGACTCGGCGACGTACACCCAGCTCTGCGACCGGGCCGCGCGACTGCTCGGCGAGCGGGGGCCGCGGTACCGGCACGTGGTCGTCGACGAGGCCCAGGACCTGCATCCCGCCCAGTGGCGGGTACTGCGGGCCTGTGTGGCACCGCAGTCGGACGACATCTTCCTCGTGGGCGACCCGCACCAGCGCATCTACGACTCCCGGGTGTCGCTGCGCTCGCTCGGTGTCCACGTGCGGGGTCGCGCCCAGCGCCTCCGCGTCAACTACCGCAGCACGGAGGAGATCCTGCGCTGGTCGGCGTCGCTGCTCGACAGCCACCGGATCGGACGGCTCGGCGAGGACGACGACGAGGACGCCGGTGCGGACTCCCTGCGCGGCTACCGGTCGGAGCTGCGCGGCCGGATCCCCTCGGCGCGCGGTCACTCCGGTCAGGAGGAGGAACTGCGCGCGCTGGTGGAGCAGATCCGGGTGTGGATCGACCAGGACGGGATCAAACCGTCCGAGATCGCGGTGTGCGCCCGGTTCAACACGCTCGTCGACGCGGTGATCGCGCGGCTGCGCAGGGAGGGTGTGCCGGCGGTGTCGGTCAAGGACGACCCCGGCCCGGGGGTGTCCGGGGTGCGCGTGGCGACGATGCACGCGATGAAGGGGCTGGAGTTCCGGTGTGTGGCCGTCGTGGGAGTGACGTCCGCGGTGTTGCCGTTCGCCCCGCAGGTGACCCCGGCCGAGGTGGATCCCCTCCAGCACCAGCGGGACCTTCTCGCCGAGCACTGTCTGCTGTTCGTCGCGTGCACGCGCGCGAGGGACGCGCTGGCCGTCTCCTGGAGCGGGCGGCGCAGCCCCCTCCTCGATCCGGTGGCGGACTGACGGTCGCCGGGGCCCCCACGGAGAGGCTCCGGCGACGAGCCGCGCGTTCAGGCGCGGATCTCCCGGACGACGACCGTGTGCCGCTGCTTCCTGACGTCGGTGTACTCCACGTGTCGGCCCGGCTCCGCCCACAGCAGGGCCTGGCCGAGCGGGGTGGCGGGCGAGATGATCTCGGCTCCGTCGGAGGGGAGTTCCGCGACGGTGTAGACCGTCCCCGCGTCGGTCCGTCCGTCGAACTCGAGCACGAGCAGCGCGCCGGGCACGACCGACGTCGGGGCGGTCGCCGCTCCGTCGACCGAGACCGCGTCGAGGAACCGCCGCAGGAACGCGATGCGCCGGGTCCGCCGGTCGCGCTGGTCGGCCAGCGTCTTGCGGAGGAAGACCAGGTTCGCCGCGTCGGTGCCGGCCGGGGGCGCCTCCTCCGGCGCGTCGACGGCCAGCTGGAGCTGCTGCATCTCCCCCAGCAGGCGGCGGAAGACGGTTGCCGGGACGGTGCGTACGGGGAACTCCCCGGGAGCACGGGGTGCCGTCGCGCCCTTGGACTCGACGGGCCCGGCCGCCGGTGCGGCTGGTTCGTCCACCGGATCCCGACGGTTCGCCGGATCCGGTTCGTCCGCCGGATCCGGTTCGTCCGCCGGATCCGGGGCGGCCACCGCGATCGGCTCGGGCGACGCGTGCTCCGGACGAGAGGCGGCCGGGACCGGAGGGACGGCCTGGGCGGGCCGGTCCTGTTCGACGGCGGCCACCACCGGGTCCAGGAGCGCCTCGGATCCCTCGGATGCCTCGGGTGCCTCGGCCGCGGGCTCGATCCCCAGCCGGTCCAGCTCCGCCCAGAGCGGGGCCAGGGCCTGCTCGCGGTCCAGGTGGAAGCGGCTGCCCCGGATGCGCACGAAGGTCCAGTCGACCCTTTCGAGGTCCCGCTGGCGCGCGGCGGCGGTCGACGCGTCCTCGCCCTCGGCGAAGGCGTCCCCGTCACAGGCGACGGCGAGGCGCCGCGTACCGCCCTCGACGACCAGGTCGATCGCGTGGCGCCCCACGCGGTAGCCGGGCCGCACCCGGTAGTCGCGCCCGGCCAGCTCCAGGTAGACCTGCTGCTGGAAGAGGCTGTCGAAGGCGGGGTGGCGGACGTCCGGCAGGACCACGCCCGCGACCGCCTCCGTCTCCTCCTCGGCGGGTCGGGTGAGGTCGTCCAGCCAGCGCCGCCTGAGGTCGTTCTCGTGGAACTGCTCCGGCCGGGCGCTGTGGAACACCCACAGCTGGTCCTGGGCACGCGACGCGGCGACGTTCAGGCGCTGTTCGTAGGTCTTCCCGTTGAAGCCGCCCGGAACATTTCCGGCCGCGGTGGTGGGCGAGTTGACGCAGGAGACGAACATGACGTGCCGTTCGTCGCCCTGGAAGTCCTCGGCGTCGCCCACGCGGATCCGGCGTTCCTCGCGCTGCTCGTAGTCGATGCGCTCGGCGATCAGGTTCTCCAGCTCGGCGAGGTGCGCCTTGCTGGCTCTCAGGCTGATCACACCCATGGTCCGCCCGGCGTAGGCGGGGTCGGCGCAGCACCGGGCCATCGCGGCCACCAGCGCCTCGGCCTCGGCGGTGTTCGCCAGGCGGCCGCTCGTGCCGTGGGCCGCGCCCCGCTCGACGTGCACGGTGCGCACCGGCGGCAGGCGGTCCGCTCCGTACTGGCGCAGTGGCTGGAGATCGCCGTTGTAGCAGAGGCCGTTGGAGAAGGAGATGATCTCCGGCATGCACCGGAAGTGTTCCTTCAGCATGAGGGTGCCCCGGCCGGCGGACAGGGCCTCGGTGAGATCGAAGAAGCTGGACTCCGGCCCGAAGAGGCTGCGGATGTCGTCGTCGAGCGAGGTCAGCAGCCTGTCGCGCAGATGGAAGTACTCGTCCTGCCTGAGGCCGACGTTGGAGGGGCTGACCTGCTTGCTGTCGCCGACGACGACCATGCGGTCGGCGAGCCAGCTGAGCAGCATGGCCTCCAGCCCGGACTGGCTCGCCTCGTCGACGATGACGACGTCGAAGATTCCGGGCCGGTCCATCGGCACGGTTTCCGCCACCTGGTGCAGCGGCATGATCCAGGCCGGTACGGCGGTCTGGGCCTTGCGGAGCGCGGCCTGGGCGTCGCGGCGGTAGCGGTGCTGGTACTTGCCCTTGATCCGGCGGGCGGCCTGCTGGTAGGCGCTGAGCGCACGCGACTGGTCGCCGGTGAGCAGCCCGAGGCAGCGGTGCCAGGCGCGCGCGGACGCGAGCCGGCCCAGCATGATCCTCGCCTCGTCGTCGGCCTCGGTCAGCTGCTGCCTCAGGGACCGCTCGGCGTCCGGATCGGTGAGCCTTTCCATCCGGTCGCGCCAGGCGGACCAGGCCCAGGAGGCGGCGAGGGAGGGCAGGCGTTCGTCCCAGGCGAGATCGTCGGGTGTCCGCGTGATCCGTTCGGCGAGCGAGGGGAACGCCTCCGTCACGCGGCCGAGCGCCTCGTGACGGGCGGCGCGCAGCCGGGACGCCTCCCTGATCTCGGCCATCTCCTCGCTGAACCCCCGGTATCCGTCGGGGTTCTGGGAGCGTACGGCGTCGAGGGCCCGGGCCACGGCCGGTGAGACGCCGGGGCGCTCGCTCCAGTCACGAAGCAGTTCCTCGGCGCGGGCGATGAGCCGGCGCGAGCGCTCGGCGGCGCGCAGGGTGGTGGCCGCGCGGAGCAGCGCCCGTACGGCGTGTTCGACGTCCTCCTCGTGCCAGGCGGCCACGGTGAGCTCGGGGGAGGTGGCGGCCGCGGTGAGGACGTCGGTGCGCCGGGCGGCGACGTCGAGGACGGCGGTGAGCGCCTCGGCCTCCTGGCGGAGGCGGGCGACCCGTGGACCGTGCCCCTGCCAGGGCGCTCCGGTGGTGGTCCAGGCCGACTCGTACTGGGCGAGTCGCACTTCGAGCTGGGCGCGGGCGAGGACGACGCCGGCGGTGTCGGCGTCCTCGGGGGGCCGTCCGTCGACCCGGACGTCTTCCACGAACGAGCCCACCGCCTTGGCCAGCTTGGTGCGCGTCCCGAAGGGGCCGCGCAGTTTCTGCCCCTGCCGGAGGCCGTCGTGGAGGGTGGTCGCGTGGGCGAGCGCGGTGGCCGGGGCGTGCTGTTCCAGGCCGCTGACCAGCGCGCCGCCCAGGGTGAGCAGGGCGGTGTCGGCGGACGTCAGGGTCTCGACGACGGCGGTGTGCCGGGCGCGGGTCTGCCAGTCCTGTCCGGCGACGGCCTCGGCGAGGAGGGGAGCCGCCCAGGGGCCTGCGGCCGCCGTGAGGCTCCGGGCGCGGACCCGGCTCGTCGCGAAGGCGTCGAGGGCGTCGGAGAGCCGCTGCCGCTCCTCCTCGGTGAGTCCGCGGACCGCCGCGTCGTGGCGGTCGCTCAGCGGGTCCTGGCGGACCGCGGCGTGTGCCTCCTCGGCGGACCGCACCTCGCCGACGGCCTCCTCGAAATCCAGCGGGCCGGGGAGTTCGGAGGCTTCGGGGACCTCGGCGGCCAGGCTCCGGTGGTGCGGGGTGAAGGCTCGGGTGGCGTGGAGGAGGCGGAGGGCCTCGTCCGCGGCGAGGGCGGGCCGCTCCGCGGGGACGGTACCGATCCACGCGTGGGCGTCCGCCTCCGCGGCGAGGCGTCCGGCGATCTCCTGGAGGCTGCCGCGGTAGTCGCCGATCTCGGCCTCGAAGCGGTGGGTCTCCTGGTTCCGGAGGGCGGCCAGGTCGCGCAGCACGGTCCGCTGGGCCGTCCGGGCGGCCGCGAGCCGGCTCTGGAGGGTCCTGATCTGCTGCTCGGACGCCTTCTGGTCGTACCCGGCGTACGAGCTCAGGATCTTCTGGACCGATGCCTCCAGCTCGCGCTGCGCGGCGGCGCCGTCCTCGGTACGGCTGACGCACAGGTCGCGCACCGACTCGGGCAGCTTGTCGCGGAGCACTCGGAGGGCGCGGGGGGTGTGGCTGGTGATGAGGACGCGCTTGCCCTGGGCGAGGAGGTCGGTGACCAGATTGGCGATGGTGTGGGTCTTGCCGGTGCCGGGCGGGCCCTGGACGACGACGAGACGGTTGGCGCGGAGGCGCTCGGCGATCGTGCGCTGCTCCTCGTTGGCCGGGAGGGCGAAGTACATCTCGCCGCTGCCGGTCCCGGTGCCGTCGGCCTCGGTGGCAGCGAGGTCGGCGGCGGTCAGGGCGCCGTCGCGCCCGGCTATGTGCGCGAGGAGCGCGGTGGGCGGTGTCCCCCCGTCTATCTGGCGGGCTATGCCCTTGAGGGCGTCCAGGGTGGAACGGCGGTTGCGCTCGCGCAGGACCAGCGCGGGGGTGAGGCCGACCTGGGGGACGTCCAGGTCGCGTGCCTTCGCCCGCTCGATGCCCGGCAGGTAGCCGCCCGCGCTGTGGGCGGCGTTCACCCAGCTGCGCAGGGCCGTGTGGACCGCGTGGAGCTGGTCCGGGTCCGTGGCGTCGGACGCCTCTTCGAGGACGCCGACGATGCTCTCCCTGACCGCTCCGGGCACGTGCTGGGAGCCGTCGAGCATGCCCTCCTCCAGCTCCATCCCGACGGCCGTCGGGTCGGGCGCGGCGGTGAGGGTGCCGGTCGCCGGGTCGAGGCTGAGGGAGGCGCGGTGGGTCAGGAGGTGGCGCTCGACGCGCTGGCCGCCGGTGGTCTGCCAGGTCAGCCGGCCGAGGCCGAGGACCAGTTCGTACGCCTCCCCCAGGGCCGCGGCGTCCTCGTGCATCTTGTGCAGCCGGTCGTAGAGGCGGACGAGGGGGTCCACGGCACGGCGGCGTTCGGCCCAGCCGAGCCAGTCCTGCTCCCAGGTCGCGTACAGCTTCTCGATCCGTTCCCGGCGCGGGTGTTGGTCGAGTTCGCGGTAGGACTTCTCCAGCGGGATGCCGGAGGACCAGTCGGGGAGGTCGGGTTCGATCCTGCGGCGCAGGTGCGGGGCGCGGGGCTGCCGGAAGTCCCGGACGCGGGTCTCGTCGACCCAGGGGGCGAGGAGAGCCGCGAGCGACGGGGCTTCCTCGCGGTCGGGGCGCTCCACGGTGAGCCAGGCGGGGTCGTCGACGGCGAGGGCTCCGTCGATCATGACCGCGACTCCGGGTCCGGTGGGGAGTTCGTCGAACCAAACCGTGCCGGCCGCCCCGTCGAGGGTGCGGACCGGGCGGGTCCTGGACTCCTCCGCCTCGGCGAGGAAGCGGAAGATCTGCCGGACGCGCAGGGCGTCGCTCTCGTCGGCCTGCCGGTCGGCGGTCGAGGGCATGGGGGCTCTCCTTCGTTGTCCGGACCCGGACCGGGTGCTCGGGCGGCCGGCCCGGTGCACGCGTGCGGCGCGCGACACCCTCGGCACGCCCGGAATCTGGCGTGTACTCAGCACACGCGGGGAGCGTAGCAGCAGGGCGATGTCACGTACCGGAAACCGGAGATCACCGTGAGCACCTGGCTGTTCGTCCCGCCCGGCGGTCCGGGACGGCTGTGTTCACGGTAGATTCCCCGGGCGGACGGATCGGCCGGGCCGGAACGGGAAAGGACGCGCATGCGTGCTCAGGAGATCACCTTCCTCAAGCTCGTCCAGGGGGACAAGCAGTTCCAGGTCCCGCTCTACCAACGGACGTACAGTTGGGGGGCGGAGCAGCTGCGCCGTCTCTGGGAGGATCTCGGCGAGCTCGTCGACCAACACCTCGCCGGCGAGTCGGCTGCCCCTCACTTCCTCGGCTCCGTCGTCCTGGCGCCGGGTCAGATCCAGGCCGGTGGTGTCCAGCGCTGGCTCGTGGTGGACGGGCAGCAGCGGCTCACCACGCTGATGCTCGCGTTCACCGCGCTGCGCGACCACCTGAACGACCAGGGTGAGACCCGGGCCGCGGACCGGGTGCACCGCCAGGTCCTGGTGAACGAGTTCCACGAGGGGCTCGACCACTACCGGCTGCTGCCGACGCAGGCCGACCGCGACGCGTACACCGCCTGCGTGGCGTCCAGCCCCCAGGCCAGCGGGAGCGGCAACATCGGTGCGGCGTACCGGTTCTTCCGGGGTGCGCTCGCCGAGGGGCAGGAGGCCACCGACGACGCCCGCTGGATCGGTACGGTGGAGAACGCCCTCAAGGACCTGCTGTCGATCGTGGAGATCACCGCGGAGTCCGGGGACAACGTGTACCGGATCTTCGAGTCCATCAACAACACAGGCGTCGGTCTGAGCCAGAGCGACCTGCTGCGCAACTACGTCTTCATGCTGCTGCCCAAGCGGGGTGAACGGGTCTACCAGGAGCTGTGGCTGCCCATGCAGCAGAGCCTCGGACCGAAGAACCTCGAACTGCTCGTCTGGCTCGATCTGGTGGTCCGCGGGCACCACAAGACGAAGCAGAGCGAGATCTACCGCGAGCAGCAGAAGCGGCTCCAGCCCCTCGCGGGCGACGAGGACGCCCTGCGACGCGAGATCGCCGAACTGGCCTCCCGGGGCGCCCGGTTCCGCAGGATCGTCGACCCGTCGCTGGAACCCTCCGCCCCGCTGCGTGCGGCACTGGAGCGGCTGACCGCCTGGGGCGGCTCGACGCACTACCCCCTCGCGCTCCATCTGCTCGACCTCGTCGACGCGGGCGTCACGACGCCGGAGGACGCGGCGGCGGCGCTGCGCTACGTGGAGTCGTACCTCGTGCGACGGCTGATCTGCCAGACCCCGACGACCGGCGTGAACCGCATCTTCATGGACGCGCCGAAGGAGCTGGAGACGGACCGACCGGCCGCGGAGGCGGTCCGGCGCTTCCTCTCCGCCCGCCGCCGACGCTGGCCCAGCGACGAGGAGCTGCGCTCCGCGATCCTCGGCAAGCCCTTCTACTGGAGCGGGCGCCCCCCGCAGCGGGGCTTCATCCTCCGCCGCCTGGAGGAGAGCTACCGGCCGAGCGAGCCGGTCGACTTCGACAAGGCGTCGCTCAGCGTGGAGCACGTGCTGCCGCAGCGGCCCGCTCCGGCCTGGTTCGACCTCCTCGCCGAGGAGACGGAGGCCGGCCAGTCCCCGCAGGAGCTCCACGACCTGCTGGTGCACACCCTCGGCAACCTGACCCTGACCGGCGACAACGCCAAGCTGTCGAACCATCCCTTCCAGCGCAAGCAGCAGATCCTCGAAGGCAGCGCGCTGCGCATGAACCTGGAGATCGCCGCCTCGGAGCGCTGGGGCAAGGCCGAGATCACGGCCCGCGCGGAACGCCTCTCGGACCGGGCCGTGGAGCTGTGGCCCGGTCCGATCGGCGGCGTGCGGCCCACGGGGGACGAGTGGTCCGGCTGGTCGGAGCTGCGGGCCGCCCTCGTCGCCATGCCGAGCGGCAGCTGGACCACGTACGGCGACGTCGCCGAACTGATCGGCAGCCATCCGGTGCCCGTCGGCACCTATCTCGGCACCCATGCCTCGGCGATGGGCGCACATCGAGTCCTGACGGCCGAGGGCAAGGTCTCGGCCTCCTTCCACTGGCCGGAGGGGAGCGACCGCCGCCCGCCGCAGGAGCTGCTCCAGGAGGAGGGCGTACGCTTCGACCCCTCGGGGCGCGCCCACCGCGCGCAGCGCCTGACCGCCGCCGAACTGGCCACGCTGCTCGGCAAGGACGTCGCGGGGGCCTCGGCGGCCGATCCGCTGCCGGAGGGCCAGAACGCGGAGGCCGCCGAGCGCTTCCGGAGCCGGCTGCGCGAGCACTGGCCGGAGGCGGCGGACGGGCTGCTGGAGACGCTGGACTTCTGGCGCACCCAGGGTGGCCATCTCGACTACGGCCGGCATGACGAGACGAGCTGCTTCCCCACCCTGGACGCCGGCACGAGCCTCCGGCCGCACCTGCTCTGGCCGTTCGCCATCTACCCGGTGACCGGCACGGTCGAGGTCGTGTTCCAGTACCTGAAGGACCGGGCTCCGTTCGACGACTCGGAGCAGCGTCGCGAGCTGCTCCGACGGCTCAACCGGATCGAAGGCGTCGATCTGCCGGAGGCGAAGCTGGAGCTGCGCCCTTCGTTCCCCGTGCAGGTCTTCGCCGAGCACGGGCACGAGGTCTCCGAGGTGCTCGACTGGTTCGTGCACACGGCGGCCCTGGACCTCGCCCGAAGGGTCTGAGTACCTTCCGGTGAGCGCGTCCGACGGCGTCCTGGTCACCCTCGCGGAGGTTTCCCGCATCGCGGGGGTGGGGCGGGCCGCGGTGAGCAACTGGCGGCGCCGGCACGGCTCCTTCCCCACCCGGGCCGGCGGATCCGACGCGGCCCCGCTGTTCTCGCTCGCCGAGGTGGAGCGCTGGCTGCGCGACCACGGGAAGCTTCGGGAGGCCGGGGCCCGCGAGCTGCTGTGGCCCCGGTTCGAGGCGCTCGGGAGCAGGGAGGAGTCGGGGCGGGCGATCGCCGAGGCGGCCCGCCGGATGCAGGAGGCACCGTCCGGTCCGGCCCCCGCGGGTCTCGCCCCGGCCGCGTCGGAGCTGGCCCGGGAGGCGGCCCGGATCGGGCGCGACGAGGGCGCCCGCGAGACCTTCGAGTTCCTGTTGGGGCGCTGGCTGGACGCCCATGTGCGCCAGCTGAGCACGACTCCGCCCCAGCTCGCCTCCCTCATGGCGCGGGTCGCCCTCGACGCGCGGGCGGATCGCCGGGAGGTCCCGCTGGTGGTCCTCGACCCGGCCTGTGGTTCCGGACTCCTCCTGGCGGCGGCCGCCCACGCGTACACCGGCCCCGGTCTGGAGCTGCTGGGCTGCGACCGGGACCCTTCGCTGTCCTCGCTGGCGACGGCCCGGCTGGGGTTCGAGAGCCACGCCCGGGGCACCCGGGTGGACGTCGTGACGGCGGACGCCCTGCGTGCCGATCCCCATCAGGGGGCGCGTGCCGACATCGCCCTGTGCCGTCCGCCGTTCAACGACCCCGACTGGGGGCACGAGGAACTGGCGGCCGACGCCCGCTGGACACACGGGCTGCCCCCGCGTACCGAATCCGAACTCGCGTGGGTCCAGCATCTGGTGGGCCGGCTGCGGCCGGGCGGCGCGGCGGTCGTCCTCGTCCCGGCGGCGGTCGCCTCCCGCCGGGCGGGACGACGGATCCGGGCCTCGCTGGTGCGCGACGGCGTGCTGCGCGCGGTGGTCTCGCTCCCGCCCGGCTGCGCCCCGCCGTACGGGAGCACGCTGCTGCTGTGGGTGCTGCGGGCGGTACCGGAGGGCAGGGCCGTGTGGGCGGGCAGGCCGCCGACCGCACCGGAGGGGGGCGGCCGGCCGGACGCGGGGGTGCTGTTCGTCGACGCGGCCCGCTTCGCGGCTCCGGACGGTCACCGGCCGGGGGCCGACTGGGCGGCGCTGGCGGCGGCGGTCCACACGGCCGTCGACGTCCTCGACGCGCCGCAGGCACCGCTGCCCGTGGGCGCGGCGCGGCTCTCGCCGCTCGACCTCCTGGACGAGGACGTCGATCTCGCTCCGGCGCACCGTGTGGGTCCCGGCGCCGGCGCCGGGCCGGACGGCACGGAGCTCCCCGCCTCGTGGGAGGAGCTCGCCCTGCTGCTCCACGAGGGGGCCGAGCTGAGCCGGACCCTGGCGGAGTTCGCGTGCGAGAAGGTCCGCTCTCCGGGCACGTTCACGCTGGGCGAGCTCGTCAAGGCCGGGGTCCTGACCCTGCGCGCGGGCCGGCAGCCCTCGGACCGGACCGGACCGGCGACGGACGACGGGCTCGTCCCCCTCCTGACGGTGCGTGACGTGGTGCGGGGCGGCGCTCCGGTGGAGCGCGTTCCCCCGGCTTCGGGGCTCGCGGTGGCGGAGGAGGGCGACGTCGTGGTGGTGGGCACCGCCCGGGCCTTCCGCGCGTGGGTGCACTCCGGGCCCCCACTCGCACTCGGCCCGCAGCTGTACGCACTGCGGGCCGCCCCGGGACGGCTCGACGCCCACTTCCTCGCCGGGTGTCTGAGGGCTCCGGCCAACGGCAGGCGGGCGGGCACCCATGTCTCCGGCGCGGCGCGGATCGACGTCCGACGGCTCCGGGTACCCCGGCTGCCCCTGGACGAGCAGGAGCTGTACGCGGAGGTCTTCCGGCGGCTCTCGGCGCTCGACGGGATGCTCACCCGGGCCGGACGGCTCGGCGGAGGACTGCGGGACGAGCTCACCGACCTCCTCGCTGCCGGCGGCCGCGTCGGTTCAGCGGGCTGAGACGCCCGGCACCGCGCGGACGGCGGCGGTTACCCTGACGCCCGGACACGAGGAGGCAGCATGGGGCGGATGTCGTCGGCGGAGCGGCGTCGGCAGCTGGTGGAGGCGGCGATCAGGGCGATGACCAGGGACGGGGTGGCCAGGACCACCACGCGGTCGATCGCCGCGGAGGCCGGTGTCTCGCTGAGCGTCTTCCACTACTGCTTCGACTCCAAGCAGGCCCTCCTCGAAGCCGCCATCGAGACGATCATCGGCGACTACGTGGCGCGGGTGATGAAGGCGGTGGAGCCGCGGGCGACGCTGAGCGAGACGGTGCGGGCGGCGCTGCTCACGTACTGGGAGGACGTGACCGCGCATCCGGGCCAGCACATGCTGACGTACGACCTCACCCAGTACGCGCTGCGGGAGCCCGGGTTCGAGCATCTGGCCCGGGCGCAGTACGAGCAGTACGTGCGGTCGGCGACCGTGCTGGTGGAGCAGGTGGGGGCGGTGCGCGGGGCCGAGCCGAAGGTGCCGGTGGCGACGCTGGCCCGGCATCTGGCGGCCGCGGTGGACGGGATGACGCTCCAGTACCTGGTGCTGCGGGACGAGGAAGCCGCCGCGGAGCAACTGGAGTTGACGGCTGATCAGCTGGTTCGGCTGATCGAGGGGTGACGGTCGGAGGAAGGGGCGGGCGGGCCTCCACGATCACCAGTAGGTCATTTGACCCGGACTCTTGACTCAGACCTCTGTCACCGCGATCCTCGGGGCGCCCGGTACACCCCCACCGACCGGAGGCCTTCCGACCATGAGCCCACGCACCACACGGAGTTCCTCTCCCTTCAGCGGGACACGCCGCCTCGGTCTCGTGTCCCTCCTCCTCGCCCTCGCGGCCCTGCTCTTCGGCGCCGCCCCGGTCCCCGCGGCCGGCTCCCCGTGGTGGGAACCGACCGCCCGTCCGGCGGCCGATTCGCAGGTCAACGCCGTGGGCGCGCCGTTCACCGGCACCGATGCGCAGGGGCGGGTGCGCGGCTTCGTCGACGCGCACAACCACGTGATGTCCAACGAGGGCTTCGGCGGCCGGCTGATCTGCGGCAAGCCGTTCTCCACGGCAGGTGCGGCCGACGCCCTGAAGGACTGTCCGGAGCACTATCCGGACGGCTCCGGCGCCCTCTTCGAGAACCTGACCGGCGGCGCGAACGGGAAGCACGACCCGGACGGCTGGCCGACCTTCGCGGACTGGCCGGCGCACAACTCGCTGACGCACCAGCAGAACTACTACGCCTGGCTGGAGCGTGCCTGGCGCGGCGGCCAGCGCGTGCTCGTCAACGACCTCGTCTCCAACGGCCTGTTGTGCTCGATCATGCCCCGGGACCGCGGGTGTGACGAGATGGACGCCATCCGTCTGGAGGCCAGGAAGACGTACGAGATGCAGGACTACGTCGACTCGCTGTTCGGCGGCCCGGGCAAGGGCTGGTTCCGCATCGTGACCAGTGCCGACCAGGCGCGTTCGGTGATCGAGCAGGGCAAGCTCGCCGTCGTCCTCGGCGTGGAGACCTCGGAGCCGTTCGGCTGCAAGCAGATCCTCGACGTGGCCCAGTGCGACAAGGCGGACATCGACCGCGGCCTGGACGAGCTGCACCAGCTCGGCGTGCGCAGCATGTTCCTGTGCCACAAGTTCGACAACGCGCTGTGCGGCGTCCGTTTCGACAGCGGGACGACGGGCGTGGCGGTGAACATCGGCCAGTTCCTGTCGACCGGCACGTTCTGGGCGACGGAGAAGTGCACCGGCCCGCAGAAGGACAACCCGATCGGGCTGAACGCCCCCGCCGCCATGGCGGCGAAGCTGCCGGCCGGGGTGAGCGTGCCCGGCTACGCCTCCGACGCGCGCTGCAACACGCGCGGACTGACCCGGCTCGGCGAGTACGCGCTCCGCGGCATGATGGACCGGGGCATGATGCTGGAGCTCGACCACATGAGCGTGAAGGCGGCCGGCCGGGCCCTGGACATGCTGGAGGCCGAGGAGTACCCGGGCGTGCTCTCCACGCACAGCTGGATGGACCTCGACTGGACCGAACGGCTCTACAAGCTGGGCGGGTTCACAGCCCCGTACATGCACGACGCCGGCGGCTTCATCGGCGAGGCGAACGGCAAGGCCGAGCTGCGCGAGAAGTACGGCGTCGGCCTCGGGTACGGCACCGACATGAACGGCGTCGGCGGCTGGCCCGGCCCGGTCGGCGAGGGCGCCCCGAACGCGGTGACGTACCCGTACCGCAGCTTCGACGGCGGCACCGTCCTCGACCGGCAGGTGACCGGCGAGCGGACCTGGGACCTCAACAAGAACGGGGCCGCGCACGCGGGTCTGGTGCCGGACTGGATCGAGCAGATCCGGCTCACCCCGGGCGGCTCCGAGGTCATCGGGGATCTGGCGCTCGGCGCCGAGTCGTACCTGCGGACCTGGCGGGCGACCGAGCGGCACGAGCCCGGTGTGAACCTGGCGGCCGGCAGGCCCGCCTCGGCCAGCTCCACGGAGTGGCACCCGTTCACGAGCTACGCCTCCGGGCGGGCGTTCGACGGTGACACCGGGACCCGCTGGGCGAGCCACTGGTCGGACGACCAGTGGCTCCGGGTGGACCTGGGCGAGGTCCGGCGCGTCGGCCGGGTGACCCTGGACTGGGAGCGGGCCTACGCGCGCCAGTACCGGATCGAGGTCTCCGAGGACGGCGAGACCTGGCGGACGGTCTGGTCGACGGACGCGGGGGACGGCGGTTACGACACGGCCGAGTTCGACTCCACGACGGCCCGGTACGTCCGCGTCCACGCGGACCGGCGGGCCACGCAATGGGGCTACTCGCTCCACGAGGTGACGGTCACCCGCTCCTGAGCGGGCGCGTCCGCACGGGGACGTGCTCCCGCCCGGACGCGGGTGACGAGGAGGGGCCGGCCGGATCGACGAGGATCCGGCCGGCCCCTCCGGCACGCGGGTGCCGTCGGGCGGGACGTCCGCGCGGACGGAGCGGCAGCCGGTCACGAGGACTTGACGGAGCGGGCGGCGCCCCGGGTCCCGGCCACCCGCGTCCCGCACCCCCTGCTCCCGGGCCCCCTCCGGATGGGGGATCATGGAACCGTCACCTCGGAAGGGACGGAACGGACCATGAGGAACCGCAGTGTCGCGGACCTGATGACCCCGACGGCGGTCGCGGTCCAGCGCGGTACCCCGTTCAAGGAGATCGCACGGCTCCTCGACGAGTACGGCATCACGGCGGTACCGGTCGTCGACGAGGAGAACCGGCCGGTGGGCGTGGTCTCCGAGGCGGACCTGCTGCGCCGGCACACCGCCAAGGACGGCCCCAGCACCGCCGAGGCGATGATGTCCAGCCCCGTGCGCACCGCCCGGCCCTCCTGGACGGCCGTCGAGGCGGCCCGGCTCATGGAGCGGCACCGGGTGAAGCGGCTGCCGGTCGTGGACGCGGACGGGCGCCTCATCGGTGTCCTCAGCCGCAGCGACCTGCTCCAGCTCTTCCTGCGGCGCGACCGCTCGATCCAGGAGGAGATCCGCGAGGACGTGGTCGTCCGCATCCTCGGCCTCTCCCCCGCCGCCGTCCACATCGACGTCGACGAGGGCCGGGTCACCCTGAGCGGCACCGTCGTCCGCGAGGACCTCGTCCCGCTCCTACGGCGCCTGTGCGAGTCCGTCGACGGCGTGGTGGAGGTCGTCGACCACCTGGTCGTGGAACCGCCCCAGGCGTGAGCAGCGCGGCCGGTCCGGGGTGGCGACGGGCTCCCGCGGAGGCCGTCACCGGCCCCCGGGAACCTCTGAGTCCTTCGCCGACCTGTGCCGGTCATGCGGCGGCTGCCCCGGGGACGCGTGAGGGGGAGACCACCCGCAGGTCGTCCGGTCGATAGGGGACGACAGTCATGACGGGCCCGGAGGCCGGCGGCGCTCTCGCAGGACCGCGAAGAGGACGGCGTCGGCCGGGGGCTTGAGCCGGGCGAGAACCGGGGTGGAGAGCCGGCGGTCGGCGGGCCCCCCAGCGCCTCCGGCACGCCGGGTACGCCGGGTACGCCGGGTACGCCGGGTACGCGCGAAGCTACGGGACCTCCGTGATCCCGAGACCTCCGTGATCCCCGGACCTGGTGGTTCCCGGAACCTCGGTGGTTCCCGGAACCTCCGGGGACCACGGGCCGACCCTCTCAACGTCCTCCGCTGTACAGCCACCGATCCGCTCGGTGACGACGTGAACCCAGGAGTGCCCATGCACCGCCGCCAGTTACTCCGCGCCACCACCGCACTCGGCGTGACCGGGACCCTCGCGGGTGCCGCCGCGACAAGTGCCTCCGCAGCCACCTCGGCCGTCCCCTCTCCCGCACGGTCGGCTGCTGTCCCAGCCGATCCCGGCGGGCCGCTGCGCGTTCATGTCGTGATGTTCGACGGCGTGGAGGAACTCGACTTCGCGGCGCCCTACGAGGTCTTCTCCGCCGCCGGCTTCTTCTCGCAGCGCCCCGTCGAGGTCCGGTACGTCTCGGCCTCCGGTGCCCGCACGGTCACCGCCGCGTACGGCACGGTCGTGCGGGGCATCCGGCGCTGGGACCCCGCGGAGGCGGATGTGCTCGTCGTCCCCGGCGGCGGCTACGCCCGCCGGGACAGTCTGGGGGTGTGGGCGGAGCTGGCCGCCGGCACCCTGCCGCGCGCCCTCGCGGCGGCCGTACGTCCCGGGCTCACCCTCGCCGCCGTCTGCACGGGCGTCATGCTGCTGTCCGGGGCCGGACTGACCGCAGGCCGCCCCTGCACCACGCACCACAGGGCGAAGGCCGACCTGAGGGAGCAGGGCGGCCTCGTGAAGGACGCACGGGTCGTGGACGACGGCGACCTCGTGACCGCCGGCGGCATCACTTCCGGTCTCGAACTCGCCCTCTGGACGGTTCGCCGCGAACTCGGTCCGGACGCGGCACTCGGACTGGAGGCGATGATGGAGTACGAGGCACGCGGCACGGTCTGGACGGCGGACCGCACCGCCTGACACCGGCCCCGGGGCCCGGGCGGCCCGACCGCCCGGCCGCCCAGCCGGCCGACGGCCCGACAGATCCGTTCGCCCGAGGGCCCGATCGCCCGATGGCCCGATGGCCCGAGAACTGTCACGCTCTCCCCCGGCCCGGCTCCTCCCTCCCGCGCCGGCGGGCCCTCTTCGCCGCCGCGCCTCCCCGGCTCACGGTCCCGCCCGTCGGTCCCGCCCGTCGGCCCCGCCAGCCCGTCGGCCGCCACCGTCGGTACCGATGCCAGTCACCCTTCGGTGCCGGGGATCGGGTGAGGCCGGTGAATTCCTCCGCCATTTCTCCCCACCGGCATGCCCGATGTCGCCACGGTGGGAATTCACCCGGCCGAAGCGGTCCACATCCCGGACGGTCCTCTCTCACTCCCGGTGACCGGAAGGCGGTCGGCGACGCCTTTCCGTGACCGTGTGACGATCCACACAATCGCCTCCGTGCCGCCCCCCTTTCCTTCCCGGTGAGACTTCGGCAACTTCGGAAACCCATTGTTGGTGTTGGCGCAACACTCTGCCCACATACCACTGTTACCTGGGAGTTCGTTTAAACGAGTGCTACTCGAACGAGTAGTCACGGCTACTTGAGAGGGTAGTGGCTCGGGCTGATCACGTGTGCCTAAGGTGCGTCACGGAAATCGACCGACGGAACACCGAAGGGAATTGTCGTGACCGCTCTTCGTCGCACCGTTCAGCTCTCCTCCTATCAGCGCGACATCTGGGCAGCGGAATCCCGTCACCCGGGTGACCCGCAATTCAACGTGGTTCTCGACGAACGCCTCGACGGAAAAGTGGACGTGCCGGCGCTGCGGACCGCCCTCGCGCGCACACTGCGCCGTCACGACGCCTTTCGGCTGCGCTTCGGCGAACAGGACGGGGTGCCGTTCCAGTGGGTGGCCGACGACCCGGACGACGGCGAGGCCGCCTGGGCCGCGCGGGTGGAGCTGGTCGACCTGACCGGCGAGACCGATCCCGGCGGCGGCGTACGGCGCTGGAAGGAACGTTCCTTCGTCCGTCCGTTCCCCCTTCGTGACAGCCCGCTCTTCACCGCCGCCCTGTTACGCGAGAGCCAGGACACCGTCCATCTGCACCTCAACGCCCATCACCTGATCGTGGACGCCTGGACGCTCAACCAGGTCAGCCGCGGCCTGTGGGCCGAGTACGACGGACTCACCAGCGCCTCCCTCCCCGAAGACGCCCCCACCCCCGCCCCCGCCGGAGCGGCTGAGACCTCCTCGTACCTCACGTTCGCCGAGGCCGACGCCGCCTACCAGGGATCGGCCGAGCAGGAGCGCGACCGCGCCTTCCACCGGGAGGCTCTGGCCGGCGTCGCCCCCGTCCTGTTCCCGCGCTCCGGGGAGCGGGCGACGGACCCGGCCGAGCGGCGCGGTCACCACACCGTCACCGTCGACGGGGAGCTCGTCGCCCGTATCCGCGCGGGCGGCAGCTCGCCCTTCGCCTACGTCGCCGCCGCGTTCGCCACGTACTTCGCTCGGGTCCACCACGCGGAGGAGGTCGTGCTCGGCGTCCCCTTCCTCAACCGGCGCACCGACGCCGAGCGGGACACCGCCGGCCAGTTCGCCAACAACCTGCCGTTGCGGGTCGCCGTTCCCGACGACGCTCCCCTGGCCGCCCTCGCCGCCGCCGTGCGCGAGCGGACCGGCCTGCTGCGCACTCATGAGCGGCTCGCGCTCGGCGACGTCCTGCGCGACCTGCCCGCGGGCTTCCCCGGCGAGCGCCGCCTCTTCGACGTCACCGTGTCCTACATGCGCTACCCCCGGCCCGAGGCCCTGCGTGACGCCGACCGCGACACCGTCATCACCGCGCCCGTGCACGCCCAGGACGCGCTGTCCGTCATGATCCGCGCCTTCGACGACGACGCGCCGCTGCGTATCGAACTCGACTACGCGCGGGACGTCTTCACCGAGGACCTGCCCATCGAGGAGCTCGGCCGCCACCTGCTGCACCTGCTGCACGCGGGGGTCGAGGAGCCGGAGCTGCCCGCCCGGGCCCTGCCGCTGCTCGACGACGCCGGACGCGAGCGGCTGCTGGCGTTCCAGCACGGGCCCCAGGTGCCGTACCGCGACGACACCACCCTGCACGGGCTCGTCGCGGAGCAGGCCGCCCGGACCCCCGACCGGATCGCCGTCACCGCCGCCGACGGGGGCACCCCTCTCACGTACGCGGAACTCGACGCCCGGGCCAACCGCGTCGCCCGCGCCCTGCGGGCCGAGGGGGTCGGCCCCGGCGACCGGGTCGCGGTGCTCCTCGAACGCGGGACGCACACCGTGCCCGCCCTGCTCGGCGTGCTGAAGTCGGGCGCCGCGTACGTGCCCGTCGACCCGGGCTACCCGGCCGACCGGATCCGCTTCCTCCTCGCCGACAGCCGCGCCAAGGCGGTCCTCACCGGCCCGGGCTCGCCCCCCGAGGACACCCCCGCACCCGCCGCCGCACCCGAGACCCCCGACCCGGCCCTCGAAGCGTCCGCCGAGCCCACGTCGGCTCCGGTCCCCGCCGAGTCCCCCTCGGCTCCGGTCCCCGCCGTCCCCCGGCTGCGCGTCGACCGGCTCGTGACGCGCGGTTCCGGCGATCCCGTCGAGCCGCTCGGCGGCCCCCACGACCTCGCGTACGTCATCTACACATCGGGCTCCACCGGCCGCCCCAAGGGCGTGATGGTCGAGCACCACTCCGTCGTCAACCGGCTCGCCTGGATGCAGGCCCGCTACCCGGTGGGCGCCGGGGACGTCCTGCTCCAGAAGACCCCGATCTCCTTCGACGTCTCCGTGTGGGAGCTGTTCTGGTGGGCCGTCGAGGGCGCGGAGCTGGCACTGCTGCCGGTCGGCGGCGAGCGCGACCCGCGGACCCTGCTGCGGACCGTCGCCGAACGCGGTGTCACCACCGTCCACTTCGTCCCCTCCATGCTCGGCCCGTTCCTCGACCTCCTGGAGGACGAGCCGGCGCTGCGGGGCGGAGCGGGCAGCCTGCGCCAGGTCTTCTGCAGCGGCGAGGCCCTTCCCGCGGCCCGCGTCGAGCAGTTCCACCGGGTCTTCGGCACCGGCGAGGACGCGCCCCTGCTGGTCAACCTGTACGGCCCGACCGAGGCAGCCGTCGACGTCTCGTACCACGACTGCCTGCCGTCCGGCGCCCCCGTCCGCAGGGTGCCCATCGGACGACCGGTCGCCAACACCTCGCTGTACGTCCTCGATCCGCACGGCAGCCCCCAGCCCGTGGGCATCCCCGGCGAACTCCACATCGGCGGCGTCCAGGTCGCCCGCGGCTATCTGGAGCGGCCCGGACTCACGGCCGAGCGCTTCACCGACGACCCGCTCCGCCCCGGCGGACGCAGGTACGCGACGGGTGACCTCGCCCGGCTGCTCGCCGACGGCACGGTCGAGTACCTCGGCCGGATCGACGGCCAGGTCAAGATCCGTGGCAACCGGGTGGAGACCGGCGAGGTCCAGAACGCCCTCGCCGCCGTCCCCGGAGTCCGCGACGCGCTCGTCGTCGACCACACCGACGCCGCCCGGGGCACCGTCCTCGTGGCGCACTACGTCGCCGCGGACGAACTCGACCCGGTCGCCCTGCGCACCGCGCTCGAACGGCGGCTGCCCGCCTTCATGATCCCCGCGTACTTCCTCCGCATCGACCGCATACCCCTCACGCCCAACGGCAAGGCCGACCGCCGCGCCCTGCCCGTGCCCGCCGACCGTCCCGCCCCCGAGGGGCCACGCCCGTACGCCCCACCGCGCGACCCGGCCGAACGCACCCTCGCCGCGGTCCTGTCGGAAGTCCTCGGTGCCGAACGGATCGGCGTCCACGACGACTACTTCGCCCTGGGCGGCGATTCCATCCTCATGCTCCGGGTCCGCGCCCTCGCCGAGAAGCGGGGACTCGCTTTCGACCTCAGCGACCTCGTCCAGCACCCCACCATCGCCGAACTCGCCCCGCTGACCCGGCCCGTGGGCGCCGGCGCCGAACCGGCCGCCGAACTTGCCCCGTTCGCCCTCGTCTCCGGGGTGGACCGGGCCAGGCTGGAGGGCCGCGAGGACGCCTACCCGCTCACCCGGATGCAGCTGGGGCTGATCTACCACAGCGTCGCCCAGCAGAACTCGGCCGTCTACCGGGACGTCTTCCAGTACAGCTTCGCCTTCGCCTGGGACGAGGACCGCTTCACCGCGGCCTTCGACCGGCTGGTGGCCCGCCACCCCGTCCTGCGCTCCTCCTTCGAGCTGGGCGGTTTCTCCGAACCGCTCCAGATCGTCGACGGCACCGTCGACCGCGCCCTCGACGTCGTCGACCTGCGCGCGGCCACGCCCGCCGAGGCGGACGACACGATCCGCGCGCACATCGACGAACGGCGCCACCACCCGTACGTCTTCGAGCGCGCACCCCTCTACCACCTGCGCGCCCACCTGCTGCCCGACAGCGTCGAGCTGGTGCTCAGCTTCCACCACGCCCTGCTCGACGGCGGCAGCGTCGCCACCCTCGTCCGCGAACTCCTCCAGGACTACGCGCACGGCATCGGCGAGGACATCCCGCCCGTTCCCGAGACCCCGCTGCCGTCCCCCGCCCACCACGTGCTCGCCGAACGCCGGGCGCTCGCCTCCGAGGAGACCCGGGCCCACTGGCGCCGCTACCTCGACGGGGCGCCGCTGCTCCAGCTCGACGCCTTCGCCCCGCACGAGGCCCCGAGGGAGCCGGAGCTCATCACCCGCCGGATCGACCTCAGTGCACAACTCGCCTCCGGGGTACGGGACTTCTCGCGCGCCCACACGCTGCCGGTCAAGTCGGTGCTGTTCGCCGCCCACCTGCTGACGCTGCGCCTCTTCTCCGGAACCGGCGATCTCACCACCGGTCTCGTCACCCACGGACGCCCCGACCGGGACGGCGCCGAACGGATCGCCGGCCTCTTCCTCAACACCATGCCGGTCCGCCTCGACACCGGCGCCGACAGCCTGCTCGCCGTCGTCCGCGAGGCCTTCCGCCAGGAGCAGCTCAACCACCCGTACCGCCGCTACCCGCTCAGCGCCATCCAGGAGGACCTCGGAGTCACCGTCCTCGACACGGCCTTCAACTACATCCACTTCCGGCAGCTCGCCGAGGTGTACGCGCTTCCCGGCATCCGCTCGCTGGACTTCCGCACCTGGGAGGAGACCAACTTCTCCCTCCTCGTGAACGCCGTCACCGACCCCGACGACGGGCACATCTGGCTCCGGCTCGACCACCAGGGACGGACCTTCACCCCAGGCCAGGCCGACCTGTACGCCCGGAGCTTCACCGCGATCCTCGACCGGATCGTCCACCACCCCGAGGAGGCACCCGACTTCGCCTTCCTCGCGGCCGAGACCCCGCGCACCGCCGACGGGTCCCCCGGAACCGCGCCCGGCACGACGCCGGCCGCCCCGGCATCCGCCCCCGACGTCGTCCACGCCTTCGCCGCGGCCGCGGCCCGCACTCCCGAGGCCACCGCGCTCGTCCACCGCGAGCGGCGCTGGACCTACGCCGAACTCGACACGGCCTCCGACCGCGTGGCCCACCGGCTGCTCGACCTCGGCGCCGTACCCGGCGACCGCGTCGGCGTCGCCATGGAACGCTCACCAGAGACCGTCGCCGTCCTCCTCGGCATCCTCAAGGCGGGCGGCGCGACCGTGCCGCTCGACACCGGCTACCCGCAGGAACGCATCGCGGCCATGCTGGAGCAGGCCCGCCCGTTCACGGTCGTCGCCCACAGCGCGTACGTGCCGCTGGTCACCGACGCCGAGCACCCGCAGCACATCGTCACCGCCGAGGCTCTGCTCGACGGCCCGGCCGGACGCGGTACGGCCGGGCGGCCCCGGCTGCCCGTCGCCGACCCGGAGAGCATCGCCTATCTGCTCTTCACCTCCGGATCCACCGGCCGGCCCAAGGGCGTGGAGATGCCGCACCGCTCCCTGGCCAACCTGGTCGCCTGGCAGAACGGCGTCCCCAGCGGCGCCACCGGCGGCATCACCGTCCAGTACGCGCCGATAAGCTTCGACGTCTCCTTCCAGGAGATCTTCTCCACCCTCGCCGGCGGCGGCACCCTGCTGCTCGTCGACGAGAGCGTCCGCCGCGACATGCCGGCCCTGCTGCGGCTGCTCGACCGCGAGGGCGTCCAGCGCCTCTACCTCCCGTACGTCGCCCTGCAACAGCTCGCGGAGACGGCGCACGCCCTCGGCACCGTGCCCCGCGCCCTCAGGGTGATCGCCTCCTCCGGCGAACAGCTGCGGGTCACCGAGGAGATCCGCGCCCTGTGCGCGGCGCTGCCCGGCGTCATCCTGGAGAACCAGTACGGCCCCACCGAGTCCCACGTCGTCACCCGCCACACCATGACGGGCGACCCGGCGCTCTTCCCCGCGCTGCCGCCCATCGGCACCCCCATCGACGGAGCCGAGGTCCTCGTCCTCGACGAGCGCCTGAGGCCCGTCCCGGCAGGGGCCAAGGGGGAGATCCACCTGGGCGGTGTCTGCCTCGCCCGGGGCTACGCGGGACGCCCCGAACTCACCGAGGAACGTTTCGTCCCCCGCCCGGGCGGCGCCCCCGGCGAACGGCTCTACCGCACCGGCGACATCGGCTTCACCCTGCCCGACGGCTCGGTCGTGTGCGCCGGCCGCTCCGACAGCCAGGTCAAGGTGCGCGGCTTCCGGGTCGAACCCGCCGAGGTCGAGCTGGCCATCACCGCGCTCGGCGCCGACCACCCCGGCCTCACCGAGGCCGCGGTCGTCGCCCGCAGGCGCGAGGGCAACGACTCCTTCCTCGCCGCCTTCCTCGTCGGCGACCCCGCCCACGCGGACCTGGAGCAGCTCGTGAAGCAGCTCCGCGCGACCCTGCCCGACTACATGGTGCCGTCCCACTTCGAGTGGCTGGAGGCCCTGCCGCTCACCCCCAGCGGCAAGCGCGACGACAAGACTCTGCGGGAACGCCCGCTGACCGTCGCCGCCTCCGCCGACGCCACCGCGCCCCGCGACGCCTACGAGCGGGCGCTCGCCGAACTCGTCGCCGAACTGCTGCGGCTCCCCGAGATCGGCGTCCACGACGACATCTTCGACCTCGGCGGCACCTCGCTCACCGCGATGCGGCTCGTCGTGCTGATCGAGCAGCGGTACGGCATCGCCGTCCCGCTCTCCGAGTTCGTCACCGCGCCCACCGTCGCCGAACTCGCCAACCGGCTGCGCCGCGGCGGCGCCGTCGCCGCCTTCGACCCGCTGGTGCCGATCCGCCCGCAGGGCTCCAGGCGCCCCGTGTTCTTCGTCCACCCCATGGGCGGCAACGTCCTGTGCTACATCCGCTTCGCCCGCCACCTCCACGCCGACCAGCCGTTCTACGCACTCCAGGCCGCCGGGGTCGACCCGGGCACCGATCCGCTGCGCAGCGTCGAGGAGATCGCCGCGAGCTACGTGGACCGCATGCGGGCCGTGCAGCCGGAAGGCCCGTACGTCATCGGCGGCTGGTCCTTCGGCGGCTTCGTCGCCTTCGAGATGGCCCGTCAGCTGCGCGCGGCCGGACAGGAGGTCGAGCGGCTCGTCCTCCTCGACACGACCGCCCTCAACCCCGGCCGCCGGCTGCGCACCGGAGACGACGCCCTGTTGGGCTGGTTCTTCTGGGAGCTGCTGTGGCTGCGCCGCGGCGGCGACTCGCCGCTGGAGCTCATCCCGGCCGAACTGAGCACGCTGGAAGAGAAGTTCGACTTCATCGCGGCGCTGGCCGTCGACGAGGGCGTGCTGCCCGCCGGAAGCACCGGCGCCGTGGTGCGCAGGCTGTTCCACGTGTACGAGGCGAACTGGCGGGCCGCCTTCGCCTACCGGCCCGAGGTCGTCGACCAGGACATGGTCCTCGTCCACGCCTCCGAGCCGCTGCCCGAGGTCCTGGACTCCATGCACACCGCCATCGAGTCCCTCCACCGCGACCCGACCAACGGCTGGCGGGAGCGCACCAGCGGCGAGCTCACCGTCGTCGACGTACCGGGCGACCACCTGACGATCATGGAGGATCCGCACATCGCGCACGTCGTCCACGTCGTCACCGAACTCATCGGGAGCTGACATGACCCAGCACAAGGCGCTCGTCATCGGGGCGGGCATCGGCGGACTGACCGCGGCGGCGGCCCTGCGCCGCGCCGGACTCGACGTCGAGATCTACGAACGGGCGAGTGAACTGAAGGCCGCCGGCTCCGGCCTCTCCGTGATGAGCAACGCGATCACCGCCCTCGCCGAAGCCGGACTCGACCTCGGCCTGGAACACCGCGGCACCCCCCTGACCTCGTACCACGTGCGCACCACGCGCGGGCGGCTCATCCGCGAGTTCCCCTTCCCCGACATCATCCGCAAGGTCGGCGCGCCGAGCGTCCTCATCACCCGCTCCGCCCTCCAGCAGGCTTTGCGTGAAGCGGCGGACGGCATCCCGCTGACGCTCGGCGCGGCGGCGGAGGACTTCACCACGGACACCTCGACGGGACGGGTCCGGGTCCGCTTCGCCGACGGCCGTGAGGCCACGGGCGACGTCCTCGTCGGCGCGGACGGCTTCCACTCCGCCGTCCGGCGCCGACTCGTGGGCCCTGAGGAGTCCCAGGACAGCGGCTACGTCGTCTGGCTCGGCCTCACCCCCTTCAGCCACCCCCGCTTCACCCCCGGCTCCGTCACCCACTACTGGGGCAGCGGCCGGCGCTTCGGCCTGGTCGACATGGGCGGCGGACTCCTCTACTGGTGGGGCACCAAGAACATGCCCGCCGAGCGGTCCCACGACTGGCGCGGAGGCAAGGCCGAGGTGGCCGCCGCGTTCGCGGGCTGGGCGGGTGAGGTGCGGCAGGCCATCGAGGTCACCCCCGAGGACGCCATCCTCGCCGTGCCCTCGCGGGACAGGCCCTTCCTCGAACGCTGGGGCCGCGGTCCCGTCACCCTCCTCGGCGACGCCGCCCACCCCATGCTGACCAGCCTCGGCCAGGGCTGCGGCATGGCCATCGAGGACGCCGCCGTCCTCGCCCGGCACCTGCGCGGCGCCACCGACGTGCCGCGCGCCCTGCGGGCCTACGAGGACGAACGGCGCGAACGCACCCGGGGCATGGTCGCGGCCTCCCGAGCCATCAGCGACTTCGAGCAGTCCGAGAACCCGGTACGGCGGCCCGTGCGCGACGCCTACTTCCGCTTCCTGCCGCGCCGCCGGCTCGTCGGCACGCTCGAAGGCGGACTCACCTTCCCCCGGCCCGCCGCGCCCGCCACCCGCACCGAGGAGCAGTCCCATGCCGCGTGAGCCCCGTACCGGCGCCGCCGTCACCCCGCACGGACGGGCCGTCCTCGTCACGGGCGCCTCCACCGGCCTCGGCCGGGCCTGCGCCCTCCACCTCGAACGGTCCGGCTTCCGGGTCTTCGCCGGAATCCGGGCCGAGGCCGACGCCGGGTCCCTGCTCCGCGAGGCCGCGCACGGGCGGCTGAGCACGGTGAGGGTCGACGTCACCGACGAGAAGTCGGTCACCGAGGCGGCCGAGGAGATCGACGCCACCCTGGCGGCCGACGCCCACGACGGTGCGGACGGCCCCGGCGCCCTGTGGGGGCTGGTCAACAACGCCGGTGTGTGCGTCTCCGCCCCGCTGGAGTGCGTCACGCCCGAACGGCTGCGGTGGCAGCTGGAGACCAACGTGGTGGGACAGCTCGCCGTGACCCGGGCGTTCCTTCCGCAGCTGCGCCGCAGCCGCGGCCGGATCGTCAACGTCACTTCCGGCATCGGCACCCTCGCGGTCCCCTATCTGGGGGCCTACGCGGCCGCCCAGTTCGCCAAGGAGGCCATGAGCGACGTCCTGCGGCGCGAGCTGCGCGGCTTCGGCGTCGGTGTCAGCGTCGTCCAGCCGGGCGCGATCATGACACCGATCTGGACGAAGGTCTCCGATGTGGCCCGCTCGGCACTCGACGGCGCTCCCGGCGACATCGCCGAGCTCTACCGGGCCCGCTTCGAGCGCTTCCTCGCCCACAACGAGCAGCAGGCGAGGGAGAGCGGCACCACTCCGCAGGACATGGCCCGCGCCGTGACCCGCGCCCTCACCGAAGCGGCCCCGCGCACCCGCTATCGCGTGGGGGCGGACGTCCGCCGGGTGGCCCTGCTCGCCAGGCTCCTGCCGGACCGGGCACTCGACCGCTACCTGCGGCCGGTGACCGACTGACGGCGGCCCCCTCCCGAAAGCGACCGCCGGTGACCGGACCTCGCGGGTCCGGTCACCGGCGGTCGCGGGCGGACCGGACGACCAACGTGCCGGCAGGCGCTCGGCTGTTTCCAGCCGAGCGCCTGCCCGTTGCCTTCACCGCTTGGCCGTCCTGTCGCCGCCCGCGGCTCTCCCGCGAGCAGGACGGGTTGTGCTGCCGGTGTCAGGAGAGGCTTTGGAAGTCGCTCCAGCCGCCGTTGCCGACGACGGTGCTCACGCCGGCGGGGTTCGAGTAGAAGTGGAGCTTTCCGTCGCCACTGGTGGCCCAGAGGTCCGACTTGCCGTCACCGTTCGCGTCCGGCACGGCGGTGACCAGCGGACGGTTGGCGACGGTCCAGCCGACGCCGATGACGGTGGAGGCCGATCCGCTCGCGAGCCCCAGGCCGCTCTTGTCGGTGCCGCGGTAGAGCTTCAGCTCGCCGTTGCTCTTGTCCCGGGCGAGGAGGTCGACGTGTCCGTTCTTGTCGTAGTCGCCGGGAGCGACGAGGCTGAGGTTGGTCCAGCCACCGGTGCCGATACGGACGGGGTCCTTGTCCGCGTCGAGGTACTCGCTGGCGGTGCCGAAGACGAGCCAGAGTTCGCCGCCTCGCTTGACGAGAAGGTCAGGGCGGGCGGGCAGGTCGTGGCCCTCGGTGTATACGCCGTCGTTGTTCTTGTCGATCCAGCCGTCGACATCGCCCACGGCGAGAATCTCGCTGGCGTCGGCCCACAGCGGGCGTTCGCTGGAGGAACGCTTCAGGATGTCGAACTTCTTGACGTCGTACTGGCAGAGCTTGGCACCGTCGGCCTGCTCCTGCTTCACCGAGCAGGCATAGCCGAAGCCGTTGTTCGGGTAGAGCCTGAGCTCCTTCTTGCCGTCCGCTCCAGGCACCAGGGCGATGAGGTCTTCGTATCCGTCCTGGTTCCAGTCTCCGCGGCGGGTGATCGAGGCCCCGCTGAAGTCCTGGCCCGAGGCGACGGTGGCAACGGCGTGGCCGCCGTCGCCCTGGCCGCTGTAGAACCACAGTTCGCCGTCGGTGCGGATGCCGTAGAAGTCGGCTATGCCGTCTCCGTTCAGGTCTCCGGGCTTGTCCGGGGTGCCGGGGCCGTTGGCGTAGAACACGTACCGGGTGGTGTTGGAGATGTTTCCGCCGGCGTCGATGGACCGCACGCTGAGGATGTGCCGTCCGACAGCCGGCGGGGTGAGGGTGAGGTTCACCCACGCTCCCGTCTCCTTGCGGACGGTGGCGTCCCAGTCGGTCCAGTACTCGATCTTCGGCGACGCGCCGGAGTCGTGCGCGGTCACGCTGAAGGTTCCTGCCGTGCGAGCCATCCCGGTGGTGGCGGGCCAGCCGTCAGTTCCATCCGGAAACTTCGTAGAGGAGACGGCCGGAGGGGTATCGGGACGGCTGGAGTCGAAGGCGAACTGGCAGGACTTGGTCCATGGGCCGCTGAGCTCACCGTCCTCTGCTCGGGAGTACCAGAAGAAGGTTTCCGTGCCCGCGGCGAGTGCGAGTTCCTTCAGCTTTTCCTTGGTGACGACGAGCTTGGCGCCGTTGCCCGACGTCACATCGACGGTGGTGTTGATCTTCGGACCCGAGTCGTGGTGCCCCTCGGGCCAGAGGACGAAGCGGGCCTTGAGCGTGCCGCTGTCAGGGTCGGAGAAGGTGCCGCGGAGCGTGAGATCAGTGTTGCCCAGTGTCTTGGTGAACATGCCCTGATTGGCGACGCACTCCGTGGTACCCGTGTCGGGGGTGGTGTCGGGGTACCTCACCGCGTTGGGGTACGTGTTGTAGACCGTCCTCAGCTTGGCCGAGCCCGCGTCGAACTTCTTCCAGGCGAAGACGTCGCTTTCGTCGGAGGCACGGAGCCCCAACGTCATGTTGGGCCACTTCCCGTTCTGTGCCTTCACCGCCTCAGGGGTGACGTCGAAGGCCAGGTCGCCCCCGGGGCACGCGCTGCTCCAGCCGCGGGCGTCGTTGACGACGTAGCTCTTCGTCGCCCACATGTCACTGTTGTCCTGGTTGTCCCAGGTGGTCGCCGAAGAGATCCCGCCGGTGAGCCAGAGCTCGACCGGGCGATGCTCGCAGGACCAGGACCAGTTGTTCTCAATGAAGAATGTGGACCACTTGATGTCCTTCTTGGTGTTCCACAGGTTGTTGGTGTCCATGCGGAAGAAGGAGCGGGCGAGGCCGTTGGTGACGTTCTCATAGCCCGCACGAGCGGTGTTCGTGCCGACAGACCCGTCAGAGTTGTGCCAGCCCGCCCCGCCGAAGTAGGCCGTGTTCGGAGTGCGCTTGTACGCGATGGCCCAAGCCTCCCGGGCACCGGGAATCGCGTACTCGGGGTCGATGAACACCGGGTAGGTCGTCTTCTGGCCGGTGAGCAGGGACTGGTCCGGAGTCAGCGAGAGCGAGCCGGCACCGACAGAGACGCCCAGATCGGCCTGCTTGGCTGCCTGGCCAGGCTCGAAGGGATTGTCGGCTGAGGTCGCCCGAGCCCGCGCCATCGCCGTCCGAGCGAGGCCGGTGGGCGCAGAGCTGTCCCACATGCGGGGCGCCGGAGCGGTGAAGACTTCCTGACCGAGCGAGTTGGTCGCGGTCAGGTTGCCGTGACGGTCCGTCGCCACATCGACGCCGTCGGTGGACATGCCGAAGCGGATGGTCTTCAGCGCGGGATTCGCGGCAGCCTCGGGCGTCTTGACGACCAGGAGCTGGCTGAACCCTGAGTTACCCGCGCGCAGAAGCAGATCGACGCCCGGCAGCACCTCGGGATAGGTGGCGGTGTCACCGTCGAGCCTCGGCTCCGGAAGCGCCTTCGGCCAGCTGAGAGCGAACGACTGGTTGTTGTGGCCCAGCGTGACGGTCGTCCCCCTGCCACCGGCGGAGAACGAGATGTCGGCCTTGGTCGCGCGCGTGGTGACGCGACCGTCATCGGTCCTGGTGAGCGTCGTGTCGATGGGAACCAGAGCGTTGTCCTGCATCGTCCACCGGGGAAGCACATAGCGGTCTTCGGTGAACGTGCCCGACGCGTCGACGAACAGCTGAGAGTTCTCGGTACGACGAGCGACGACTTCGGCCTGCCCGCCGGTCTCCCTCGCCTGCCGGATGGCGAGTTCCTCGGGCGACGGCGGCGGTGAGGCCGTGAGCCCCGCTTCAGTGGCATCGGCGGCAGGAGCGGCCTGTGCCAGCGGCACGAGTGCCGTACCCAGCAGTGCCGCTGCCGTGGCGGTTACGACGGCGGCGGCCAGCACCGGTCTCTTTCTGTTGATTCGCTTCTTCACGCTTTCCCCTCCCTGGGTGGATCGAACCGAACACTAGATCGTGCGGAGGGCGGTTCTGACGTCAGGGGGCACGCCTCTGCGGCTTGTCAGCATTTCGTCCACCCGGTGCAAATTGGGGCTGACATGGGGGCTGACCTGCAACTTTGATCTCGACCTGATTTATTCGCATCCTATTTTTCGATTAGCTGTTCTCTTTCGATCTTGAACTTGCTAACTTCGGCCGGTTGACGATCTGCATGTATTGCGCATGCATCAAAGGGGTGGGGCAACCGCACATGAGAAGAACATCTAGATCCGGTCAAATGGCCGGGACGGTTTCAGTCCTGACGGCTGGGTTTCTGGCAGCGGGCCTGCTGGGCGGGCCCGTCGCAGCCGCTGCCGTCGCCTGGACGCCGGACGCACCGAAACAGGTCGACCCCATACAGGTCGAACCGGTGACGCCTCGCGCCACGAAGGCCGGCGGTCGGGCAGCTACCGACACCACCTGGAAGGCTCCCGACGTCACATGGCCCGCCGCTGCCGCGGGCGAGCAGAGCCTCAACCAGGCATCCGTACTCCGGCGATCCGCGAAGACCAGCGCCTCGCAACTTCCGCTGGCCGATTCGACCGTCTCCGGTGTCCGGGTCTTCCAGCCAGGCGCGAGGAGCGGAGAGAAGGCTCGGGTCCGCGTTCTGGATCGGAAGGCTGCGGATCGGCTCGGGGTCGAGGGCGTCGTGCTCGCCGTCCAACCCATGCAGACCTCGACGGGGGACGTCGAGGTCGAGGTCGACTATGACGCCTTCCGCAACGCCTACGGCGGCGACTGGGCCTCGCGGTTGCAGCTGAAGGCCCTGCCCGCGTGCGCGCTCACCACCCCCGAGGCTGAGGGGTGTGACAAGACGACCGACCTGCCCACGGTCAACAACACCGAGACCGGAAAGCTCAGCGCGCCGGTTTCCCTCTCGGCCATGGCCGGAGAAGCAACCGTGCTGGCGGCCACCGCCAGTGCCGCCGGTGCCTCCGGCAACTACTCGGCGACGCCCCTGTCCCCTTCCGGTTCATGGTCGGCGGGCGGCAGCAGCGGCGGCTTCAACTGGAGCTACGACCTCACCGTTCCCGACGTCCCCGGCGACGTCAGCCCCAAGCTGTCCATCGGCTACAGCTCCACCTCGCTCGACGGACGCACCGCCGCCACCAACAACCAGCCCGGCGGCATCGGCGACGGGTGGACGATGGAGCCCGGCTACGTCGAGCGACAGTACGTGTCCTGCATGGACGACAAGGCGGGGAGCAACTACGCGACCGCCAGGGTCGGCGACCTGTGCTGGAAGAAGGACAACGCCGTCCTCAACCTCAACGGCCGCACCAACCAGCTGATCAAGGACAGCGCCACCGGAAAGTGGCACCTGGAGTCCGACGACGGCACCACGATCGAGAAGGCGGTCAGCGTCGCCGGCAACAACTTCGGCGACAACAACGGTGACGACAACGGCGAGTACTGGAAGGTGACCACGCCCGACGGCACCCAGTACTACTTCGGCGCCAACCGTCTGGACGGCTGGGTCTCCGGCAAGTACGAGACCCGTTCCACCTGGACCGTCCCCGTCTTCGGCAACCACGATGGCGAGCCCTGCTACAACGCGTCCTTCAAGGACGCCTGGTGCCAGCAGGCCTGGCGGTGGAACCTCGACTACGTCGTCGACCCGCACGGCGACGCCATGACGTACTACTGGGGCGAGGAGACCAACCACTACGGCCGCAACGTCGACCCGAACACCGGATCCTCCACCGCCACCGAGTACGACCGCAGCGGCTACCTGAAGCGCATCGAGTACGGCCTGCGGACGGACACCGTCTACACCCAGGCACCCGTCCGGGTCGCGTTCAACTACTCCGAACGCTGCATCACAGGCTGCACCACCTTCGACGCCGCCAACGCCAAGAACTGGCCCGACGTACCCTTCGACCAGTACTGCGCCTCCGGGACCGAGTGCAAGAACCGCTACTCGCCGTCCTTCTGGACCCGCTACAAGCTCACCACGATCGTCTCCCAGGACTGGTCGGGGAGCGCCTGGACACCAGTCGACACCTGGGCGCTGGACTCGAACTTCCCCGGAACCGGCGACGGCACAGCGCCCCTGTGGCTGAAGTCCATCACCCGCACCGGCCACACCGGCACGGGAGACGTCACACTGCCCCCGGTCGGCTTCAACGGCACCTCGCTGCCCAACCGGGTGCTGGGAGCGACGACCGGCGGCAAGCCCGACCCAGTGCCCGCTCTGAGGCGGTACCGCGTCACCGCGATCCACACCGAGTCCGGCGGCACCATCGGCATCGGCTACACCCCTCAGGACTGCTCCGAGAGCAGTGTTCCCTCGCCCTCGTCGAACACCCGGCGCTGCTACCCCGTGAAGTGGTCCCCTCCCCAGGCACCCGGTGAGAACTACGAGCCCTATCTCGACTGGTTCCACGCCTACGCCGTGGAATTCGTCCTCGAAGAGGACAAGACCGGCGGCGCCCCGGCCAAGCGCACCGGATACAGCTACCCCGGCGGCATGAAGTGGACGCTGGCCCAGGATGACGAGTTCACCAAGGCCGAGCACCTCACCTACAGCGACCGCAAGGGCTTCGGCCTGGTGCAGGAGCGTGTCGGCGCGGACCCCTTCGCGAAGACACTGAAGGAGTACCGCTACTTCCGCGGCATCCCCGGTGACGAGGTCAAGGACAGCAATGGGACTCCTGTTGCGGTCACTGATCACGAGGCGTTCGCCGGCATGGTTCGCGAAGAGGCCACCTACAACGGCGACGGCGGCGAGCTGGTGAGCGCCACGAGCTACACCCCCTGGGTGTCCGCCGCGACCGCGACCGAGAACCGCGCCGGAGGACTGCCCGCCCGCCACGCCTACATCACCGGCGGAGCGAAGGAGAGAACCCGAACCGCCGTCGGCCAGGGCTGGCGCACCACTGAGACCCAGCGGACCTTCGACGGAAACGGCAACCTCCTCACCGAATCCCGGCTCGGCGACACCGCCAAGTCCGGCGACGAGGAGTGCACCACGACGACCTACGCGCCCGGTGACATCCTCGGCCTGCCTTCCGAGATCAAGACCGTGGCGAAGCCCTGTGGTTCGCCGACGATGCTGCCGGCCGACCTGATCTCCACCGAGCGCCGCTACTACGACAACGCGACCACGCTCACCGCTGTCCCGGTGAAGGGGGACGTCACCCGCCTCGACGAACAGGACGCCGCAGGCACCGGGCACCTCACCACCGCCAAGCACACCTACGACCAGCACGGTCGTGAACTCACCGACACCGACGCGCTCGGCAACACCACGACGACCGCGTACACCCCGGCCACGGGCATTCCCACGTCCGTAAAGGTCACCAACGCGCTCAACCACGCCACGACCACGACCTACGACCCGTTGCGCGGCGTCGCCACGGCGACCGTGGACGCCAACGGCAAGCGCACCGACGCCGTCCATGACGGCCTCGGCCGTGTCCTGAAGGTCTGGCAGCCCGGCTGGCCCAAGGCCGACCACGCCACCCAGCCGTCGGTCGCCTACGAGTACAAGATCTCCAAGACGCAGGCCAACGCCGTCACCACGAAGACGCTCAGGCAGAACGGCGAGTACCGCGTCACACACACGCTGTACGACGGCCTGTTCCGCGCGCGCCAGACTCAGGCCCCGGCCTACGGCACCACCCACACTGTCCTGACCGAGACCCGCTACGACACCCGCGGCTGGGCCTGGAAGAACTTCGCCGCCTACTACGGCGACGTCGCCCCCTCCACCAACCTCTACACCGCCAAGGAGGAGAACCAGGTCGACAACGTCACCAAGAACACCTACGACGGCCTGGGCCGGGTCACCAAGGCAGCCTCCTACTACCTCGGCGACTTCAAGTGGGAGACGAACACGGCCTACGACGGAGACCGAGTCACCGTCACACCGCCGAAGGGCGGCACGGCCACCACGAAGGTGACCGACGCGAGAGGCCGCACCACCCAGCTCACCCAGTACGCCGGCGCGGGACAGACCCAGCCGCAGACCACGACCTACACGTACGGCAAGTACGGCGAGCCGACGTCGGTCACCGACCCGGCCGGCAACACCTGGTCGTACACGTTCGACAGCCGCGGGCAGAAGACCGAGGTGGACGACCCCGACAAGGGCCTCAGCACCCTCACCTACGACGCCCTGGGCCGGATCGTCACCGCGAAGGACGCCCGCAACACCACCCTGACCACGGTCTACGACAAGCTCGGGCGCAAGACCGAGCTCAAGAACGGCACCACGACCCTCGCGAAGTGGACGTACGACACACTCGCCAAGGGCCAGCTCACCAGCAGCAGCCGATACGCCGACGGCGCCGAGTACAAGGAACAGGCCGGCGGCTACAACGACCGGTACCAGCCCACCTCGTCCAGCCTCACCGTCCCCACAGCCGCAGGCGGCCTCGCCGGCACCTACAACTGGGAGTACGGATACGACGAGAAGACCGGCGCCCTGCGCTGGACGGAGAACCCGGCGATCGGAAACATCGGCGCCGAGACAGTCATCACGAGCTACAACGCCGAAGACCTTCCGTACCGCACCACGCGGGGCGGCGACATCGTGCTCGTCGCCAACGTCACATACGACCACTTCAGCAGGCCCACTCGCACCGAGTTCGGCGACTCCCTCGACAAAAAGGTCTGGCGGGACCAGGCGTACGACCCCCACACCGGGCGGCTCGTCGAGCGCGTCACCGACCGCTACCTCGCACCCCAGCGCGTCGACCGGTCCCTCTACACCTACGACCCCGCAGGCAACGTCACCGGCATCACCAGCACCACCGGCCAGGACGCCACCGCGTCCACCGACCGCCAGTGCTTCACCAACGACCAGCTCGGCCGGCTGACCGAGGCTTGGACGGCGAAGACCGACTGTGCCACGGCACCGAACACCGCCGGCGTCGGCGGTCCGGACGCGTACTGGCTCACGTACGGGTACGACAAGCTGGGCAACCGCACCGAGCAGCAGGACAAGCTCACCGGCGCCACCACCGCCTACACACCCGGCGGATCCGCGCGACCGCACGCGGTGGACCAGGCAACCGTCACCGGCGGCCCGGACAACGGACGCGTCAGCACCTTCCAGTACGACGCCACCGGCAACACCACCCACCGCACCATCGGCACCCGGACCCAGAACCTCACCTGGGACGCCGAAGGCCACCTCGCCACCCTCACCGAGGCGGGCAAGACCACCAGCTACCTCTACGACGCCGACGGCAACCGCCTCCTCGCCAGGAACGCGGACGGCACCAAGGTGCTGACCCTGCCCAACGGCGACGAACTGAAGCTGGCCGCCAACGGCACGACGAAGACCGCCACCCGCTACTACACCCACGCCGGCGAGACCGTCGCCGTCCACACCGGATCGGCCATCTCCTACCTCGTCGGCGACCACCAGGGCACCGCCCTGACCGCCATCGACGTCAGCACCCTGGCCGTCACCCACCGCAAGCAACTCCCCTTCGGCGAGCTGCGCACCTCCCAGCCGACGGCCTTCGGCACCCGCGGTTTCGTCGGCGGTACCAACGACCCCACCGGCCTGACCCACCTCGGCGCCCGCGAGTACGACCCGGCCCTCGGACGCTTCCTCTCCGTGGACCCGATCATCGACTTCGCCGACCCCGCCCAGATGAACGCGTACTCCTACGGCCACAACAACCCGCTCACCAAGTCGGACCCGACGGGCCTGCGCCCCGACGGCCCGGTCGGCGGCAACGGAGCCCTGGACTACTACTGGGCCCAGGAACGAGGCCTGACCACCGGCGGCTACACCCAGAAGAACGGCAAGTACGTCTGGGTACAGGAGCCGCGCAAGGACCCCGAGTCCCAGCGCAAGTACAAGGCGTACCGGGCGGATCCGGCGAACTACAAGGTCTTCCACTACGACGCCGAGAAGAATGCTCAGGCCAAGAAGGAGGCTGACGACCGAAAAGCTGAGAGGGAGGCCGCAGCACAGCGAGAGAAGGACAAAATTTGGGGAAATATCAAGAAGGGGAACTTCAGTGCGGCATGGGATAACACCAAGCATGAAGTATGGGACGAACGTCTTGCCAATCCCGAGTGGCTCACAGAAACGGGCGTCCATGAGGCGATCGGGATAGGTGTAGGTTTCGCTGCCGGATTCGTCGCGGTAGCGGCTTGCGGTCCCGCTGCGATCGTTTGTATTACGGTCGCAGGCGCTGCTGCGGGAGCGCTCATCGGAACCCCCGCCCACCTCCTCGCTGACAAGGCAATGGGGAAGACGACGACGGCCTCAGATGCTGTTGGTTACATCGGGCAATCCGCCGCCAGTGGGGCGCTTCAAGGCCGAGTGCGAGACGCTACGGGTTCTGGACTGGCTGGATGGGCGACACGATCGCTCTGGTCACGGGCCACGAACACGTGGTCACGGGTGATGGGCTGAATGCCTAGCTGCCCAGTTCGAAGAGGAGAGCGATGACTGAACTCGTACTGAGGAGAGGCGTGCCTCTCAACCGTTGGCGAGCCCCTGCAGCAGTTGCTGCTGCGTATGCGAACGGTGCTAGTTCTCGTGGTGAATGCATACTCACCAGGGGGCCCGGTCCGAGGGACCTGCCGTCCGACATTGCTGATGGGGCGGAGCAATGGGGCATCTCTTTGAGGGGCGTCGACCGCCTCAAGGTCGACCGACTCGCTGCTCCTGGACGGCTGTCGAGGATGGCGGTCTTGCACGGCTGTGAGGGAATACTGGACGGGAAACCTTTCCAAGTGTCCGCCACTTCTTCCCTGTTGCCCTCGCACCGATCAGTAACGTTCAAGGGGGAAAATCTCGATGTGACACTTGTGCCACACAAGATCGGGCTCCGTCTGATAGAGGGCGGCGAGCCTGTAGGCAAGCGGATTGGCGGGCGATGGAATTTGGGCGACCCGTCGGATCTGGCCGTTCTGTCCGTCTGCCTCTTCGAATGGGCCGACTGGGACTTCTTTTTGCGAACCCCAGTGATGCGGCTTCTGTAGAGCCGATCACGTTACGGAATGGCGTCCAGCAAATTTGCTACTGGAGGCGAAGATCCCTCGTGAGTGGGCCTCTTCCATCCTGAATAGTTGCAGGTCAGCAACGTGTGAACGGCCTGGACGAGGGTGCTGAATCGTCGGGTGGAGCATCTGGCCCGGCGGAGCAGTCGCCAGGACTTCAGCTGGGCGAAGGCGCGTTCACCGGGAGCGCTCAGCCGGGCGTGGTCGCCAGCCCGCGGGTCTCTCGCCGTCCCAATGGCGAGAGACCCGCAAGGGCATCGCCCGTTTCTCGCATCATGAACCGCATGGCGGCGAGATCCGCCGGCGCAGCAGACAGCGCCAGGTACCTCGAGAGACGGTCGCGTCCGTCTCGTCGCGTACGAGCGGGACGGCCGCGGCAGCGATGGGCTCTGTCGATGGCGACAAAGGGGCGAGGACCGGGTCTGCCGAAGTCGACGGTCAGTCCGACCCCAACAACTGGTTCGCCGGCTTCTCCGATGACCTCGCGGCCGCCGCTGTTGTGCTGGCCGGCGCGGACACGGCGGCGACGCAGCCGGACCCAATGTGGCGCGGGTGCTGCGCGCGGGGGCGAGGCTCCGGATACCCTTCTTGCGCTTGTATCACCCCGTGCGCCGTCGGCCCCGAGGGGTTCGGTTCGGACGTATGGGCCGATGACCGGCAGCTGGCGGTTCATCTCCGACCATCGTGACCTGTACGAAGCACGTCGGCTGTGCCAGGTGCTGAACGTGCCGGCTTCCGGCTTCTACCGGTGGGTTGTCGCAGCAGTAGGGCCGCGCGGTGGGCTGCCGACGACGACCTAATGCCGCATCGAGCGACCTTCGCCCTGTCATGACGTGTCGTCCGGTTCCTGTGGTGGACAGCACGTGACCGTCAGAATGATCACGTGGCTGAACGCGTGCGGGTCCGTGAGATCGATGACGACGAAGGCAGGCGGCTGCTGCGGATCGTCCGCCGGGGCACCGGTTCGGTGGTGACCTGGCGGAGGGCCCAGTGAGCGTGATCAACAGGCCCTGCCTGGAAGCATCACGTCGAAACGGTGCGCGAGGAGGTCAACGCCGACGGCAGCATCACCTTTCACTGAGCTCTTTCAGAGTGGCCACTGATCGAGTGACCCAGACCGAGTCAGGATGAGGACCGCAACGCACAGGGCTCCCGTGCCGTTGAGGGAGGTGTTCGAAGTCTCAACCCATCGGCACAGGAGCCCTGTTGGTTCCCCATCCTGCCGCACTCGACCTGCCGCACGCCCTGGTCGAGTGGGTATCCATGCTCATCGTCACCCGTGAGGGTGACCGACGCTGCAAACTGCCGCCCCACCAGCGTGCCCTCGTGGGGCTGGTCTATCTTCGGCGGCACGACACGCTCGCGCAGATCGCGGCCGGCTTCGGCATATCCGTCGGCACCGCCCACGCCTACGTCAAAGCCGTCGTCCAACACCTGTCCGGTCGGGCACCCGGCCTGCTGCGGGCTATGCGCGAGGCCGATCCCGATCATGTCCTGCTCGACGGGACGCTCGCCGAGTGCGACCGGGTCGGCGACAGCCGGGCCGACTTCTCCCAGAAGCACCGCCGTCACGGCGTGAA